>JAAYCP010000038.1 GCA_012729695.1 Actinomycetales bacterium | reverse complement strand
GGATCAGACGGGCACAGGACTACGCGGACTGGCAGTGACGGCTCGGGAGGAAGACGGACCCGGGATGAAGAGGAACACGCGGTCAGAACAGCATCGCCCGAGCCGGGTCCTCGAGGATCGACGCGACGTCGGCGAGGAAGCGGCTGCCGAGCTCTCCGTCGATGTGGCGGTGGTCGAAGGAGAGGGCGAGCTGGGCCACGGACCGCGGCACGATCTCCTCGACGACACCGCCGGGTCCCTCGGTCTCGACGACCCACGGCATCCTCCGCACGGCACCGAAGGCCATGATCGCGGACTCACCCGGGTTGATGATCGGGGTCCCGAGATCGACGCCGAAGACACCGACGTTGGTGATCGTGATCGTGCCTCCGCTCATGTCGGCGGGGCTGGTGCGGCCCTCCCGCGCGGTGGCGGTGAGCTCACCGATCTTCGCCGCGAGCTCCTGCATGGACATGCTGTCGGCGTCCTTGATGTTCGGCACGACGAGTCCGCGCGGGGTGGCCGCCGCGATGCCGAGGTTCACGTAGTGCTTGACGACGATCTCCTGCGCGTCCTCGTCCCACGTCGAGTTGATGAGCGGGTACCGCTTGATCGCCAGGCACATCGCCTTCGCAAGGACGAGGAGAGGCGTGACCTTCACGTCGCGGAGCGCGCGGTCCTTCTTCAGGCCGGCGACGAACTCCATCGTCCGCGTGACGTCGACTGTGATCCACTCGGTGACGTGCGGGGCGCTGAAGGCCGAGCCGGTCATCGCCTGCGCCATCATCTTGCGCACGCCCTTGATCGGCTCGCGGGTCTCGCGCTCACCGGTCGCGGCCGGCGCACCGGTCCCTGCCGCCGCAGCGGAGGGGGTATGCGTCGCGCCGGCCTCCGCATACGCCTCGACGTCGGCGCGGGTCACCACGCCACCCTCGCCCGTCCCGGGGACCGAGGCGAGGTCGATGCCGAGTTCCTTCGCGAGCTTGCGGACCGGCGGCTTGGCCAGCGGACGATCTGCCCTGGGGGTAGAAACGGCAGCGGACGGCGGAGCGGCGGCAGGAATAGCGGTCGGTGCCGCGGCCGGAGCCGGAGCTGCGCCCCCGGCCGGGCCGGAGCCATCCTTGCGTGGTCGGCGCTTGGCCTCGGTCTGCTTCACGCCGTAGCCGACGAGGACGGCGGTGCGACCTGTCGAGGTGGTGCCGCCGATCTTTCCTTCCTCGATACCCCCCTGCGAATCCGCGCCCGGCTGGGCAGCGCCGGAGGAGTCGGTGACCTTCGGAGCGGGGCTGCCCTCCAACCCCGGCTCGACGGCCCCCTCGGCGGGAGCGTCCTGGACGGTCGTCGGCGCACCTTCGCCACCGGCATCGCCGCCGGTGTCGACCGCGATGATCGGCACCCCGACCTCGACGGTGTCGCCCTCCTGGACCAGCAGGGCCGTCACCGTGCCCGCGAACGGGACCGGCAGCTCGACGAGCGACTTCGCCGTCTCGATCTCGACGACGATGTCGTTGACCTTGACGGTGTCGCCGACCTTGACCTTCCACGTGACGATCTCAGCCTCGGTCAGACCCTCACCGGGGTCGGGAAGGCGGAACTCCTTGATTGCCACTGGTGTGCTCTCGATTCTGTGCTGGTCTGGGTCGGGGGAAGTGACCCCAAGGGGTCGGTCAGGAGAGGGAGTCCGGTCAGTAGGACAGGGACTTGTCGACGGTGTCGAGGACGCGGTCCAGGTCCGGCAGGAAGTCCTCCTCGAGCCGGCTCGGCGGATAGGGGACGTTGTAGCCGCCGACGCGCATGATCGGCGCCTCGAGGTGGTAGAAGCAGCTCTCCGTGAGCCGTGCGGCGATCTCGCCACCGAGTCCGCCGAAGGTCGGGGCCTCGTGGACGATGACGACGCGTCCGGTCCGCTGGGTCGACCCGATGAGGGCCGGCAGGTCGAGGGGCGAGAGGCTGCGCAGGTCGATGACCTCGAGGCTGCGGCCCTCCTCCTCGGCGACCTGGGCCGCCTGCAGGCAGGTCTTGACCATCGGCCCGTAGGCGAGCAGCGTCAGGTCGCTGCCCTCCTTGACGATCCGGGACTCGTAGAGGCCGCGCTGTGGCGCGGAGGTGTCGACCTCGCCCTTGTCCCAGTAGCGGCGCTTGGGCTCGTAGAAGATGACCGGGTCGTCGGTCTCGATGGCCTGCTGGATCATCCAGTAGGCGTCCTCGGCGTTGGCGCAGCAGACGACGCGGAGGCCGGCCGTGTGGGTGAAGTAGGCCTCGTTGGACTCACTGTGGTGCTCGACCGCGCCGATGCCGCCGCCCACGGGGATGCGGATGACGAGCGGGAGGGTGACGGCGCCGAGCGAGCGGGCACGCATCTTCGCGACCTGGCTGACGATGTGGTCGAAGGCCGGGTAGACGAAGCCGTCGAACTGGATCTCGATGACCGGCCGGTAGCCGCGCAGCGCCATGCCGATCGCCGTGCCGACGATGCCGGCCTCGGCGAGCGGGGTGTCGATCACCCGGTCCTCACCGAAGTCCTTCTGCAGGCCCTCGGTGACGCGGAAGACGCCGCCGAGCTTGCCGATGTCCTCACCCATGAGAAGGACCTTGGGGTCCTTCTCCATGGCGGCGCGCAGGCCCGAGTTGATCCCGCGGGCGATCGTCATCGTCTGCCGCGCTGTCGAACTCGTGGTGGCAGTCATGTCAGTGGCTCCCCTCGAAGCTCGCGAGGTAGGTGCGCAGCTGCTCACGCTCGGCCTCGATGAGCGGATGCTCCTCGACGTAGACGTGGTCGAACATCGCCGTCGGTTCGGGGTCCTCCATCGCCAGGCAGCGCTTGCGCACCGAGGCCGCGAGTTCGTCGGCCTCGGCCTCGACCTGGTCGAAGAAGGTCCTGTTGGCGATGCCCTCCCGGACGAGCCAGGCCTTGAAGCGCTCGATCGGGTCCCGGTGCTTCCAGACCTCGACCTCCGCGGAGACGCGGTACTTCGTCGGGTCGTCGGACGTCGTGTGCGCCCCCATCCGGTAGGTGAAGGCCTCGATGAACGTCGGCCCCTGCCCGGATCGGGCGTGGTCGAGCGCGGTCTTGGACACCGCATACACAGCGAGGATGTCGTTGCCGTCGACGCGCACCCCGGGGAAGCCGAAGCCGCTCGAGCGCTGGTAGAGCGGGCTCGGGATCTGCTTCTCGTTCGGGACCGAGATCGCCCACTGGTTGTTCTGGCAGAAGAAGACGACAGGCGCGTGGTTGACCCCGGCGAAGACGAGGGCCTCGTTGACGTCGCCCTGGGAGGTCGCGCCGTCCCCGAAGAAGGAGATGACGGCGGCATCGCGGTCGGGGTCGTCGGTGCCGACGTCGCCGTCGCGCTGGATGGCCATCGCGTAGCCGGTCGCGTGCAGCGCCTGGGCGCCGATGACGATCGTGTAGAGGTGGAAGTTCTTCTCGTGCGGGTCCCAGCCACCGTGGTTGACGCCACGGAAGAGGCCGAGCAGGTTCATCGGGTCCACCCCGCGGCACCAGGCGACGCCGTGCTCGCGGTAGCTCGGGAAGGCGTAGTCCTGCGGGCGCAGCGCGCGGCCGGCACCGACCTGCGCGGCCTCCTGGCCGAGGAGCGAGGCCCAGATGCCGAGCTCGCCCTGGCGCTGCAGCGCGGTGGCCTCGGTGTCGACGCGGCGGATGAGGACGAGGTCGCGGTAGAAGCCGCGCAGCTCGTCGTCGGTGAGCGCCCCGATGATGGGGTCGTAGGTCGCGTTGGGCACGCGCTGGCCCTCGGGGGTGAGGAGCTGGACCATGTCCGCGCCGCCGTCTCCCACCGCCGGGCTGGCGTTGATCGCCGCGAGCGGGTCGGTGGCACGGGGCGGACGCGCGGCCGCTCCTGCGTTGTTCTGCGGTGCGTCGAAGTCGACAGGGGTGTCGCTCACGGCACTCCTTCCCCGCTGAGGCAACGTCGGCCAGCGGTCCGTGGCACCCGCGAATCCGGAGGTGGTGGACGCGCGTGCGAGTGGTCATGTGATCACGGCGGGGGTGAGACCGCGGTCACATGGGGTCTGACCTAACGTACCTAAAACACCTGAAAATCTCATCATCCGGACACGGCTGTCCACCGACCAGCAGCATCCAGAGCGCGCCGGGACCCTCGGGCACGGCATTGCGGTCCGCGCCGGAGCGGCGTCTTCAGGTGGGCGGGTATCAGCCCTCGCGGCGCCAGCGCTCGCAGATCTCGAGGAGCCGGTCGTTGGCCTCCGGCTCGGCGATCGTCACGCGGACCCCGTCGTCGCCGTAGCGGCGCACCATGAGCCCGGACTCCTCGCACGTGAGCGCGAAGTCGGCCGAGCGGTCGCCGAGGTCAAACCAGACGAAGTTGGCCTCGCTGTCGGAGAGCTCCCAGCCCTGGTCGCGCAGACCGTCGGCGACCCGGCTGCGCTCCTTGACGAGGTGGTCGACCCGCTCCTGGAGCTCGTCGCGGACGCGCAGCGACTCCACCGCGGCCACCTGAGCCAGGGAGTTCACGCCGAACGGGACGGCCGTCTTGCGCAAGGCGGCGGCGACGGCCGAGTGGGCCACCGCATACCCGACGCGCAGTCCGGCCAGACCGTAGGCCTTGCTGAAGGTGCGCAGCAGCATGACGTTGGGGTGCTCGCGCCAGATCGTCAGACCGTCCGGCGCGTCGGGGTCCTGGACGAACTCGAGGTAGGCCTCGTCGATGACGACGAGGACGTCCTGCGGCACCCGCGTGAGGAAGGCCCGCAGCTCGTCGTCGTGGACGACGGTGCCGGTGGGGTTGTTCGGCGTGCAGACGAGGACGACCCGGGTGTGCTCGGTGATCGCGTCGGCCATCGCGTCCAGGCGGTGCCGCTGCTGCTCGTCCAGCGCCACGGTGACCGGGACGGCCCCGGCGATCGTCGTGACGATGGGGTAGGCCTCGAAGGAGCGCCACGCGAAGACGACCTCGTCGCCTGCGTCGCAGCAGGCCTGGATGACCTGGCCCAGCACACCCACCGAACCTGTGCCCGTCGCGATGCACTCCACCGGGACGTCGAGGTGGTCGGCGATCGCCTGGCTCAGCTCGCTGACGGCCATGTCGGGGTAGCGGTTGATGGTCTCTGCGGCCTCACGGATCACCGCGAGGACGGACGGGAGCGGCTGGTACGGGTTCTCGTTCGAGGAGCACTTGTAGGCCGTCTGACCCTCGGGCGCCGCTGCCGGCTTGCCCGGGACGTAGGCCGGAAGGCGCGAGAGGACCTCACGGATCCTCGGGCCGGGAAGGGCGTCGGTCGTCGTCGGCTCGCTCATAGGAGCCACTGTAGGGTCCGCAGCCTTCGGCGCGTGGTGGACAGTGTGGTGGACAGTGCGGTGGACAGTGCGTGGGGGGACGTGATGGACAAGAGCGTGGCGAACGGGTGCACGGTCGGCCTGGTCTGCCACCATGGGGGGATGATGGGATTCCTACTCAAGACGGTCGTCAACGGCATCGCGCTGTGGGTCGCCGCCGCGCTGATCGACGGCATCACGCTCGCTGAGGACGACACCAGCACCACCAACCGGGTGCTGACGATCCTGCTCGTAGCGCTCGTCTTCGGTCTCATCAACGCCGTCGTCAAGCCGATCGCGAGCTTCCTCGCCTTCCCCGCGATCATCCTCACCCTCGGGTTGTTCACCCTCATCATCAACGCCGCGATGCTGTCGCTCACCTCGTGGGTCAGTGGCCCACTGGGCCTCTCCTTCCACGTCGACAGCTTCTTCTGGGACGCCGTCCTGGGTGGCATCGTGATCTCGCTGGTCTCGATGGTCCTCAACGTCGTCGTGCCGGACGGCAAGTAGTCGCGACCCGGTCGAGGCCCGCGCCAGCAAGCGCCCGCGCGCCTCAGGCCGGCACGTGCCGCCGTGACGCGACGACCCGGAAGCGGGGCGCCACGAACGCAGCGTCCGTATAGGCCGCGTTGGCGGCCGGATTCGCCCCGGTGCCGTGGAAGTCGGAGAACGCTGCCGTCTGGTTGACGAAGATCTGACCGGTGAGGTTCTCCGAGAGGGCGACCCCCGCATCGAGCGCCGCCTCCCGCGCCGCCGCCAGCACCTCCTCCGAGGTCGAGTAGACCGAGGCCGTCATGGCGCCGTGCTCGCGGACCGTGTCGACGAACTGGGCGAGCGACTGCTCGGTCGAGTCGGTGACGATGAGCAGCGCCACCGGACCGAAGAGCTCCCGCGTGTAGACGTCCTCGCGGGAGACATCGAGCCGCACCACGGCCGGGGTGCGCACCACCGCGTCCGGGTATGCGGGGTGGGCGACGTCCCGCGGGCTCACCACGATCTCCCCGCCGGCCTCGGCAGCCAGCTCGCCGAGGCGGGCGGAGTTCCCTCGGACGACGTCGTTGACCGTTGCTCCGAGCACCTCGACAGCACGGGCATCGTCGCCGGTGAGACGGCCGATGGCCGACGCCAGGCGCTCGGCGAACTCCTCGACCGACACCCGACCCTCCGGGGTCGCGATGCCGCCCCGGGGGATGTAGAGGTTCTGCGGGGTCGTGCACATCTGGCCGGAGTAGAGCGTCAGCGAGAACGCGAGGTTGCCGACCACTGCGCCGAGGTCGTCGGCCGAGTCGAGAACAACCGTGTTGACGCCGGCCTTCTCGGTGAAGACGGCCTTGCCCGCGGCGGCGGCCTCCCGCTCGAGCCAGCTCCCGAATCCCGGGCCACCGGTGTAGTCGATGATCGCGACCTCCGGACGCAGCGCGAGGTCGGCCGCAAGCCTCTCCCCGTCACCCTCGGCCGCCAGCTGGACGAGCGCGGGGCTGAAGCCCGCCTCCGCGAGGACCTCCTGGCAGACCTCGACCGTGATCGCCAGTGGGAGGACAGCACGCGGGTGCGGCTTGACGATGACGGCATTGCCGGTGACGAGGGACGCGAACAGCCCGGGGTAGGCGTTCCACGTCGGGAAGGTGTTGCAGCCGATGAGCAACGCGACCCCGCGCGGCACGCAGACGTAGTCCTTGACCATCACGACCGCTGCATCCCGGCCGGGCTTCTCCCAGCGCGCCGACGAGGGGATGCGCTCCTGCTCGACGAGGCCCGCGACAACCGCCTCGAGGGCCCGGTCCTGGGCCTGCGGCCCGCCCGCCTGGAACGCCATGACGAAGGGCTGGCCGCTCGTGTGCATCACGGCGTGCCCCAGCTCGAACGAGCGGGCGTTGAGCCGCTCGATGATCTCCACGCAGGCCACCGCCCGGGTGCGGGGACCGGCGTCCCGCCACGACCGCATACCCTCCCTGGCGGCAGCCAGCGCGGCTCCGATGTCCAGTCGGGGATAGCTCACGCCGAGCCGGGGACCATAGGGCGAGACCTCGTCGCCGACGCTCTCCCCGGTGGTCGGCTGGCTCAGGTCGAAGGACCGGTCCAGCCGCTGCTCGTATGCGGTGCGCCCCGCCTCGGCTGCCCCCTCCCCCTGGACGCGGGGAGACGGGGAGTCGGGGTACCGGGAGAAGTACGACCGGGCCGCCAGGGCTTCCGCAGCCTCTCTCAGGACGTCCTCGTGCGTCGCCCGCCAGCCTTCCACGGCCTCATGGCTGGCCCCACTGCGGGAGTCGTGGGCGGTCTGACCTGGCTGGGACGTCGTCGTCATCTCAGCACTGTAACCAGGGGTCCAGCCTGCCCGAGTGGAGCGAATGCTCATCCACGCTCGTTACCATGGCCGAAACCCCCTCCCCCCTCTAAGGCACACCGAATGAGTTCAACATCACCCCCGACCCGCTCCGGCAGACATGCCGGCGGTTCGGTCTCCCGGTTCGATCCGGCGACCACTGCGCTTCTCGGCGCCGTGCTCGCCGTCGTCGTCTTCGTCGGCATCGGACTGTTCACGCTCCTACGCGGCGACGGCAATGAACCGGCGGGGCAGACCGACGGTGACAACACGACGAGCAACGCCGCTGATCTGCCCGAGTCCTGCGACAGCGTCATCGAGCTGGACGTCGCCGTGCCGCCGGAGCTCGCGCCGATCGTCGAGGCCGCGGGTGAGCCCGTCGCCGCTGACTGCGTCCAGGTCACCCTGCGCGAGCAGCGACCCACCCAGGTGGCCGCAGACATCCAGGAGGGCGAGGCCCCGGACGTCTGGGTGAGCGATGCCGCCGACTGGACGAGCCGCATCACCGAGCACCGCTCCGACCAGGGCACTTTCCGCATCACGTCGCTGACGACCGCGGAGGAGCCGTCGACCCTGGAGACCGCGGCGGGATGGTCCCTGCTCGGCTCCGTGGCGACATCGCCCATCGTGCTGGCCGTCGGCCCCGCACCAGCCGAGGAGAACACCGTCACGCCCGAGACGACCTGGCGCGAGATGTTCACGACGACCCGCCAGATCCGGCTCGCCCAGCCGAGCACCGACGCGGCGAGCCGGCTCGCACTCGACCTCGCTCGTGGTGCGGTCCCTGCCCAGGGGGACGACTACCTCCTTCTGGGTCAGCGGATGATCTTCCTCTCCCGCTTCGCCACCGACACCGATGAGGCATCCTTCGAGGCCGAGGACGTCGGCGCCGGGGACGTCGTCCCCTTCCCGGTCTCCGAGCAGCGGCTCGCGTCCTACATCAAGGAGAACCCGGAGTCGACGCTGCAGCCGGTCATTCCGGCTGACGGCACTGCTGAGTTCACCTACCCGATGTATGTGCAGGCCGAGCTCGAGCGGACCGAGCGGGACGCTGCCCTCGCCCTGTTCCAGGCACTGCGCTCGCCCGAGCTGCTCGACCTGCAGCGCGAGGCCGGCTTCCGCACCCCGGGCGATCCGGGTCCGCAGATCAACGGCGTCGACGCCGTGCCGTACCGCCTCGCCGCCCTGCCGGCCACGGACCGCGCGATCGAGACCACCCGGCTCTGGGACACGCTGCGGATCGACTCCCGCATGCTCACGACGATCGACGTCTCCGGCTCGATGCTCTGGGCTGCCGGCAACACGACGCGCCTGGAGCTGATGCAGGGTGCTCTGCTCAACGCCCTCGGGGTGCTGCCGGACGGCTCGCAGATCGGGTCGTGGGTGTTCTCGACCGACCGTGCGAGCGGTCAGGACTGGGAGCCGACGGTCCCGGTGCGGGCGCTCAACGAGGAGGTGGACGGACAGACCCAGCGAGAGGTGCTGGCCCAGCACGTCAACGAGCTCGAGACCTACATCAGCGGCGACACCGGTCTCTACGACACGGCCCTGGCGGCCTACCTCGACATGCAGAGCAACTACGACCCGGCGCACGTCAACTCGGTCGTCATCGTCACCGATGGCATCAACGACGACCCGGGTGGCGGACTGACGCTCGACCAGCTGCTCGCCCAGCTCGCGGAGAACGCCGACCCGATGCGTCCGGTCCGGATCATCACCATCGGTATCGGCCCGGACACCGACCCCGCGGCGCTCGAGGCGATCGCTCAGGCGACTGGCGGAACGAGCTATGTGGCCGTCGACCCGGGCGACATCGAGCTGGTGTTCTTCCGAGCGCTGCTCGCCCGCGCGGCCTGATCGACGTGGCGGCCCGGGGCGACCAGTGGCTCAGTGCCACTGACGCCTCGAACGTCACGATCGACGCGGCCGACCAGGTCAACGCCTTCCTCCTCGCCGGCGTCCTGGGCGAGGGCGGCTTCGTCGGGCGTGCGGGACTGGATCTCGAGGCGGTGCGCGCAGCCCTGCGAACGCGCTCGCCGACCCTCGTCGTCAGGGTCTGGCCCGGCTCTCCCAGCGCGTCGCCGGGCAGGGTCGACGGCCTGTCTGGGAACGCTGCGAGCCGGACCTGACGTGGCACGTGCGGCTGAGCGAACCGGTCGAGGGCAGGGCGGGTCTTGCGGCGCTGGCCGCCACGCTCATGACCGTTCCGATGGCCCTCGACCGTCCGGGCTGGGAGCTGCTCGTCGTGCCGGGCGCTGCCGAGCGTGGCGTGGGCATCATCTTCCGGATGCACCATGCCGTCGCTGACGGGGTCCGGGCGGTGTCGCTC
>JAAYCP010000037.1 GCA_012729695.1 Actinomycetales bacterium | reverse complement strand
CGGTAGTAGATGCCGGCGTGCACCACCCCCGAGTTGTGGCCGGTCTGGTGCCTGGCCAGCCGGCCCTCCTTCTCGAGGACCGTCACGCGCTCGTCCGGACGGCGCTGTGCGACCTCACGCGCTATGGCAAGGCCGACGATCCCGCCTCCGACGACGACGGTGCTCATGGGACCATCATGGCGGTCAACGGGAATCCACCACCGGCCTGCCTCGTTGGGCGCGGTGAGAGGCCGTGCCGGCCAACAGTCACCGAGGAGTCACGTGCGCACCCTGCTCAACATCATCTGGTTCGTCTTCGGCGGATTCTGGCTCGCGCTGGGCTACGCCCTGGTCGGCCTGCTGTTCTGCGTCCTCATCGTCACGATCCCGCTCGGGGTGGCGTCGCTGCGGATCGCCCGGTACGCGCTGTGGCCGTTCGGGCGCGCGGTCGTCGACCAGCCCGACGTCGGCAGCGGTTCGGTCCTGCTCAACGTCGTGTGGATCATCCTGGCCGGCTGGTGGCTGGCGCTCGGTCACGTCACGACCGCGATCGCGCAGGCGATCACGATCGTGGGCATTCCGCTGGCGGTCGCGAACCTGAAGATGATCCCGATCTCGCTCGTGCCGTTCGGCAAGGAGATCGTTCGCACGTCGTCGATCCCGCCGGGCCGGCGCCCGCTGCACTCCCTCTGACGGCTCAGTCGCGGGCGAAGGTGGGGTCGGCGTCGATCGCCTCGCGGATGACCTGCAGGCTCAGCCCCGAGGGGTAGCCCTTGCGTGCGAGCATCCCTGCCAGCCGGCGGATCACGACCTGACGGTCCAGTCCGCGCAGTCTCGGGAGTCGGGCATCGACGAGGCTGCGGGCCCGCTCCTCCTCCTCAACGGGCCTGATCTCCGCCAGGACCGTCTCGGCGGTGTCTCGGTCTACACCCTTGGTCCGCAGCTCGTGTGCCAGGGCACGCGCCGACAGTCCACGGGTCGTCTGCTTGGACCTGACATAGGCCTCGGCGTACTTCTCGTCGTCGACCAGGCCCACCTCACTCATCCGGTCGAGGACAGCCTCGGCGACGTCGTCCGGGCAGTTGCGCTGCCGGAGCTTCTGCCGCAGCTGCTGCCTGCTCTTGGGCGACATCGTGAGCTGACGGAGCACGATGTTCCGGGCCACCGCATACGGGTCGGCGTCGCGATCTTCCTCGGTGCCCGGGTCCGCTTCGTCACCGTCCGCCGCGTCGCGATCGGCCGAGCTGGACGCGGCGTTCTCTGGGCCGGTGGTCTCCGTCGGTGAGGTCTGGACCCCACCAGCCGGATCATCGGTGGAGGAGTCCTCCTCTTGCTCGATGAACTCCGGACTCCCACTGACTGGCGCGATCTCGTCGAAGAAGCCTGTCGACTCCCCTTGCTCGATCCGCGCCACCGCCGCTCGCAGCGCCTCCAGGTCGGGGGCGCTGCGAGCAGCGGCGTGATGAGCGTTGGCGTTGCGAGCGTTGGCGTTACGAGCGTTGGTGCGACGGTCTCGGCCGCCCTCCATCTCGTCAGTCATCTCGCGCCCTCTCGCTGCATCCGGTGGGACCGGCTGACCTCACCAGGCTGGTCAGAGCCGGTCAACCAGAACGAGCACCGTAGATCAGAACTCGACCGGAACCTCGGTGTCCGCGCCGGGCTCCTCGGTACGACGACCGACGCCGAGCTTGTCCTTGATCTTGCGCTCGAGCTCGTCGGCGAGGTCGGGGTTGTCCTTGAGGAACTGGCGGGCATTCTCCTTGCCCTGGCCGAGCTGGTCACCGTCGTAGGTGTACCAGGCGCCGGCCTTGCGGACGAAGCCGTGGTCCACACCCATGTCGATGAGGCCGCCCTCGCGGGAGATGCCCTGACCGTAGAGGATGTCGAACTCGGCCTGCTTGAACGGCGGGGACACCTTGTTCTTGACGATCTTGGCCCTGGTGCGGTTACCGACCGCCTCCGTGCCGTCCTTGAGGGTCTCGATGCGACGCACGTCGATCCGGACGGAGGCGTAGAACTTCAGCGCCTTACCGCCGGTCGTCGTCTCCGGGCTGTTGTGCACCATGACCCCGTCGACGAAGTAGTTGTGCGTGCCGGCAACCTCGATGTCGAAGCGGTGCATCGAGCGGGTCTTCGGCTTGATGTGCACGTCAAGGACACGAGCGGGCACAAGGACCTCCCGCGGCTCCACGAACTCGGGCTCCAGCGCGAACCGGCCTCGCAGGTCCGGCAGCAGCTTGTCCTCCATCGACGGGTGGATGTAGGGGGCCACGATCTCCTGGAACCGCCGGCTCGACGCCGTGGTCAGCTGGTAGACGGCCTTCTGGCCGGCCCCGCGCAGGCTGAGCCGTCCCTCGACGCCGTACTCGTCGCGCAGGTAGTTGACCAGGCGCAGCTGGGTGGCCTCGCTCATCGCCTCGACGCAGAACTCGATCCGGCCGCTGCCACGGATCCCCTCCTGCAGGCCTGTGCTCCGAACAGCGAAGCTGCCGTCGTCCATGTACCAGATCGCGAGCGCCAAGGGGTTGAGGGCCTTGAAGAAGTCCTCACCGAAGTGCTTCTTCCCATCACCCCAGTAGACCGTCTCCCGGACCTCACCCAGCTCGGGCAACGAGGTCAGGTCGACGTGGACAGAACCGTTCGGTCGCACGCTGCGGGTCTGCGGGATGTTGCCGAGGAGACCGCTCTTGAAGTCGAGGTAGTCGACCTGGGCAGCCCCATGCGGTTCAAACCCAGAGCCCATCCGGAAGCGCACGCCACGACGCCCACGCCGGTTCGGAGCAAGGTGCCCGTCGCCCATCAGACCGCCGAGGACGACCTGCCACTGCTGGTCGGAGAGGCGGGCGGTCTCGCTGACCATGACCCGGTCGCCCTGGATGAGCTCGCCGGCCTCGGTCCAGCCGCCGGGTGTGCGGATGAGGTGGTTCTCAGTAGCCGCGAACTGGGCCTTGCCGTTGCCGCCCGACTTCTCGACGGTGAACTGCAGGAACCGCTCGGTGATCCCGTTGTCGAACCAGTTCGTGACCGGACGGTTGACGATCGTGTTCGTCTCGGGGTCGTAGGTGCGCACCTCGACGGGGAGCTTCTGGTTGACGATCTTGCCGATCTTCTCGGTGGAGCCGTCAGCGAGGGTGACCCGGGTGCTGTAGGACATGCACCCGAACATCACGCCGATCTTCTCGCGGAGCTGGTTGATGAAGATCGCGGTCGTGCCCGTGGCGTTCAGGGCACCGGTGAGCTTGCGCAGGGCCTGGCTCATGAGCCGGGCCTGGAGACCGACGTGGCTGTCGCCCATCTCGCCCTCGATCTCGGCACGCGGCACGAGAGCCGCCACGGAGTCGATGACGATGATGTCGAGGCTGCCGGAGCGGATGAGCATGTCGGCGATCTCGAGTGCCTGCTCACCGGTGTCGGGCTGGCTGACGAGGAGGTTGTCGGTGTCCACACCGAGCTTCTTCGCGTACTCGGGGTCCAGGGCGTGCTCGGCGTCGATGAAGGCCGCGATGCCCCCGGCCTTCTGGGCGTTGGCGACCGCGTGCAGGGCCACCGTGGTGTTGTGCGACAGCACACCGTTGGCGATGAAGCTGTGTGTCTCCGGCAGCATGATGTCGAAGGTCGGCTGCAGTCCCTCATCCGCCACCTCGACGACGGACTCATAGGTGTACTGCGCTTCAGCGAGCTCCTTGAGCTGGAGAAGGATGGCCTTCGCTCCCGGAGGCAACATGGCCTCGCGCTCAGTGGCCCAGGCGACGATCTTCGCAAGTCGGTCCTTCGAGCACGCCAGGTTCAGGTCCGACCGGAAGAGGTCACCGGCGATCCGGTCGAAGGCACGGTCGCCGCCGACCGCATCGCGCAGATCCTTGACCAGACCGGAGACGTTCGGCACGTTCTCGAACTGCGGATCGCGGCCCGACTGACGGAAGTTCGCGGTCACCTGGGTGGCACGGCGCGCGCTGCGGAACCCGATGACCTCCATGAACCGGTGCGCCACCGACGGGTTGATGATGACGCTGTAGTAGTCACGCTGGTACGTCTGGTTGAACGACGCCTGCAGCGTGCTCGGGATGCCGAGCCCATAGAGCATGAGCTGCACCTGCTCACCGAGCACCTTCGAGGCGGTACCCAGGCCGACGGTCGAGGTCGGGTCGACCCATCCATCACCCTCGAACAGGGCCGAGAGGAACGCCGCCTGGACCTTCGCCCCGGCCGTGCGCACGCAGTGCGGAACCGTCTTCTCAGGCGCGTTGGTGTAGGCGAGGCCGTAGTCGTCAGCCAGACGACGACGCAGCGCCGTGTCCAAGATGCTGTGCTCCTTGCCGTCGTCGTGACGCACCTGCGCGCCGAAGAGCGACTCAGCGAGGGCGGTCCACTCCTCCACGACTTCGGGATCCCAGTTCGGGAAGCGGACCGCGTGACGATTCGCCTCGTCACGGGATCCCTCGGCCACGAGGTAGCCCAGGAAGACAGCCTCGTCCTCGCTCAAGCCACTTCCGGACGCGGCCTCCTCTGCGCCGAAGAGCGCCGAGACCAGGACGTCGCCGACCTTGATCTGATCGATCCGCCGCCACACGATGCTGCCGCGCTCGTTGATCACGCGGAGTGGGTGGTTGTCGGTGCCTGAGATGGAGCGACCCGAACCCAGGGTCAACCGCTTCACCGGCTTGCGGTTGTTGTGGGTGAGCGCCGCGACCGTCTCGAGCTCACCGCGCTCGTTGACCACCCGCAGACCGATCTCCCGAACATCGGTGACCCTCGAGGTGCAGGATGCCTTCTGACCCGCGCGCCCGAAGAGCTCTGCGATGGTCTCCAGCCCGTGCTCAGTCCACACGTAGGTGTCGGCGGTCAGGCACTTGCCGCTCGACTCCGGTCCGTAGATCTCCACGACCCGGCCCCGGGGCAGGCCGCCGATCCCGAGCGCGACGTCGAGGGCGATCGACCCGGTGGGGATGACCTCGATCGGGGGGCGGATGTCGTCGCCGAGGCGCATGACTGCGCCCTTGCCGTGGGCCTTCTCGATGTTGCCCATGACCTGGGAGAGAACCTTGAGCTTCTCCTCGGAATTGGCGTGCCCGTTACGCAGGGCGGCGTTGATCGGGGTCGCGTTTCCGCGTGCCATCTGCCTGTCTCCTTCATGAATGTCGAGGTCGGGTCACGTCCACCTTCGACCTCACAGCCACAGATGAGCGGACGTTCTCTGCTGTCAGGTCAGACGCTAGGCGGGGGCACTGACAGCCGTCTCACAGCTGCCGTGGGGCTGTGGACGACACGCCGTCAGGGCCCTCGCGTGGGGACCACACTACGCCGAACACATGTTCGAGCAACCGGGACACGCCGCACGGAGAACGGAGTCTCGCCGCACACCCGCACGTGGCCGGCGGAAGGCGCATCGGGGCATGGCTCGATCTACTCATCCCTTCCTCAGACGAATGGTCAATCCGTCCGATGCGGTGCCCGTGACCCCACTCCTAGCGTCGTCTGTGACGCGAAGGAGGCGCCATGTCCAGCACCCAGCACATCGAGACGCTCATCATCGGAGCCGGTCAGGCCGGCCTGTCGATGGGATACCACCTCCGTCGACGGGGTCGGGAGTTCCTCATCGTCGACGGGGACGCCCGCATCGGTGACACCTGGCGGCGACGCTACGACAGTCTGCGGTTGTTCACCCCCGCCCAGGCGGACGGTCTCGACGGTCTCCCCTTCCCCGGCGATCCGTGGCACTTCCCCTCCAAGGACGAGATGGCGGACTACCTCGAGCTGTACGCCATGACCCATGACCTGCCGGTCCGGCTGCAGTCGCGCGTCGACCGGGTGGGCGTCGATCGGGTGGGCAGACACGAAGGCAGCGATGGCGAGCACTTCATCGTCGACCTCGACGGGCACCGCCTCGTCTGCGACAACGTCGTGGTCGCCACCGGCACGTTCGGGCACACGCCGTACGTACCTGATCTCGCGGGACGGCTCGACCCCGGGATCAGGCAGGTCCACTCCGGTGAGTACACCTCGCCGGCCCAGCTGCCCGCCGGGCCGGCCCTCGTCGTCGGGGCGTCCCACAGCGGACTCGACATCGCGTTCGAGCTCGGCGAGTCCCGGCGCACGATCCTCGTCGGCCCCGCCCGCGGGAACCTCCCCCTGGAGTGGGACAGTCCCCGGCTGCGGATCGCGTTCCCTCTCATCGAGTTCGCCTTCAACCACGTCCTCACCCGCCGGACCCCGATGGGTCGCAAGGTCATGGCTCAGCTACGGCACCACGGCGCACCGCAGCTCCGCATCAAGCGACACCACCTGGCCGATCGGGACGTGGAGTGGATCGAGGAGCACGTCGTCGACGTCTCGGCCGAGGGGCTGCCACAGCTGGCGAGTGGGCGTACGGTCGAGGTGTCGAGCATCGTCTGGGCGACCGGGTTCCGTCAGTCGTACGACTGGCTCGACCTTCCCATCCGCATCGTCGACGGCTGGCCGGTGGAGTACCGGGGCGTCGTGGCGGAGGTCCCTGGCCTCTTCTTCTGCGGCCTGGCCTTCCAGTACGCGTTCAGCTCGGGAGAGATGTCGGGCGTCGGTCGCGATGCGGCCTTCATCGCCGACCGGATCACCGAACGCATGCCCCAGCGGACCCGGCCGAGGATCGGCACCGCGCACTGACCGGCTGCCCGGCTGCAACGGACCGGGCCCAGGCTTCCGCGACCCGCTTGCCCGCAGACCCAGACGGTGGAGACGAGTCGATCCAGCACCGGCAGCACCGGACCCGCGGGTCCGGACGCCAGAGGTAAGCACGGGGCCCTCACAGTGCCCGCGATTACCATCGAGGGTGGAGGACCGCACGATGAGCGTGATCGAGGAGCTGCACCGAGCCCGCTTGGCCTACGAGCGGAGGGAGTGGCTCACGGCATACCAGAGCCTGTCCTCCGTGGACGACGCTCAGCTCAGCGGAGCGGACTTCGCGGCGCTGGCCATGGCGGCCCATCTCGTGGGGCGGCGCAACGACTGCATCCAGGCCCTGCAGCGGGCGTATGCGGCGCACGAGTCCACAGGCGACCGCCTCGGGGCCGTGCGAGCAGCGTTCTGGCTGGCCCGCACACTCTCCGAGGGCGGTGAACCCATCCTCGCCGGGGGGTGGTCGGCACGGGGTGAGCGCCTGCTCGAGCAGATCCCGGAGGATGTGGTCGAGCGCGGATACCTCCAGATCGTGCGCATGCTCGCCCTCATCGGCTCCGGCGAGCTCGAGCAGGCGCAAGGGGTCGCCGCCTCTGTCACCGAGTACGGTCGGCGGTTCGACGACCGCAACCTCCTCGCGGTCGGCCTGAACGCACAAGGTCGACTGCTCACCGCGCAAGGCCAGGTGCAGGAAGGGCTCCGACTTGTCGACGAGGCGATGGTCGGGGTAGTCGCGGGTGAGCTCGACACCATCTTCGCCGGTCAGGTCTACTGCTCCACGATCGAGGCGTGCCAGTGGGTCGGCGATCTGGGCCGGATGGCGCAGTGGACGTCAGCAATCACGCAGTGGTGCGATGCCCAGCCAGGGCTGGTCGCCTTCACCGGCCAGGCCGCCGTGCACCGGGGACAGCTGATGAGGGTCGGCGGCGCCTTCCGGGATGCCCTCCTGGAGCTGGAGCTGGCGGTGACCCGCTACAGCGACATCGGTGGGCACCCGGCCGTGGCACTCGCGCACGCCGAGCGCGGCGATGTCCTCAGGCTGCTGGGAGACCTCGACGGCGCTGAGGCTGCCTTCCACGCGGCAGCGGACCTCGGTCTCGACGCCCAACCCGGTCAAGCGCTCCTGCTGTTGGTGCGCGGACGCACGGACGCGGCTGTCGCTGCGGTGCGCAGGTGCCTGGCCGGCACACGACTGGCGATGGAGCGCAACCGACTGCTTCCCGGCGCCATCGAGGTGCTCGTCGCCGTCGGCCAGGTCGACGAGGCAGCCGAGCTCGTGGATGAGCTCACGGACATCGCGGGCGCCTTCGGATGTCTTTCGCTCCGGGCGGCGTCCCATTACGCCGCCGCCCAGGTGGCCGTCGAACGGGGTCAGCCGGAGGTGGCGCTGCCGGCGGTGCGCTCCGCTCAGACCGACTGGACCGCGATCGGGGCTCGCTACGAGGTCGGCCGGTGCCGGATGCTCCTCGGCCGGACGCTGCGGCTGCTGGGCGATGAGGACGCTGCTCGGGCCGAGCTGGCCGAGTCCCGGAAGGCCTTCGCCGCGCTGGGCGCCGAGCCCGCCGAGAGGAGAGCTGCCGAGCTGCTCGGGCGCCAGCCCGCCCCGGGAGGGCTCAGCCCGAGAGAGGTCGAGGTCCTCGCGCTGGTGGCCGCCGGAGCCAGCAATGCCCAGATCGCCGCGGAGCTGGTTCTGTCCGAGCGCACGGTGGCCAGGCATGTCTCGAACATCTTCGCGAAGCTCGATGTCGGGAGCCGTACCGCGGCAGCTGCCTTCGCGTTCGAGAACGATCTGGTAGCCCCGTCCGCGGCCGGCTCGCGCGGAACCGGCACCGAGCACTCAGCGTGATCGAGACACGTCTGGTCCAGGCGCTCGGCCACGATCACCTGTCTCTGGACAGTCGTCAGGTGAGCAGCAGCGTGGAGATCCGCCGCGAGGCACCCCACAGCCCGACGGCAGCGAGCGCGAGCAGGTAGAAGGACGACCCCAGCAGACCCCAGTGCACGTCCCCGAGCATCAGCCCGCGCTGGATCTCGACCCCGTGGTACAGCGGCATGAGCTTCACGAGCCACTGCAGCGCCTCGGGATAGACGGCCAGCGGGAAGAACGTCGCCGAGAAGAGGAACATCGGCTGGATGGCAAGGGTGACGAACTCGAAGTGCTTCCACGAGGTCATGTACGTCGTCGCCCACATCCCGACGCCGGCGAAGGCAGCGCCGATGAGCAGACACGCCGGGATCGCCAGGATCGCCCACCAGGACCGCACGAAGCCCATCGCGAGTGCGACGAAGAAGAAGATCGCCGAGTAGATCCCGCCGCGGATGAGCGACCAGAGGATCTCGCCGATGGCCACGTCCCATGGTCGAGCGGGCGTAGCGAGCATCGTGTCGTAGGTCTTCGAGAACTTCAACTTCGCGAAGAAGTTGTAGGTGGTGTCCGCGATAGACCCGTTCATCGCCGAGGTGGCGAGCATCGCCGGTGCGACGAAGGCGGCGTACGAGACGACCAGGCCGTGGTCGGTCGTGACGTCCTGGACGAGCGCCCCGAGGCCGATGCCGATCGAGAACAGGTAGAAGACGGGCTCGGCGAACCCACTGGCGAACAACCACCACATCCGGCGGAAGGCCAGCACGTCGCGGAGCAGCACGAAGCGCCACAGCGCATAACCGACCACTCAGGTCACCAGCCTGTCCTCGATCGCGCGCGCCGACACCCAGGCACCGCCGATGACGTATGCGAGGAGCACTCCCAGGTGCACGAGCCACAGGTCCGGCACGGGTCCTCCGACGAAGGCCGCACGTCCGAGCTCGATGCCGTGCCACAGCGGCGTCACCCACGAGATGGGCTGCATCCAGATCGGGAGCTGGTCGATCGGGAAGAACGCTCCTGAGAACAGCATGAGAGGCGTGACCACGAGCCGGAAGAGCGCTGAGTAGATCGAGTCGTTCGTCGCCTTCGCGGCGACGACGAACAAGGGGGTGGAGAACGCCATGCCCGTGAGCACCGCGATGGGGAGTGCCGCGAGCGACCACCAGGACCGCACCCCGCCGAAGAGTGCAGCCACCACCATGAACGCCCCGGCCGACGTCAGCACGTTGAACGCGATCATCAGCCAGTGCGCGAGCAGGACGTCGATGACCCGTTGAGGGGCATTGATCATCGCCCGGTAGAACTCGTTCCACTTCACGAATCCCATGACCGGCCAGGTGGACTCGCCAACGGCCACGTTCATGGCCGTCACCATGACCAGGCCGGGGACGATGTAGAGGAGGTAGGGCACGCCGTTGACGCCACCGGACGCGGAGTCGACGAGGTTGCCCACGCCCAGCCCCATCGACGCCAGGAAGAGCACGGGCAGGAGGAACCGCGAGACCAGGGCCCCGCCGATCGTGCGCTTGAACAGCACCCAGTGATACGCGAGGAGTGCCCGCAGCCGCTCAGGCGCGGACATGGGCGGGCGAGGACCCATGGACAGTCGCGTGCCCGCGGCAACCCTGTCCCCGCTGAGCTCAGTCGACAAGGGTCCGTCCTGTCAGGTGCAGGAAGACATCCTCAAGGGTGGAGCGCCGCACGAGGGTGGACAGCGGGTGGATCCCGCGCTGCGCGATCGCCGCGGTTGCCGCATCACCGTTGTCCGCATACAGCAGGATCCGGTCCGGGAGGACCTCCATGCGCTCTCCGATCCCCTCGAGGGGTGCGGCGTGGGGAGCGTGTTCGTCGGTGTCGAAACGCACCTCCACCACCTCGCGCGTCGAGTAGCGGTCGATGAGGTCGCGCGGGCTTCCCTCGGCCGCGATCCGACCCTTGTCCATGACGACAAGACGGTCGCAGAGCTGCTCGGCCTCGTCCATGTAGTGCGTCGTGATGATGAGGGTGACGCCCTGCCGCTTCAGCCGGAAAAGGCGGTCCCAGAGGACGTGTCTGGCCTGCGGGTCGAGACCGGTCGTGGGCTCGTCGAGCAGCAGCAGCTCGGGGTTGTTGATGAGGCTGCGCGCGATGACGAGCCGGCGCTTCATCCCGCCGGAGAGGTGCTCGACCTTGTCGGCGTGCCGCTCGCTGAGCTGGGCGAACTCGAGCAGCTCGCTGGCCCGCTGCCGCACCTCGGCACGACTCAGTCCGAAGAACCGACCGTAGACCCAGAGGTTCTCCTCGACGGAGAGCTCCTCGTCGAGCAGGTCCTTCTGCGGACAGTTGCCGATGCGTGCCCGGATCTGCTGGCCGTCGACGGCCGGGTCGAGACCGAAGATCCGCAGCTCGCCGCTCGTCACCGGCGAGACGCTGGCGATCATCCGCATCGTCGACGACTTGCCCGCACCGTTCGGCCCGAGGAACCCGAACGCCTCACCCTTGCGCACCTCGACATCGATGGAGTCGACAGCGGTGAAGTCGCCGAACTTCTTCGTCAGGTCGCGCGCGGTGAGGAGCAGGTCATCGGTCACGGTCGGCAACGTTAGTGCAGGGGACCGACGGCGGCACATCGGTTCCTCGCGACGAGCCGGCGGACGTCCAGACCCGTCAGTGACTCACCCGCTGACTCACTTCCGCCGCTTCGAAGACGGCTCGTCCCGTCCCCACCAGCGGCTCTCCGGCACATCGAGATCCTTGACCAGCGCCTGCCACACCTGACGCGGCGGCACCCCGGCCTCGAGCGCCTCCTCAGCCGTGCGGTTGTCCAGGGCGCCCAGGACGTGGGAGCGCACGAGCGCCTGGGCAGGACCGTCGCCGAACTCGTCGCGCATCAAGGTCCAGAACTCCGACAACCACATCCGATGATCGTATGCGCCGCTCAAGGTCGCGCGAACCGTCGCCGAAACGGGTCCGGGTCAGGCGAGCGTCTCGTCTAGGCTGCCCCAATGACGCCGCGTGTCCGCTCGACCAACATCGCCGTCCCGAAGCCCGCTCCAGGAAGCCGGGCGGCCCGACCGCGCAAGAGCGGGATCGACAAGCGGCCGGTCGCCGAGCTGGAGGTGTTCGCTCCTGCTGACGGCTACGGGCACGGCTCGGGAGTGGCGGGCGACCTGGTGGGCAACTCCAAGCACCACGGCGGAGCCCAGAAGGCGGTCTACGCCTACGCCCGCGAAGAGCTCGCCTTCTGGGAGTCCGAGCTCGGACGCCCACTCGCCGACGGGCAGTTCGGCGAGAACCTCACGACCGAGGGCATCGATCTGGAATCGCTCCTCGTCAACCAACCGGTGCGGATCGGCACGGCGCTGCTGGAGGTCTCTCTTCCCCGCACACCGTGTGCAACCTTCGCTGCGCACCTGGGTGAGCACGGATGGATCAAGCGCTTCGCGGCGCACGGACGATGCGGGACCTACTTCCGGGTGGTCGAGCCTGGGCGCATCCGCCCCGGCGACGCGATCGTGCTCGGCGATCCGCCCGCTCACGACATCGACATCCGGACCGTCTTCGCTGCCGCGCTGGGTGATGACGAGGCCGCCCGGAGGGCGGTCGGTGCGGCGTGCCTGCCTCCGCTCTACCACGAGCGGTTCACGGTGCGGCTCGCCAGTCACGCCGGCGTCTGAGTCGACACCCTCACCCCGGGGCCGGCGCAGAGGCGCCGGCCCGGTCGAGCGCGGCCAGCCAGGCGCTCGCACGGAGTCGCTCGTAGAAGGCACGCACGTCCGCCCGCAGTCGGGCAGCCTCCCCGTGGTCGCCGAGGGCGTCCAGGACCTCGGCCAGCTCGGCCCCTGTCTGGTGTGCTGCAACGAGCCCGCCCCATTCCCGGTATGCGCTGATCGCCTGTTCCAGGGCCTGCACCACCTCTGCTGACGGGCCAGTCGTGAGCCGTGCCTGGTGGGCCTGGCAGCGGTGCCGGTGGGCCCGGAAGCTGGTGGGCAGCAGGTGGGCGGGACGCTCCTCGACCTGGCCCGCCAACCTCAGCCACTGCTCGGGCGCGAGGAGGGCACGCACACCGGGCTCGACGAGCCACCCGACCCACTCGTCCTCGCGGCAGAGGCCGCGCATGGAGTCCAGCGTGGCTGCCACCTCGGCCGACAGGTCCTCTGCATCGCCGCGGGCGAATCTGATCTGGGCGTT
The DNA here is from genome assembly GCA_012729695.1 of Actinomycetales bacterium. Taxonomy (GTDB): domain Bacteria; phylum Actinomycetota; class Actinomycetes; order Actinomycetales; family Dermatophilaceae; genus F2B08. Next base: position 5,172 of record JAAYCP010000037.1, on the reverse strand, counting down.
CATCAAGGTGACGTCGGCGTGACCCAGCGGGTCGGCGTCCTCGTCGACGAGGGGCAGCTCCCCCTGCGGCTCCCCGCGCGCCAGGGCAATCCGCGCGCCGTACAACGCCACGCTCTCCGCAGAGATGACACCGACCGGGAGGTCCGCCGCCTCGGCGTCGAGCACCGCGTCCCGCTCGTCCCAGTCCCCGGCGAGGTACAACGCCTCGGACAGGTTGCCGACGGCGACTCCGATGCCATCGGTGAGGTGGAGCTCCCGGCAGATGACGGTGGAGGCCCGGCTCGCCTCGATGGCGGTGTGGAGGTCGTCGTCGGCGACGAGGTAGCCGAGGTTGCTCTCGGCCGTGGACTCCGCCTCCTTCAACCGGTGCTCCCGGGCGAACGCCGCGGCGCCCGTCATCATGGTCCGCGCGGAGTCGCGCAGACCCTGGTCGTAGAACGCGACCGCGAGGTAGCTGAGGCCGGCGACGGTCTTCGTCCGGTCACCCGTGTGCTCGGCCGCCCTCAACATCACGAGCGCCACCTCGGCGTCCCAGTCGCCCATCTCCCCCTTGCTGAGACAGAGCGTGCGGGCCAGCCAGTACAGCGCCTCGTCGGCGTCCGTGCGGTCGCGGAAGTGCTCCCAGTAGCGGCTGACGAGCTGCTCCGCCTCGCCGAAGCGCCGCTGGCGGGTCAGGAGGAAGCCGGTGAGGCCGGCCGCCAGGGCCTCGGCCACCTCGTCCCCCACGACCCGACCCAGCTCGATCGCCTCGCGGCCCGCCGCCACTCCCCTGTCCCAGTCACCGGAGGCCTGCGCGGCCGCCGTGATGCGGCAGAGCAGGCGGACCCGGCTCGCGGGGTCCTCGACCAGCTCGAGCGCCCGCTCCACGTGGGCGATGGCGTCGCCCCACGACCCGAGTCCGAGAGCCCATGCACTGGCGGCGTCGAAGGCGTCGGCTGCGCGGGCCTGCAGGTCACGCACGTCGGCCTCGCCCGGCACCGCCTCGGCCGCGGCGACGAGGTGCTGCGCGAGCATCGGCAGCTCGGCGGGCGAGTCGACCGCCTCGAGCGCCTCGGCCACCGCCAGGTGGGCGGTGCGCCGGTCCCGACGGGCCAGCATGGAGTAGGCCACCTGACGCACGACGTCCTGCGGGAAGGAGTACCACCCGAACTCACCAGCGAGCCGGTTGGTCGACACCTCGAGGAACTGCCTGCGGACGAGCTCGGCGAGAGCCGGTTCGATCGTGTCCTCACCGACGAGCCCGGCCAGGACCGCGGGCCGGAAGGAGCGCCCGAGGACACTGGCCAGATCGATCACGCGCCGCAGGTCGCCTGGCAGGGCATCGAGACGGGAGGCGATGAGGGTATGCAGGGACACCGGCGCCGCGACGTCGGCGACGTCGATGGTCCGGTCGACCAGCACATACCGCCCCTCGTCAGCCGTGACGAGCTCCTTGTCGATGAGCGAGCGGACCGTCTCCACGGCGAAGAGGGGCACTCCCGACGCCCGCTCGACAAGACCGTCCCGGACCGACTCCGGCAGACCGGAGACGAGTGAGGAGACGAGCTCCCCCATCTCCGCCTCGGTCAGCTCGTGCAGGTGCGCGGTCACGGTCCGGGAGTGCGCCACCAACCCGGGTCGGTCACTGAGGAGCTCGGGGCGGGCCAGGAGGAGCACGAAGAGCGGGAGGTCCTTGACCCCGAGCGCGAACTCGAGGAAGGCCGTCAGGCCCTCGTCGGCGTTCTCGCCGTCCTCGATGACGAGGACGACTGCGCTGGAGTCGACCGAGAGCGCCTCGAGGACGGCCACCCAGGCCGCGAACAGCTCCTGCCGCGAGTGCGATCCCGCTCCTGGAAGGCCGAGGAGCGAGGCGACCGGTGGGCGCAGCCAGGTCCGGTCCTGCTCACTCGGGACGAACTCGGTGAGGAAGTCGTCGAGGACGTGACCCAGGTCGGTTCCGGTGTCCCCGTCGAAGGCGCGCAGTCGGCCCCGCAGCGCCTCTGCGAGCGCGTGGAAGGCCGCGCCGTCGCCGTAGGCAGGACAGCGCCCCTCGAGCCACCGCGTGTTCACCTCGAGACCGTCGACGTACTTCGAGAACTCCCACGCCAGGCGGGACTTCCCGAGCCCGGGTGCGGCCGCGACGATGAGCAGGTTGGGCGAGCGTGACTCCTGCGTGCGGTGGAAGATGTCCTTGACCAGACGCAGCTCCCGGTCCCGGCCGACCAACGGCGCCTCCAGCCCGTCGGCGCGCTGGGCCCCACCGATGTTCGCGACGACGGCAACCGCTCGCCACAGGGGCACCGGGTGCTCCTTGCCCTTCAGCGCGTGCACCCCGGCGGAGGTGTACGTGATCGCGGCCTGGGAGAGGGCCTTCGTCGTCTCGTCCACGAGCACCTGCCCTGGGTCCGCCACACCCTGGACACGCGAAGCGGTGTTGACCGGGTCGCCGGCCACCATCCCCTGCCCCCGCGCGCCCACCGTCACCGCCACCTCTCCGGTGACGATGCCGACCCGCATGGCCAGACCCGGCAGCTCGACCCGCTCCCCCAGCGCCTCGATGGCGTCGATGAGCTCCAGGCCGGCCCGCACTGCGCGCTCGGCGTCGTCCTCGCGGGTGACCGGGACTCCCCAGACGGCCATGACCGCGTCACCGATGAACTTCTCCACGAGGCCACCATGGCGTTCCAGCACCGAGCGGCACACCTCGAAGTAGTCGCTGAGCAGCTCGCGGACCTCCTCCTGGTCACGGGACTCGCTCAGTGACGTGAAGCCGACGAGGTCCCCGAAGAGCACGGGCACCACCCGTCGGGCGGACACCCCGCCCATCGAGGAGGTGGTGTCAGCGCTGGTCGTGTCAGCGCTGGTGGTGTCAGAGGTGGTCCTGATGGCGTCCGGAACCGGGTCAGCCCCGGTCTCGGACGTCGGGGTCGCGGGACCGGGCCGGGTCGGGGTTCCGCAGCTCATGCAGAACCGGGCGGTGCCGGGGAGGTTCGCACCGCATACCGAGCAGTCGCGGACCTGAGGTGTCCCGCAGGCGAGACAGAAGCGCGCTCCGTCGGGAAGCGCCTCGCTGCATGCCGAGCAGGCTGTCACAGCCGCACCGTCCTGGACACCTCTGTATGCTCCCACGCCTTGGTCGGCAGGTGGGCCAGGGCAGGTGGTCGGGACCGCGGTCATCGTCCAACGGTCCCTGTCCGGTCGCCATGCGCTGTCGGTACGCAGTGAGAGGCTTGACCCGATGACTCGTACCCCGCTCGAGAGCTCTGCTACCCAGAGCTCGACACAGCAGGGCTCTTCAGCGCAGAGCCCTGCAACCCAGAGCCCTGCAACCCATAGCCCTGCAACCCAGAGCCCTGCATCTGAGGACCTGGGTGTCCTCGGCCGATTCTCCGCTGCGACGGCCGAGTGGTTCCGCAGCAGCTTCGCCGCGCCCACGCAGGCTCAGGTCGGCGCGTGGACGGCGACGAGCTCCGGCCGGCATGCGCTGGTCGTGGCTCCGACCGGCTCGGGCAAGACCCTCTCCGCCTTCCTGTGGGCGCTGGACCGACTCGTCGTCGACGGTCCCCCACCGGACCCGATGCTCCGGTGCCGCGTCCTCTACGTCTCGCCGTTGAAGGCTCTCGCCGTCGACGTCGAGCGCAACCTGCGCAGCCCCCTCATCGGGATCGGCCATGCCGCCCGCCGGCTCGGGCTGCCCGAGGCCGACGCCATCGCCGACATCTCGGTCGCGGTCCGCTCGGGGGACACCCCGCCAGCTGAGCGGCGTGCCTTCGCGAAGGCACCGAGCGACATCCTCATCACCACCCCGGAGTCACTCTTCCTCCTCCTCACGAGCGCTGCCCGTGAGTCCCTGCGAGGGGTCGAGACGGTCATCATCGACGAGATCCATGCCGTCGCCGGGACGAAGCGCGGCGCCCACCTCGCCCTCAGCCTCGAGCGTCTCGATGCCCTCCTGGAGAAGCCTGCCCAAAGGATCGGTCTGTCCGCGACGGTGCGACCCATCGAGGAGGTCGGCAGGTTCCTGGCCGGAGGTCGGGAGGTCGAGATCGTCGCGCCGCCGTCGGCGAAGCAGTGGGACCTCGAGGTCGTCGTCCCGGTGCCGGACATGTCCGAGCTCGGACAGGTCGTCACTGACGACCTCTCCGGCGCGGCGGCAGGAGATCAGCCCCGGACGTCGATCTGGCCGCACGTCGAGGAGCGGGTCGTCGACCTCATCGAGGCGCACCGCTCGACGATCGTCTTCACCAACTCCCGACGACTTGCCGAGCGGCTCACGACCCGACTCAACGAGATCTGGCTCGAGCGCCACGCCGAGGACGACGACGTGGTCGGAACCGGTCCCGAGCCTGCGCCGCGCGGCGCGGGATCGCCCCGCGCCCCGGCCGAGATCATGGCCCAGGCGGGGATGTCGCGCGGCGTGCCTGCGGTCCTGGCCCGGGCGCACCACGGCTCGATGAGCAAGGAGCACCGGGCTCAGATCGAGGACGACCTCAAGGCCGGGCGGCTGCCGGCCGTCGTCGCGACGAGCAGCCTCGAGCTCGGCATCGATATGGGTGCGGTCGATCTCGTCATCCAGGTCGAGTCGCCTCCGTCGGTCGCGAGCGGGCTGCAGCGCGTCGGTCGGGCAGGTCACCAGGTGGGTGCCGTCTCCCGGGGGGTCATCTTCCCCAAGTTCCGCGGTGATCTCCTCCAGACCGCCGTCGTCGTGGAGCGGATGGCTCACGGCGCCATCGAGTCCCTCCACGTCCCGGCGAACCCTCTCGACGTCCTCGCCCAGCAGATCGTCGCGATGGCCGCTATGGACGACTGGTCCGTCTCCGACCTGGAGAGCCTCGTGCGCCGTGCCGCGCCGTTCTCGACGCTCAGCAGGTCCGTCCTCGACGCGACGCTCGACATGCTCGCGGGGCGCTACCCCAGTGAGGAGTTCGCCGAGCTGCGGGCCCGGATCGTCTGGGACCGGCTCACCGACACGATCTCCGGGCGGCGCGGTGCCCAGCGCCTTGCCGTCACCTCCGGTGGCACCATCCCCGACAGAGGCCTCTACGGCGTCTTCCTCGCCGGCGGCGACGGCCCGGGTCGACGGGTCGGGGAGCTCGACGAGGAGATGGTCTACGAGTCCCGCGTCGGCGACGTGTTCACCCTCGGGACGTCGACGTGGCGGATCGAGGACATCACGCACGACCAGGTCCTCGT
>JAAYCP010000231.1 GCA_012729695.1 Actinomycetales bacterium | reverse complement strand
GGGTGCCGCTACTCCTCGCTGCCCTCGTCGAGCACACCCATCGTCCGGGCCAGGTCGAGGACGGTATCGATCGTGTCCGCCTCGGCGGCGGACTTGTCGTCGCGGTAGCGCAGGACGCGGGCGAACCGGAGGGCCACCCCGCCGGGGTAACGCCGTGAGCGCTGCAGCCCGTCGAAGGCGATCTCCACGACCTGCTCGGGCCGCACGTGCACGGCGTAGCGGGACCGGGACTGCTCCAGCTCGAGGAACCGCTCGGTCTGCCAGGCGAGCATCTCGTCCGTCATTCCTTTGAAGGTCTTGCCCAGCATCACCAGCCCGCCGGTCCGCGGATCTCGGGCGCCGAGGTGGATGTTCGAGAGCAACCCCTGCCGACGACCGCTCCCCCACTCGACGGCGAGGACGACGAGGTCGAGGGTGTGCCGCGGCTTGACCTTGACCCAGCCCGCACCTCGACGACCTGCGGCATACGGCAGGTCGAGGTCCTTGATGACCACGCCCTCATGTCCCCGGGAGAGCATCTCCTTGGCGAACTCCTCCGCCTCGCCGACATCGTCGGTCACCCGCCGTGGCACGAGGTATGCGCCGGCCACCTTCTCGAGGGCCGCGAAGCGGTCGCGGGCCGGGAGGTCGATGAGGTCGGCCCCGTCGATGTGGAGGGCGTCGAAGAACATCACCGTCAGCGGCCACTGACTGCGCAGCGCTTCGGGATCGGCTCCGGATGCGGTGCGGGCCGCGCTGTCCTGGAAGGGCACGGGTCGGCCGTCGCGCATGACGAGCGCCTCGCCGTCGAGGATGGCGCTCTCCGCCGGCAGGTCCAGGACGACCTCGACGACCTCGGGAAGCCTGCTGGTGATGTCGTCGAGGGACCGGGTGAACAGGCGCACCCGTCGCTCGCCCTCCTCGGTGCTGAGGTGGGCCTGCAGCCGGATGCCGTCGAGCTTGCCGTCGACGGCAACCTCTGCGGACCGGTCGGCCATCGCGGCGGGGACGTCAGGGGCTGAAGCCGCGAGCATCGGTCTCACCGGCGACCCCGGTGTCATGCGGAACCGGTCGAGACCGGCCACACCGTCCTCGGCCAGAGCACGAGCCACCGAGGCGCTCGAGGCACCGAGCATCGCCGCGCGCCGGACCTCGGCCAAGGGCACGGCGAAGGCCTCGGCGATCGCGTCGAGGAGCACGCCGTCGAGCGCTCCCTGGCGCACCTCTCCGGTCATGAGTCCCCGCAGGAACTCCTGCTCGCGCTCCGTCGCCCGGATGAACAGAGCATCGAGGTGGTCGCGGCGACGGGTCGTCGAGCCCGGACCCTCCAGCCGGCTCATCGTCTCCAGGGCGTGGTCCACCTCCGTGATGGTGAGGGTGGCCTCCGCCGCCGGGATGGGCAGCGACTGCAGCGAGCGCCACCCGACCCCGGTGCGCCGCTGCCGTAGGGTCCCCGAGAGATAGAGCGCGGCGATCTCGGTGTCCTGCGGACTGTGTGCCGCGCGGATGGCCTGGGCGATGATCCGGCGCTTGGCCAGTCGCGACCTGGTCAACCCGACGTCGCGCGAGGCGTCGGCGAGCGAGCTGAGCAGCATCCTCCAAGTGAACCGCATGGCAACGACACACCATGAGGCAACTGAGCAGCCGAGGAGCCGAAGCAACCGAGCAACCGAGCAACCGAACAACGAAGGGCACCGTGCTACGAGCCCTGACGTCGTGCGCCGCACCGGCCCACGCCACGAAGACCAGCCCCCAAGACCAGCCACCAAGACCACGCCACCAAGACCACGCCACCAAGACCCCGCCAGCCGACCCTGCTTGCGCCGACCTAGGATCGACGCTGTGACCCAGCCACCCGCTCTCGGACTCCTCCTCGCCGCCGGTGGGGGCAGCCGCATGGGTCAGCCCAAGGCCCTGGTGACCGGTGACGACGGCCGGCGGTGGCTGCATACGGCCATCGATGCGCTGCGGGACGGTGGCTGCGACCACACCATCGTCGTGCTCGGCGCAGCAGCCGATCAGGCCAGGCGACTCATCGAGGACATGGCTGTGACGATCGTGGTCGCCGAGGACTGGGAAGAGGGCATGAGCGCCTCCCTCCGAGCCGGGCTCATCGCGGCACGCGACGTGGCGGACGACTTCGGCGCCGTCGTCATCTCCCTCGTCGACCATCCGGACGTCGACGCCCGGGTCGTGGCCCGGGTCATCGACAAGGTCGGCACCGACCCCAGCTCACTCGGCCGCGCCGTGTATGACGGCCGCCCGGGACACCCGGTCGTCATCGGGATGGACCACCTCGACGGGGTCCTCGCGACCTCCGACGGAGACGAGGGTGCGCGCACCTACCTGCGCGAGACCGGCCTCACCCTCGTGGAGTGCTCCGACCTCGCCACCGGAGTCGACATCGACTCCCGCTGACCCGGAGTCTGATCCACACGGCCGGCCCGAGCCGTTGATCCAAGTCACGTGAGCGAGGACCCCTGAGTCGCGCCCACTACCCGCGTCAGACCTCCACCGCCCGCCGCGAGGTCCGAGCGGTCAACCACAGGCTCACCGCTACGTAGTACGCGACGTACCCGAGCGAGAGCCAGATGAGCACCGGCGAGGGTGAGGGGTACTGCCAGGTGATGACCGCATACAGAACCAGCCAGAGGCCGGCGAGCGCGACGTTCGCCCGCCACCAGGTCACCGTCCGGGAGGGGTAGAGGTACTTCACCGGGACGAAGACGAGCACGGTGAGCACGAGGAGCAGAACCGACGTGACGGCGACGGGGAGCTCGACGACGATGACGTAGAACGCGACGACGTTCCAGTAGCTCGGGAAGCCGAGGAAGAAGTGGTCGTCGGTCTTGGCGTCGCTGCGGGAGAACTGGTACGTCGAGGCCAGGACGGGCACGATCGCCACCACCGCACCCCACACACCTGCGGGCAGGTAGCCGTTCGCCCAGAGGAGCAGCATCGGCGCGAACGCGTAGGTGATGAAGTCGACGATGTTGTCGAGCAGGGCGCCGTCGAAGCCCGGCAGCACCTCCTTGACCCGCATCCGCCGCGCGAGGAACCCGTCCGTCCCGTCGATGAACATCGCCGCGAGGAACAGCCACAGCACGGTGCGCACCTCGCCGAGATAGGCGAAGTGCACCATGAGCATCGCCAGGGCGGCACCGAGCGCGGTGAACACGTGCACCAGAGCCGCAGCCGCCTTCGCGGTCCACGGCTCCGGCGTCATGCAGCCAGACTAGGCCGACCCGGGCTCCGATCGGACGCCAGAGTCCGAGAGGCTCAGGCGACCTCTCGCGCCAGGGCGGACAGCGCAGCCGGGAAGCACTCGGCCGGAGGCGTGACGAGACCGGCTCCGACCTGCCCTGTGCCGGCAACCGCGCCGGCCATACCGGTGTTGATCTGCGGCAGGATCCCGGTCCGCACGACCTTCGTGACGTCGATCCCGATGGGCGTTCCGCGGAACTCGAGGATCGGCACCTGGAACATCGGGTGCTCGGCCTGGGTGATCTCGTACATCCGCTGGGTCGCCTGCAGCGCGAACGGCACGTCGCCGCCGACGAACTTCACGATCGCCGGGGCAGCCGCCATGGCGAAGCCGCCGAAGCCGCCGGTCTCGGTGATCGCCGAGTCGCCGATGTCCGGGTTGGCGTCCTCCGGGCCGTAGTCGCCGAGGAAGAGGCCCTCCGGCGTCAGCGCCGGACCGGTGAACCACTGGTCCCCGGTCCCGGAGACCCGGATGCCGAAGTCGGTGCCGTTGCGGGCCATCGTCGTGACAATGGTCGACCCGGGTATGCCGTGGGCGGCCAGGGTCGCCAGCTTCGCCGCCGGCATGCCCAGGTTGAGGAAGAAGTGCTCGTTCGCACCCGAGAAGCGCACTGCCTCAGCGATATCCGTCGAGGAGCCCTCGGCGGTGATGAGCCCCGGCAGCAGCTCCCGGAGCAGCATGAGCGAGCCCGCGCGGTTGCGGTTGTGCCCCTCGTCCCCCATCTGGAGCATCTGGGCGATGATCGCGGTGATGTCGATCGGGCCGACGGAGCGGACGGCCTGCCGGAGCAGCGGGCCCAGCACCTTGGTCATCCAGTGCAGCCGGTCGATGACCTCGGGTCCGTAGGCGCCGTAGCGGAGCACCTTGCCGAGGCCCTCGTTGAGCGAGCACCACGAGGTGTTGTCGTGGACCTCGTCGTGCAGCTCGTAGAGCCACATCGACGAGCTCACCACCCCGGCCATCGGGCCGACCGCGTCGCGGTGGTGGCAGGGCTCGAGATCGTATGCGCCGCTCGCCAGGTCGCGCTCGGCCTCCTCGGGCGTCTCGGCGAGACCCTCGAAGAGCACCGCCCCGATGAGCGCGCCCTTCATCGGACCGGAGGCGCGGTCCCAGCTCAGCGGCGGACCCGCGTGCAGGAAGGTGCCCTTCTCCAGGCCGAGCGCCTCGCGCGCCGGGACGACGTCGGTGAGGGCTGCCGTCGAGGCCGTCATGCGCTGGGCCGCGAGGGCGTTCGCCTCGGCCCGCCGGGGGTCGGCCAGCACGGCGGCGAGCTCACGCTCCGTGCCGGGCATCGGCGGCTGCCAGTCCACCTCGGTGACGGGGACGGCCTGGTCGCGCAGGGCGTCGGCGAACAGGCCCACACCCGCTGTCGTGAGGACGGGTTCGGTCGTGAGCAGGCCGCGCAGCGGCTCGGATCCGTGGGCGGTCATCGGACACCTCCGAAGGTCGAGCCGGACAGGGCGGAGACGGCGTGCCTCGCCGCCGCTGCGTTGGAGAGGAAGACCGACGCCCCGGCGCCGGCGAGGGTCTCGGCGGTCCGCGCATACCTCTGCGGGTCGGCGTCCGTGCCGGTCAGCGAGACGACGACCGGCAGCGCGCGGCCCTCACCGTGGGCCTGGATCCGGGCGGCGCGGATCGCGTCGGCGAGGTCACCCGCAGGGTCGGCGTGCGAGCCGTGGCCGAGGACGAGGTCGAGGAGCAGGACGCCGCAGGTCGGGTCGGCGGCCTCGGCCGCGATGCGCTCCATCCGCAGGCTCGGGTCGATCATGGGGTGCGCCCGACCCTGGGTCAGCTCGTCGTCGCCGAAGTCGATGATCAGGTGGCCGTCGTGCCGCTCGTGCCCGCTGATCCGGAGCGACTGGTCCGCGGCGAGGTTCGAGTGGATCGGCGCGCCGAGGAGCTCGCCGGCGACGAGGATCGCCTCGTCGGCGAGGGTCCCCCCGCAGAACAGTCCGCGCAGGAAGGACCCAGTCGTCGTGCCGGGCGGCTCCGCCGCGGCGGTATGCGCGGGCCAGGTCGGCACGTCCCTCCCCAGGGCCGTGAGGGTCGACTCCACGGCCGCGGTGAGGTCGGGACGACCCGCTCCGAGGATCGCCCAGTGCACGTCGAGACCGAGCTCCT
>JAAYCP010000230.1 GCA_012729695.1 Actinomycetales bacterium | reverse complement strand
GGTCGGGGGTGCGCCCGAGCATCTCCTTGGCCTTGCTGCCGGCGGCGATGAGGCGCTGGGTGCGGCGGTCGACAGCGACCACCGAGGGCTCGTCGAGCACGATGCCGCGGCCGCGTTGGTAGATCACGGTGTTGGCCGTCCCGAGGTCGATCGCGAGGTCCCCGACCCCGTGCCCCGACCACCATCGCGCCATGTTTGTCAGGCTACGTGCGCGAGGCGTTCGAGCAGGTCAGGGCACGCCGGGGTGGACGGTTTGAGCACGTGTGGGCGGTGTCTCGGCGCACCGTGTGAGGGAAGTGCTGCCATCACGACACGTTTCTCACACGAACGTCGAACGGGGAGCATCGGGCGTCCAGCGTAGGTACCCCTCGGTGTGGGTCAGAGATATCCCCAGGTGCGGTTGCCGATCTACCGTGGTAGAAGCAGCAAGCGGTAGAGTTCTACCATGAGTCTCAACATCAAGAACGAGCGGGTGCACGCTCTGGCGCGAAAGGCGGCCGAGGTGACCGGCCGCTCCCAGACCAGTGCGGTCGAGCTCGCGCTGGAGCAGCTCCTTCGCAGCCACGGAGTAGACCCGGACGAGGGGAAGATCCGGGCCAAGGTGGATGTCGCCCGTCGCATCGTGGCGGAGTACACCGGCGACCACGCCCGCACTAGCCCGGCGATCGCGGACATCGAGTCGCTCTACGACGCGGCCAGCGGCCTACCTCGATGATCATCGACTCGTCAGCCCTCATGGCTGTGCTGAGTGATGAACGGCTGAGCGAGCGCCTTCTCACAGCCATCGCGCGAGCCGAGGACTGCCGGATCTCCGCTGCATCGCTCGTCGAGATCGGCATCGTCGCCGATGCGCGGTCGACCCGCCACGGCGAGCGACTCGATGCACTGCTCGCCGCGTTGGAGATCCGGGTCGAACCGGTCACCGTCCGGCAGGCCGAGGTCGCCCGCCTCGCCTACCGCCGGTTCGGACGGGGCTCGGGCTCGAAGGCAGGGCTGAACTTCGGAGACTGCTTCGCGTATGCCTTGTCCGTCACGGCCGGTGAGCCGTTGCTCTTCGTGGGGAACGACTTCACCCACACGGACGTGGCTGCTCAGCCCTACTGAACGGCCGCGAGGGTGGGCAAAGCGTCGACATTCGAGCTCACCATCGACGGACCACCGCCCCTCGGCGCGAGGGCTGGCAAAGCGTCGAGAACAGGGCTCAAGCTCGACGGATCGCCATCTCTTGATGCGAGCAGATGAGCCCCGGTGTCTGGTCGCTCACACCACGGCCGGATCGCTGGTTGCAGATACCCCCTTGGGTATACCCTCGAGAGCATGGCAAAGCTCCTGATTCTGGGGGCTGGCACGGCAGGCACAATGGCCGCCAACCTCCTTCGCAAAGCCCTCGATGCCACGTGGTCGATCACCGTCGTCGACCAGGACACCGAGCACCTCTATCAACCCGGCTTCCTCTTCATCCCGTTCTGGATGGAGCCCACGCGCGTCAAGAAGGACCGCCGGGGATTCCTCCCCGAGGGCGTCGAGTTCGTCGAGGCCGCCATCCGTCGCGTCGACCCGCACGCGCGTGAGGTGCACCTCGCGGACGACCGGACCCTCGCATACGACTGGCTCGTCATCGCGACCGGCACCAGACCGGACCCGACCCTCGTCGAGGGGATGGTCGAGGCGCTCGCCGAGCGCACGAACGTGCACGAGTTCTACACGTTCGAGGGCGCGAAAGCACTCAAGGCGGCGCTCGACGGGTTCGACGCGGGCCGGCTCCTCGTCCACGTGACCGAGATGCCGATCAAGTGTCCGGTGGCGCCGCTGGAGTTCGCATTCCTCGTCGAGGACCACTACCGGAAGCGCCGGCTGCGGCACAGGGTCGACATCACGTACGTCACCCCGCTCGACGGTGCCTTCACCAAGCCGGTCGCGAGCAAGGAGCTCGGTGGTCTGCTCACCGATCGCAGCATCCGGCTCGCCGCCGACTTCGCCGTCGAACGGGTGGACGGGAAGCGCCAGGTGCTCGTCGCATACGACGGGCGTGAGCTGCCCTTCGACCTCCTGGTGACGGTCCCGCCCAACGTGGGCCAGCAGTACGTCTTCGACTCCGGCCTCGGCAACGAGTCGGGCTTCATCCCGGTGGACAAGCACACGCTGCGCTCAGTGGAGCACGAGCGGATCTTCGTGCTCGGCGACGCGAGCGACATCCCGACGTCGAAGGCCGGCTCGGTCGCGCACTTCATGACCGAGCAGTTCGTCGGCAACTTCCTCGCCGCCGTCGAGGGCCGCCCGCTTCCGCACTCCTTCGACGGGCACGCGAACTGCTTCGTCGAGTCCGGTCGCGGCCAGGCGCTGCTGCTCGACTTCAACTACGACACCGAGCCGCTCAAGGGCACCTTCCCCGCCCCGGTCATCGGGCCGATGATGCTGCTCAAGCCCGCTCGCGTCAACCACCTCGGCAAGCTCGCGTTCGAGCAGATCTACTGGAACCTCCTGCTCCCCGGGCGCAAGCTGCCGGTCCCCACCGAGATGTCCATGGCCGGCAAGCGCGTGCCCGCCGGCCAGAAGGAGTGACGACCATGCCCACGAACACCATCAACGGGCGCAGCTTCGAGGTCGACGAGGAGGGCTTCTTCACCGACCGCGACGAGTGGAGCGAGGATCTCGCCAAGGATCTCGCTGCCCTCATCGGCATCGAGCTCGACGAGGAGCACCTCGCTCCCCTGCGCTTCATGCGCCAGGACGCCGCCGTCACCGGGGTCACCCCGACCCTGCGCCGGCTGCAGACCGTCGGCGGCTTCGACATCAAGAGCCTCTTCGCCCTCTATCCCGGCAAGCCCGCCAAGAAGATGTCCTGGCTCGCCGGGCTCCGCAAGCCCGTCGGCTGCGTCTAGGAGTCACCATGACCATCACCGAACAACCCGTCACCGCTCTGCCAGGTGGGGCCGGCGTCCGCGCCCCCATCCCCGAGGGCTTCATCATGCCGGACTTCGGAGACCGTATGCCGGGGCCTGGTTCCCCGCAGACCGGCACCTCCGCGGAGGGCGGGACCACCGCATACACCGGGCCGCGGAAGATGGCCTTCATCTGCTCCAAGGGCAACCTCGACATGGCCTACCCCGCGTTCATCATGGGCAACGCCGCGCTCGGCGAGGGCATCGAGGTGCACATCTTCTTCACCTTCTGGGGCCTCGACATCATCAACACCAAGCTCAACCACAAGCTGAAGTTCACGATGGCCGGCAACACGGCGATGCACATGAACGAGCTCGGGCGGCTGCGGCCCGGATGGGAGAACCTGTCGCTGCCGCAGGCCATGGGCAACCTGCCGGGGATGACCGCCTTCGCCACGACCATGATGAAGAAGCAGCTCGAGGAGCTCGAGATCCCGGACATCCCGGACTTCCTCGATCTCATGCAGGCGTCGGGTGCGCACATGTATGCCTGCAAACTGTCCTTCGACATGGCCAAGATGATCGAGGCCGACCTGCACCCGGGCGTCGAGGGCGTGATCAGCGCGGCGGACTTCGTCGAGATCGCCGAGGGGGCTCAGGTCATCTTCATCTGAGGTGACCGGCGCATACCTCCTCGTCAGCCCTGGTCAGCCGGAGAAGGTGACCTCGAGCGTGATCGGGACCGAGAGCGCCTGGCTGACAGGACATCCGGTCCTAGCGCCCTCGGCAGCCTCGCGGAACTGCTCCTCCGTCATGCCGGGGACCGCGCCCTTGACCTTCAGGACGATGCCGGTGATCCCGACACCGGCCTGGAAGGTGACGTCGGCGGAGGTGTCGATCGTCGTCGGCGGGGTGCCGGCTTCGGCGAGGGCGTGGGCGAGTGCCATCGAGAAGCAGGTGGAGTGCGCAGCTGCAATGAGCTCCTCGGGGCTCGTGCGCCCGTTGGGGTCCTCAGCGCGCGAGGCCCAGGTGACGTCGTAGGTGCCGAGTCCGGAGGACTGCAGGGTGACCTGGCCGGCCCCTTCCATGAGCGAGCCCTCCCAGTGGGCTGCAGCGGTGCGGGTCGTCGCCATCGTGCGTCTCCTTGCTCCGGATGCGGGTGCTGTCTTCGTGCAGGCGCGACTGGGGTGCAGGTCCTCAGGGCGCAGTTGCACTGCCAGCCTACGAGCGGTGCAGGGTGCTGGGCGGGGCGCGCTGAGGTCGCCTGGGTGACGGGAGGCGAGGGGGTCAGGTCAGCTGAAGCGTGGTGATGCAGGTGGGGTCGTCCGGGCCGGTGCCGATCGGCGCGGTGACCGACTTGCCGTCGTAGGAGACCTCGATCGTGCCCTCCATGTCGCGGGGCAGCCAGAATCCGGCGAAACCGTTCTGATAGGTCGTCACCGTGTCGTCGATGAGGACCTGGCCGTCGGCGGAGGTGATCTTCACCTGGAGGTCCTCCCCCACCAGCTCACCCTGGCAGGTGGCGAGGTTGTGGTAGAAGCACTCGTGGGTCTTCTCGATGAAGGGAGCGACCGACATATAGAAGTCGTTCTCCGGGATCGGCATGGTGTGCTCACCCGCCGGGGTGCTGAAGATGATGTGGTCGTAGCGCACCGAACCCACGACGCCGGCCTCGCGGTCGGCGGCGGTCGTCTCGAGCCCTTGCACGACCTCGGCCACCCCTAGCCCGGCCAGGCCGAGTGGTTCGAGGAAGCTCGAGTCCTCCAGTGGAGCGGTCTGGCTCGACTGGGTCGTCGAGCTGCTCGCGTCCGCCGGCGCCTCACCGTCCCCGGCGTCCGAGCCGCAGCCCGCGGCGAGAAGGAGCGCGGCGGCTACCGCGAAGGCCGTGAGGGTCTTCTTCATGGTGCTTCCCTGTAGGGAGAGTGCTGGAACGGCCTGCTGGGTGTGAGGCCTTGGTCCAACGATTCCGGTGGACGGCCCGGCTCTCAAGTGAGGCTGGCCTCAGAGCTCGGGGAACCAGATGCCGATCTCACGGGCGGCCGACTCCGGGGAGTCCGAGCCGTGAACGACGTTCTTCTGCACCTTCTCGCCCCAGTCGCGCGCCAGGTCACCGCGGATGCTGCCGGGGGCGGCCTCGGTCGGGTTCGTCGCACCGGCGAGGGAGCGGAAGCCCTTGATGCAGCCGTCGCCCTCGATGACGACAGCGGCGACCGGCCCGGAGGACATGAACTCCACGAGCGGCTCGTAGAAGGGCTTGCCCTCGTGCTCGGCGTAGTGCGCCGCCAGCATCTCGCGGGTCGCGGTGAGGATCTTCATCGCGACGAGGGTGTACCCCTTGGTCTCGATCCGGCGCAGCACCTCCCCGGTGTTGCCGCGCGCGAAGCCGTCGGGCTTGATGATGACGAGAGAACGTTCGGTCACGGTGTCCACCCTAACCGTGGGCCCGGAGTGCTCAATCCACCGCTGCTGCAGCCTCGCGCTCGGCCACCAGCCGCTCCGCCTTCGCGCCCTGGACGAGGCAGAGCACCCAGAGGCCGAGGAAGAGGAGCCCCACCGCGAACATCATCGGCACGATGTATGCGGTGAGGAAGGTGAGCGCCTGACACAGCCATCCGAGTGGGAGACCGAGCGGCGTGCGCATGAGCCCTGCGGTGACGATGCAGAGAACCGACAGGGCGAGCCCCGCATACAGGAAGGTGTCGGCACGGTCGTTGCCCTCGGCCATCCCGATCCCGCGTGCGACGAGAGCACCCAGCGAGATGCTGATCGCCTGCCCGACGAGCACCATCGCGAGCATGCGCCAGGTGAACTTGCCGAGCCGGCCGAAGAGCCGCACGTCCTTGAGTGCCATGGGCTCTACGGTACGTGGGACGAGGCGAGCCGATCGACCACGGGTGAGCAGCGCATAGCGCGGAGGGCCACCCGCTGCGCAGACGTCGCGCCTATGGGTGCGTCAGCGCGCGGTGCAGCGCACGGAGGCCCACCCGCTGCGCAGACGTCGCGCTGGTGGGTGTTCCTCCGCGCGGACCTGAGGTCAGTCGACGGGCCCTCAGGCCGAGGTGACCCCGAGCAGCATCCGCACCTCGGCCGCTGTGAAGACCGAGCCCGTGGCGAGCACCGCTCCCCCGACCCCACCCTCGTCGGCGAGCTCAGCGGCAGCGTCGAGGGCGTTGGGCAGGTCCCGGACGACGGTGACGCGCTGCTCACCGAAGATGTCCACCGCGATCTCGCCGAGCTGCTCCGGCGGGGTGGCCCGCAGGGAGGTGGTCCGGGTGACGACGATGTGGTCGAGGACCGGCTCGAGGAGGCTGAGCATCTCTGCGGCGTCCTTGTCGCGGAAGATCGCCACGACACCGACCAGCCGGGTGAAGGTGAACGAGTCGGAGAGCGCCTCGGCCAGCGCAGCCACGCCGTGGGCGTTGTGAGCGGCGTCGACGATGACCGTGGGCGACCGGCGCACGATCTCCAGCCTCCCCGGCGACTCGACCGAGGCCAGCGCAGCGCGCAGCACATCGGGATCCACCTGCTGCGACCCACCGCCGAGGAAGGACTCCACAGCAGCCAGGGCCACAACAGCGTTGTGGGCCTGGAACTGGCCGTGCAGGTCGAGCAGCACCTCCTCGTAGTCGCCGGCCAGCCCCCGTAAGGACAGGAGCTGACCACCGACGGCGACCTCACGGGTGAGGATGCCGAAGTCGAGACCCTCGGTGACCAGGTGGGCGTCCACCTCCCCGCTGCGGGCGCGGATCATCTCCCACACGTCCTCGTGGGGCTGTATCGCCGAGACCGTGATGCCGGAGGGCTTGATGATGCCCACCTTCTCGGTCGCGATCTCCTCCGGCGTCGTGCCGAGGAAGTGCGTGTGGTCGACATCGATGGGCGTCACCACCGAGACGGTCGCGTCGATGACGTTGGTCGCGTCCCAGGCTCCGCCCATGCCGACCTCGACGATGGCGACGTCGATGGGAGCGTCCGCAAACGCCGCGTATGCGACGGCCACCACGACCTCGAAGTAGGTCATCCGCGGGCCACCGGTCTCCGCGGATTGCGCGTCCACCATCTCGATGTAGGGGATGACGTCGTCGTAGGCGGCGAGGAACGCCTCCTCCGAGATCGGCTCACCGGCGATGGAGATGCGCTCGCGGATCGTGTGCAGGTGCGGCGACGTGAATCGCCCTGTCTTCAGTCCACTTTCGCGCAGGATCGCCTCGATGATGCGCGCCGTTGACGTCTTGCCGTTGGTCCCCGTGATGTGGATCGACGGGAAGGTCCGCTGCGGGTCCCCGAGCAGCTCCATGACCGCCTGGATGCGGTCCAACGAGGGCTCGAGATCGTGCTCGGGCGCGCGGGCGAGGATCGCCTCCTCGACCTCGCGCATACGCTTGCGCAGGTCGAGGAGGCGAGCAGCCTCACGGGCCGCGGCGTCGGGTCGACCGGAACGGCGTGAGGTGCCGCCCGAGCCCTGGCCGGAGCCCCCTGATCGCGAGGCGGCCATCAGAGCCGCGCCAGGGAGATACGCACGCGCTCGTCCGCGCCGATGGTGACCTCGCTGACCTGCGAGCCGGTGGCGACGTCCCCGGCCGGGATGTCGTCGAGGTTCCCCGAGGCGCCGAACTGGGCAGCGAGGGTCTCGGACACGATGAGGTCCCGGTGCGCCATCGCCGCGTCGAGGACCGCCTCCGAGCCGGTCACCGTGAGCGAGATCCGGTCGGAGACCGAGAGTCCCGCGTCCTTGCGTGCCTGCTGGACCGCGCGGACCAGGTCACGTGCAAGCCCCTCGCGGGCGAGCTCGGGCGTGATGTCGGCGTCGAGGACGACGAAGCCGCCGCCGGGGAGCACCGAGGTCAGCAGAGCACCGGCCTCACCACCGGGCTGGGCGGAGTCGTCCACGACGGTCTCCAGCGCATACTCACCCTCTTGGAGCTCGATGCCGCCGGAGGTGACGGTCCCGTCCGGGGCGACCGACCAGTCACCGGACTTCGAGCCCTTGATCGCCTGCTGGACGTCCTTGCCGAGGCGAGGACCTGCGGCCCGGGCGTTGACGGTGAGCCGCTGGACGATGCCGAAGTCGGTCTCGTGGGCCTGGTCGACATCGACCACCACGACGTCCTTGACGTTGACCTCGTCGGCGACGATGCCGCGAAGCGTCTCCACCGCGTCCGCCAAGGGTGTGACGAGGGTGAGCGCACCGAGCGGCTGGCGCACCCGGATGCCCTTCGCCTTGCGCAGCGAGGACACCGTCGAGCACACCTGCTGGACCCGGTCCATCGCCTCGACCAGCTTGGCGTCGGACGGGAAGGCGTCAGCGTCCGGCCAGTCGGTGAGGTGCACCGAGCGCTCCCCCGTCAGGCCGCGCCAGATCTCCTCGGTGACGAGCGGCAGCAGCGGCGCGGCGACGCGGCACACCGTCTCGAGGACCGTGTAGAGCGTGTCGAACGCCTGCCGGCTCGACTCGTTGACCTGACCGTCGGCCGCCCAGAAGCGGTCTCGGTTGCGGCGGATGTACCAGTTCGTCAGCAGCTCGACGAACTCGCGCGTCAGGTCGCAGGCCCGGGCGATGTCGTAGTGGTCCTGGGCCTCCTGGCTCCCGCGGACGAAGTCACCGAGCTTGGCGAGGATGTAGCGGTCGAGCTCGTCCGTGGAGTCGGTCGACCACTTCGCCTCGTACCCGGCGGCGTTGGCGTAGAGCGAGAAGAAGTACCAGGAGTTCCACAGCGGGATGAGGGCCTGGCGCACGCCGCCGCGGATGTGCTCCTCGGTGACGATGAGGTTCCCGCCCCGCAGGATCGGCGAGGACATGAGGAACCAGCGCATCGCGTCGGCGCCGTCGCGGTCGAACACCTCGCGCACGTCGGGGTAGTTGCGCAGCGACTTGCTCATCTTGAGCCCGTCGTTGCCCAGGACGATGCCGTGGGCGACGCAGGACTGGAACGCCGGCCGGTTGAAGAGCGCGGTGGCGAGGATGTGCAGCGTGTAGAACCAGCCGCGGGTCTGCCCGATGTACTCGACGATGAAGTCACCCGGGAAGTGGTGCTCGAACCACTCGGCGTTCTCGAACGGGTAGTGCACCTGGGCGAACGACATCGACCCGGACTCGAACCAGCAGTCGAAGACGTCAGTGACGCGGCGCATCGTCGACTGGCCCGTGGGGTCGTCCGGGTTCGGGCGGGTCAGCTCGTCGATGAACGGCCGGTGCAGGTCGTCCGGGCGCACGCCGAAGTCCCGCTCGAGCTCCTCGAGCGAGCCGTAGACGTCGATCCGCGGGTAGGCCGGGTTGTCCGACTTCCACACCGGGATCGGGCTGCCCCAGAACCGGTTGCGCGAGATCGACCAGTCCCTGGTGTTCTCGAGCCACTTGCCGAACTGGCCCTCCTGGACGTGCCCGGGCACCCAGGTGATCTCCTGGTTGAGGGCGAGCATCTCGTCGCGGATCTTGGTCGTCGAGACGAACCAGGACGAGACCGCCATGTAGATGAGGGGCTCGCGGCAGCGCCAGCAGTGCGGGTAGGAGTGGTCGTAGGTCTCGCGGCGCAGCAGCACCGTGCCCTCGGTGATGGCGCCGGTCCCGTGCGTCTCCTGGTCGCCACCGGGCTCGTGCCCTGCGTCGAGACGGGTGCGCGCCTTGAGGTGCTCGATGATCGGCAGGTTCGCGTCCAGCACGAGCTGGCCCTCGTACTCGGCCACGGGGTGGGTGAAGGTGCCGTCGATCGCGACGGGCACGACGACCTCGATGCCCTCGCGGTCGGTGATGACCTTGTCCTCCTCACCGAAGGCGCCGGCGGTGTGCACCAGCCCGGTGCCGTCGGTGGTCGTGACGAACTCGGCGGGCACGAGGCGGAACGCGTTCTCATGGCCGAGGTAGTAGCTCATCGGCGGGGTGTAGCGGTGCCCGACGAGCTCACTGCCCTTGAGCCGCTGCACGACGAGCGCGGAGACGTCACCCTTGGCGTCCCCGGTGAACTCGCGGGCATACGCCTGCATCCGGGCCTCGGCGATGACGTAGCGCTCGGGCGAGCCGGTGGGGACGGAGGACTCGACGACGACGTAGTCGATGTCCTCGCCGACCATGATCGCGAGGTTGCACGTGAGGGTCCACGGCGTCGTCGTCCAGATGAGAGCGAGCGCGCCGGCGAGCGGGCCGTCGACGAGGCGGCACCCGATCGTGACCGCCGGGTCCTGGCGCATCTGGTAGACGTCCTCGTCCATCCGCAGCTCGTGGTTCGACAGCGGCGTCTGGTCGTTCCAGCAGTACGGCAGCACCCGGAAGCCCTCGTAGGCCAGCCCCTTGTCGTAGAGCTGCTTGAAGGCCCAGATGACGCTCTCCATGTAGTCGAGGTCGAGGGTCTTGTAGTCGTTGTCGAAGTCGACCCAGCGCGCCTGGCGGGTGACGTAGTCGCGCCACTCGTTCGTGTAGGCGAACACCGACTCCCGGCACTTGTCGTTGAAGGCCGCGATCCCCATCTCGCGGATCTCGTCGGTCGTCTTGATGCCGAGCTGGCTCATCGCCTCGAGCTCGGCCGGCAGGCCGTGGGTGTCCCACCCGAAGCGCCGCTCGACGCGCTTCCCGCGCATCGTGAAGTAGCGCGGTACGACGTCCTTGACGTAGCCGGTGAGCAGGTGGCCGTAGTGCGGCAGGCCGTTTGCGAAGGGAGGTCCGTCGTAGAAGACGAACTCGTTGCTGCCGTTCTCACCGGCGGGCCGGTTCTCGACGGAGGCCTGGAAGGTGCCGTCCTGCTCCCAGTACTTCAGCACCGCCTCCTCGACAGCGGGGAAGCGCGGGCTCGAGGGCACCGACGGGGTGCCGCCGGGGCCGTCGGCGGGGAGGTGGGAGACCTTGGGATAGGTCATCAGGAGCGTCTCCTTGAGCGGTGGTCAGGTCGTGATCGTCACTGCAGGTCACGAGGACGACGCCGCCCGATCGGCCCAAGGGCCGTCAGGTGGGGCACCGCGGTACCACCTCGCTTGCCAGACCACCGCATACGTCTTGGTGCAGACGTCGTGGCGCATGCAGAGCCTGACCGCTCATCGCTCGGCTGTGACGGGCCGGCCCGTTCGGTTCTACTGAGACCCCCGCCTGTATGCGCGGGGCCCGTTCTTCCGAAAGCTCGCCGCTGATAACGGCTCGGACGCTGTTGAGGGTCAAGTCTACGTGGCCGCCGCTGAGGGGGGAAAACCGATTCACCGCCCTGAGGTCCTGCGAGTGCTGCCCGGGCGACTCGGATCGGGCCGAGGTCGGCCGTTCGCGCACTATCCACAAGGGTGGGACCGGCCGGCGCGGGCCACGCGTGGAGCGGGTATGATGGGAGACAGGCCCTATGAACGGGCCACCACTGCACCTACTGAGGGGAAGCCGGTCGAAGTCCGGCACTGACCCGCAGCCGTAGGTCTCGCGGAGCATCTGCACCGCGCGACGAGTCGGAACGCCTCGGTAGCTGCAAGCGGCTCACTTAACCGTCGAGGCATACGGGACGAGCCCAGCCTTTCGCGCCATGCGAGTCAGGCCGGGTCCGTCACGGGTCCGCTACCGAAAGGCACGTCATGGCTCCGGCCCTCTCCCCGATTACCGGGTTCCGTTCGAGATTCACCCCCAGGCGTGCCCCAGGGAGCACTTCTGCGCCCGCATCTGTACGCGCTTCCCACCGCGCCCCCGGCCGAGTCGGCCGCTTCCTCGCCGCGCTGGCCTCCGTCGCCATCGCCGTGCCCGCCCTGGCCGCCGGCCCCGCCGCTGCCGAACCGATCTACGACACCCCGCTCACCGCCGCCGAGGGCACGACGTGGACCGAGGGCGCCTGTGCTCCCGGGACCGGTGTCACGGTCGTCGTCGACTACCACGGCGACTCGACCCCCGCGGTGCGCTGCGTCACCAACGAGGGTGGCGGCGCCTACTTCACCGACAACGCGCTGCAGACCTACGCCGACGCCGGCTTCTCGGTGCTCACGCAGACCACCTCCTTCGGCCCGATGGTCTGCCAGGTCGACGGCGAGCCGCCGACCAACCCGTGTGACGCCTGGACCGGCGTGTGGTGGTCCCTGTGGGAGGGCACGACGACCGGCGGGTGGCTCAGCTCCAGCTCGGCCGTGAGTGCCATCTCCGCTGCGACGGACGGCTTCCTCGGGCTCTCGCTCGTCGACAACGTCCCCGATGCACCCGCGCCGCGCGCCGAGACGACGCTCGACGGCGAGGCCACCGAGCCACCCGCGACCGAGGAGCCCCCGGTCGACGAGGGCCCCGGTGACCCTGTCGAGACTCCCGACGCCTCCGAGGCGACCCTGGCTGCCGGAGAGTTCATCGCGCGTGAGCTGCAGGCCTTCGACCACCTCATCGTCAGCTTCGGGTTCCCCGACTACGGCCTCACCGCCGACCTGGCGATATCCCTGGCGGCCATCGACCCGGCCCACCCCGACGCGGTGGCTGCGACCGCGAAGATCGCCGAAGGCATCAGCAACTACATCGGCACCGACGGCGAGACCTACGCGGGAGCGGTGGCGAAGAGCCTCGTGCTCGCCCTGGCCATGGGTCAGGACCCGCGCGACTTCGGCGGCGTCGACCTCATCGCGCTGCTGCAGGGGCTGGAGACCGACGCCGGTCGCTTCAGCGATGCCTCCCAGTGGGGCGACTACTCCAACACCCTCACCCAGTCGCTGGCGATCATCGGCCTCGAGGGTGCCGGGGTGGGCGCCGACCAGAAGGCCGTCGACTACCTCATGGACGCCCAGTGCGCCGACGGCGGCTTCGCCCTCGAGCCGGGCGGCACCAGCTGTGTGAGTGACCCCGACGCCACCTCCTTCGCCCTTCAGGCGCTCCTCGCCTCCCCCTGCGCGACCGAGGAGTCCATCACCGCGGGCCTGGCGTACCTCGTCGGCAAGCAGCAGGCGGACGGTTCACTCGGTGGCGGCCCCACGACCGAGGCGCCGAACGCCAACTCCACCGGCCTCGCCGGGGCGGTCTTCACCGCTGCGGGCCACGAGGCCGAGGCACTCGCTGCGCTCGGCTACCTCAGCAGCCTCCAGTACGACGACTCCTTCGCGGCCGCCCTCGTCGGGGGTCTCGCCTACGATCGGACGACCTTCACGGCGAGGGCCGGCCAGGGTGATGCCGCCGTGGTCCTCGACCAGGACCGCCGCACGGTCGCCCAGGCCTTCCAGGGCCTCACGGGCGTGACGTATGCGGACCTCGCCGGCGCCTCGGAGAACGCACCGGACCGGCTGTGCGAGCCACGGACGCCCGGCACGCCGACGCCGACCGAGCCGACGACCCCCACCGAGCCGACGACCCCGACCACCCCGCCGACGACCGGCGGCGGGACGACGGACGGATCTGGCGGGACCGCCGCCGGCCCGACCATCGCACCCACCGCCCGCCCGGCCGGCGGACTGGCGCAGACCGGTGCCGATCTCGGACCGCTCGCCCTCCTCGCGCTGCTGCTCGTCCTCACCGGCGGCACGGCCGTCGCCGCGACGACCCGAGGTGGCGTCCACCGATGACCCGGGTCCACCTGCTCCTGCGCACTGCAGGAGCGGTTCTCTCCAGCGTTGCCCTCGCAGCGGCGGGACTTCTCGTCGTCGCTCCGAGCGCGCAGGCGGCCGCGTGCACCTCGGCCTCGAGCGGGGTCACAGTCGTCATCACCTTCCCCAACGGCAGCACGAGCGTGCGATGCGCACCGGGTGACCCGTCCTCGGGCGCCGCTGCTCTCCAGGGCGCGGGCTTCTCCCTCGAGCAGGTGCAGACGATGCCCGGCTTCATCTGCAAGATCGACGGCGCCCCCGCCTCCGACCCGTGCGTGCGGGTGCCCCCGACCAGCGCCTACTGGTCGTCCTGGTACGCCAAGCCCGGCGGCAACTGGACCTACAGCTCGGTCGGCGCCTACGGCCGCGACCCGGCGCCGGGAAGCGTCGAGGGATGGTCCTTCGGCGCGGGCGCCCCGCCCGCCATCGCCCCGCCGGTGATCAACACCCCGGCGCCCCCACCGCCTCCACCACCCCCGCCGCCGTCCACCTCGAAGACGACGACCCCACCGAAGTCCACGCCGAAGCCGAGCACCTCCACGAGCGCTTCGAAGCCGTCGACGACGAGCAGGACCACGTCGTCAGGTGGCTCGGGATCCGCGGGCCAGGCGCCGGCGAGCACGACGGGCACGACTGAGGCGAGCGCCGCAGCCACGGAGACGGCGACCGAGTCGGCGACCGCTGCTGCGAGCGGGACCGGGTCCGAGACTCCACCCACGTCGGCGATGACGGAGACCACGGAGACCGACTCGGTCTCCGACGACGACGTCACTGCTGCCGGTCCCGCTGAGGGTGGCGCAGACACCGGCGCGGGCAGCTCGTCAGGGACGGTCGCCGGGGTCGGGATCGCCGGCGCGCTGCTGGCCGCTGCGGGATGGCTGGGGTGGCGGCGACGCATCGGAACCTGAGCGCGCTGCACCGTGCCCTTGGTGAGACCCTCCCCCGCGCTGTGCACCCCGGAGCCTGGTGGGGGTGGGCGCTGTCCCTCGCTGTCGTGGCGAGCCTGACGACGAACCCGCTCATCCACCTCCTCCTCATCGCAGTGCTCACCCTCGTCGTCACCGCGCGCCGGGGGGACTCGCCCTTCGCGAGGGCGTTGCGCTACTACGTCTTTCTGGGCGTGTTCGTCATCGCCGTCCGGGTCGTCCTGCACGTCCTCGTGGGACTGAAGTTCGGCTCGGTCGAGCTCATCCGCCTGCCGACGATCGACCTGCCCTCCTGGGCCGCGGGCATCGTCCTCGGAGGAACGATCTATCTCGAGGGTCTCCTCCGTGCTGTGGCCGAGGGGCTCCGCCTCGCGACGATCATCATCTGCGTCGGTGCCGCGAACGCGCTGGCCAACCCCAAGCGGCTGCTGCGCGCCTTCCCCGCCGCCCTCCACGACATCGGCACGGCTCTCGTCGTGGCCGTGAGCGTCGCCCCCCAGCTCGCCGAGAGTGTCGTGCGGGTCATGCGGGCCCGGCGGCTGCGCGGCGACCACCGCACCGGCCTGCGCGGGCTCAAGCACATCGCCATCCCGGTCCTGCACGACACCCTCGAGCGGTCGATCCACCTGGCCGCCTCAATGGACTCCCGGGGGTACGGCCGCCGCGACGCCAGCGACCCGCGCTCGGAGCGGGTGACCACGGCACTCACCTTCGCCGGGCTCATCCTCGCGATGCTCGGTCTCTACGGTGTCTTCGTCACGGTCGGCTTCTCGCTGTGGAGCTGGCCGCTGCTCGCGGCAGGCCTGGCGCTCAGCTACGCCGGACTCCGGCGAGCCGGGCGCGCGGTCCGGCGCACCGCATACCGTCCCGACCCGTGGCGGGCACCGGAGTGGCTGACGCTCGGCTGCGGGCTCGTCGCTGTCGCGGCGATCCTGCTCACCCGACGCCTGTCCCCCGAAGGACTCATCCTCCCCCTCGAACCGCTCGGATGGCCGGCCCTGCCGCTCCTCACCCTGGCGGGGCTGCTCGTCGCGACGGTGCCGGCGTTCCTCACGCCCGAGCCGCGCACGTCGCGGACCGCACCGCGCACGAGGGAGGCCTTTGTATGAGCCTGGTCGAGCTGCGCGACGTGACGGTCACCTACGGCGACGCGATCTCCGGCGAGCTGGCCGCCACCCCGACCCTGCGCGATGTGAACCTCGGCATCGAGGAGGGCGAGCTCGTCCTCGTCATCGGGCCGACCGGCTCGGGCAAGTCGACTCTCCTCGGCCTGCTCGGTGCCCAGGTGCCGCACTTCACCGGCGGTCAGGTCGACGGGACCGTGCTCGTCGACGGCCGCGACCTGCGTGAGCACCGGCCCCGCGACCTCTCGGACATCGTCGGGGTGGTCGGGCAGAACCCGCTCGCCGGCTTCGTCACCGACACCGTCGAGGAGGAGCTCGCGTATGCCATGGAACAGATGGGCCTGCCGCCTGCGGTGATGCGCAAGCGGGTCGAGGAGACGCTGGACCTCCTCGGGATCGCCGAGCTGCGGCACGCGAACCTGCGCGACCTCTCCGGCGGGCAGCAGCAGCGGGTGGCCATCGGCTCGGTGCTCACCGCGCACCCGAGACTCCTCGTCCTCGACGAGCCGACGTCCGCCCTCGACCCCACCGGCGCCGAGGACGTCCTGGCGGCCATCTCCCGGCTGGTGCACGACCTCGGGGTCACCGTCGTCGTCGCCGAGCACCGGATCGAGCGGGTCATCCACCTCGCCGACTCCATCATCGAGGTCACCGGCGACGGCACGGTGCGCCACGACGACCCGGCGCGGATCATGGCCGACGCCGCCATCGCGCCCCCGATCGTGCACCTCTCCCGGCTACTCGGCCTGGACCCGGTGCCGCTCTCGATCCGGGATGCCCGGCGTGCGATGCGGCGGGTGCCGCTCCCCGCTCATGCCTCCGTCGCTGATCGCGGCGCGGTGCTGGCTGGCCCCAGCGTGACGGGCCCGAGGGCCATCGAGGCCAAGGGGCTCATCGTCCGCTACGGCGAGGTGACGGCGGTCAGCGACGTCTCGGTCCGCTTCGAGGCCGGGACGGTGAGCGTCATCATGGGCCGCAACGGTTCCGGCAAGTCCTCACTGCTCTGGGCGCTCCAGGGCTCCGGGGTGCGCACGAGTGGGGACGTGCGCACCGGAGACGGCACCGATCCCGCGGACCTACCCCCGCCCGAACGCCGCCGAGCGGTCACGCTCGTGCCCCAGTCAGCAGGTGACCTGCTCTATCTCGAGACGGTCGACCAGGAGTGCGCCCAGTCCGACGAGGAGAGCGGCGCAGCGCCGGGCACCTGTGCAGCCCTGCTCGAGCAGATGGTCCCCGGCATCGACCCGCAGACCCACCCTCGGGATCTCTCCGAGGGGCAGCGGCTCGCCCTGGTCCTCGCGGTCCAGCTCACCGGGGAGCCGCCGGTCGTCATGCTCGATGAGCCGACCCGGGGCCTGGACTACGCGGCGAAGGACTCCCTGCGGGCCGAGGTGCGCCGGATGGCCGCCGCCGGCCAGTGCGTCATCATCTCGACGCATGACGTCGAGTTCGCCGCAGGGGTGGCTGATCGGGTCCTCGTCATGGCCGAGGGTGAGATCGTCGCGGATGGGCCGCGTCACGAGATCCTCGTGTCCTCACCGGCCTTCGCGCCGCAGGTGGGCAAGATCCTCGCTCCGGCACCGTGGCTCACCGTCGACGAGGTGCGGGAGGCCCTGGATGGCTGAGGTCAGCACCATGGCGGGGCGGCGTGCCTCACGGCGAGGCGCACCTGCCCCGGCCCGCCTCGTGCCCGTCTCCGCCCGGGCAACCGTGTCGATCCTCCTCGTCAGCGCGGTCGGTGCCGCCTCCTTCCTGTGGCCGCTCTTCATCGCGCCAGGATCGACCCTCGACGACGTCGCAACGGCGCCCCTCATCCTCGCCGCGCTGCTGCCGCTGTTCCTCGTCGTCGTCCTCGCCGAGATCAGCCGCGGCGGCTTCGACGTCAAGGCCATCGCGATGCTCGGTGTGCTCACCGCCGTCGGCGCGGTTCTGCGTCCCCTCGGAGCAGGAACAGCCGGCCTGGAGACCGTCTTCTTCCTCCTCATCCTCGCGGGGCGCGTCTACGGTCCGGGCTTCGGCTTCGTCCTCGGCGCCACCACCCTGCTCGGCTCCGCTCTCCTCACGGGCGGGGTCGGCCCGTGGCTGCCCTTCCAGATAATGGCCTCGGCGTGGGTCGGCCTCGGTGCTGGTCTGCTGCCCCGCGCCCGCGGGAAGGTGGAGGTGGCCCTGCTCGTCGCATACGGAGTCCTGGCGGGGGTGCTCTACGGGATCACCATGAACTTCTCGTTCTGGCCGTTCATCGTCGGCCTGGACAACCAGCTCTCCTACATCGCTGGGGCGCCGGTGCTCGAGAACCTGCACCGGTTCGTCGTCTACACCGTCACGACCTCACTCGGCTGGGACATCGGGCGGGCGCTGACCAACGGCGTGGCCATCGTGCTCATCGGTCCCGCCGTGCTCTCGGCGCTGCGGCGGATCGCGCGGCGGGCGGCGTTCGGGCAGGTGTCGGCAGCTGACCGCGCTTCACCGAACCACGCTGCTGCTGGTCGAGGTGCGCCGGATCGACCTGCGCCTGATAGAACTGGGGACCATGACTATCGGCAATGACGGGTCCTTCTCCGGGGGCGCGAACGGTGTGGACCTGGAGCGTCGCGAGGCCTGGCTCACCCGGGAGGAGCTCGAGTCGATCCGCGGCCGGATGCCGATCCTCTACGTCGACGCCGTGCCAGTGCGCGTGGACGGCTCCGGCTCGGTTACCGAGATCGGACTGCTCCTGCGGGCCAAGGGGGACGGCTCGATCGGCCGCGAGCTCGTGACCGGCCGCGTGCTCTTCCACGAGCGGGTGCGCGACGCGCTCCTGCGCCACATCGAGAAGGACCTCGGGCCGGTCGCCCTCCCCCAGGTGCCGCCGAGCCCGCAACCCTTCACCGTGGCCGAGTACTTCCCCACCCCGGGAGTGACCCCCTTCCACGACCCGCGCCAGCACGCCGTCTCACTCGCGTTCATCGTCCCCGTCGCCGGCGACTGCGCGCCCCAGCAGGACGCGCTCGACCTCGCGTGGCTCACGCCCGAGGAGGCGCTCGCTCCGACCACGCTGCAGGAGATGACCGGAGGTCACGGGGTGCTGCTCCGGCAGGCCCTCGCGCACCTGGGTCACGAGATCTAGGAGCTGGGCGGTCCTCCGCGAGCGCTCACTCGCGCGCCGTGATGGTGATCTCGACCTCGTCGTCGACGATGAGCAGGTTCACCTGCCGCTCGTCGTTCTGCGCGAGGATCGCGCCGGACGAGACGTCGGTGCTGTAGGACTCGCTCGACCCGGGCAGGATCTCGTAGCCGGCCTCGGGCAGCTGGGTCTCGAAGAAGTCGAAGGCCTCGACGGCGTCCGGGACGGTGAAGGTGACGTTGACATTGCGGGCGGTCGCCGTGGGATCGCCCGTGATGGTCAGCTCCTCCGGGATCGGGAAGCCCTCGGGCAGGAACGCCCGCAGCTCCTCCGGCCCTCCGCCTGCGACGGGCACA
This sequence comes from Actinomycetales bacterium, assembly GCA_012729695.1. Taxonomy (GTDB): domain Bacteria; phylum Actinomycetota; class Actinomycetes; order Actinomycetales; family Dermatophilaceae; genus F2B08. Next base: position 3,801 of record JAAYCP010000230.1, on the reverse strand, counting down.
TCGGTGCGGGTCGCGTCCGAAGTGCCGCTTCCAGACGTCTCCGTGGGACTCTGCGTCGCTGTGGACTCGGAGTCGGTCGGCTCGGACGTCGCAGCCGTCGTAGCGGAGGTGCTCGTGGGGTCCGCCCCGGCGCCCTCGTCGGAGCAGGCGGCGAGCGTCACCAGGACGGCGGCGATCGCGGCCAGTGTGCCGGCGCGACGCAGGGGCGAAACTCTCATGACACAAAGTTACAGGTGTGACAAGAGTTATTGAAGATGATTATGCCCGCGTCGCCTTCCGGCGCTTCCGCCGGGCCTTCCCGAAACGACGCTTGCGCACCTCTGCGGGCGCCTCGGGTGAGTCGCCCTCAGCTGACCCCTCCTTGGCGCTCTTGCGCTTGTTGAACTTGTCGACCGACCGCTTCCGGTCGTGGTCCTCCTTGGCCCGGGCCTCCTCCGGCGTCGGAGCGCTGCCGCCGAGGCGGGCCGGAAGGAAGCGCAGGTCCTCTCCGGTGAGGGCGGGGTAGGCGGCGATCTGCTCGTCGAGCTGGGCCTGCATGACCGCGTGCAGCTTGCGGGTCACGGCATCGACGTCGTCGTGCGGGCCGACGTACATCGGCTCCCCCACCGTGACGAAGAGCGGGATCCGCGAGCGCCCCAGCCGCTTCGGGACGTGCTTGGTCCACACCCGCTGCGAGCCCCACAGCGTCGTCGGCAGGATCGGTACGCCCGCCTCCTGCGCCATCCGCACCGCACCGGACTTGAAGTCCTTGAGATCGAACGAGAGGGACATGGTGGCCTCGGGGAAGACACCGATGATCTCGCCGCGCTTGAGCGCCTCGACCGCAAGATCGTACGACTCCTGGCCGTTTCGACGGTCGACCGGAATGTGCTTCATCCCCCGCATGAGTGGGCCGGTGATGTTGTGCTCGAAGGTCGACTTCTTCGCCATGAAGCGCACGAGTCGGCGGTGCTTGCGGGCCGCGAGGCCGGCGAAGGTGAAGTCGAGATACCCCTGGTGGTTGATCGCCATGACGGCGCCGCCCGTGCGTGGCACGTTCTCCTCGCCGATCATGCGGAACTTCAGTCCCATGAGGAAGAAGGCGGTGCGGGCGAAGCCGATCACGGGCATGTAGACGGGCTCCATATCGCCACACTACGACACCGTAGGTTGCCCATCGGCCCGAGGTGACCATCATCGCCGCCCACCCGGGTCATGGGATTTCGGCTAACCGGTTTCGGTCCACCGGGCGTGGTCTGGGAAGATGACCGGCATGACCGACAACCTCTCACCATCTCGTGCTGCCTCGATCCCCGAGCGGCCCTCCCTGGAGGGTCTCGAGGAGAAGTGGACGCAGGTATGGAGCGAGGAGCAGACCTACGCCTTCGACCGTGAGCGGGCGCTGAACGCCCCCCGCGAGGACGTCTTCTCGATCGACACTCCCCCGCCGACCGCCTCCGGGTCACTGCACATGGGTCACGTGTTCTCCTACACGCACACCGACTGCATGGCTCGCTACAAGCGGATGCGCGGCTTCAACGTCTTCTACCCGATCGGGTGGGACGACAACGGCCTGCCGACCGAGAAGCGGGTGCAGAACTACTACGGCGTCCGCGGCGACGCGACGATGCACTACGACCCCGACTTCACCCCGCCGTTCGACGGCAACCGCACCTCCACCAGGGCTGCGGACGAGGTCCCGATCAGCCGGCAGAACTTCATCGAGCTGTGCGACGTCCTCACCGTCAAGGACGAGGAGGCCTTCGAGTCGCTCTTCCGCCGGATGGGCTTCAGCCTGGACTGGAACATCCAGTACCGCACGATCGACGAGAACTCACGGGCCACCTCCCAGCTCGCGTTCATCCGCAACATCCAGCGCGGCGAGGCCTACCAGGCCGAGGCGCCGGGCCTGTGGGACGTCACCTTCCAGACGGCGGTCGCCCAGGCCGAGCTCGAGGCGCGCGACTACCCCGGGCACTACCACCGGGTCGCCTTCCACGGCACCTCCCCGGACGGCGAGCCCACGAAGGTCTACATCGAGACCACCCGCCCCGAGCTCATCCCCTCGGTCGTCGCGCTCATCGCCCACCCCGATGACGAGAGGTATGCGTCGCTCTTCGGCAGCACGGTCCGCTCGCCCCTGTTCGGGGTCGAGATCCCGGTCCTGGCGCACCACGCCGCGGAGATGGACAAGGGCGCCGGCATCGCGATGTGCTGCACCTTCGGTGACCTCACCGACGTCATGTGGTGGCGCGAGCTGCAGCTGCCGACGCGCTCGATCATCACCCGCACCGGCCGGATCCAGCACGAGCTGCCCGAGTGGCTCGCAGGCGGTCCCGGTGCCGAGCTCTTCACCGAGAAGCTCGCCGGCAAGACCGCGTTCTCGGCGCGCGAGGCGATCGTCCAGGCCCTGCGGGAGTCCGGCGACCTGGACGGCGAGCCGACGCCGACCCAGCGCAAGGCCAACTTCTACGAGCGCGGCGAGAAGCCGCTGGAGATCGTCACCTCGCGCCAGTGGTACATCCGCAACGGCGGCCGCGAGGCCGACCTGAACGACGCCCTCGTCGAGCGCGGGCGACAGATCGACTTCCACCCGCCGTTCATGCGCGCCCGCTACACGAACTGGGTGCAGGGCCTCAACGGCGACTGGCTCGTCTCCCGGCAGCGCTTCTTCGGTGTGCCGATCCCGGTCTGGTACCCCGTCGACGAGCACGGCGAGGTTGACTACGCGAACCCGATCCTGCCGACACCCGAGGAGCTCCCGGTCGACCCGGCCGCGAATCCCCCTGCGGGATATGACGAGTCGCAGCGCGGCGAGCCGGGCGGCTTCGTCGGCGACCCGGACATCTTCGACACCTGGGCCACCTCCTCGCTCACCCCGCAGATCGCCGGGGGTTGGCGCACCGGGGACCCGATCTGGGACAAGGTCTTCCCGATGGACCTGCGCCCCCAGGCCCACGACATCATCCGGACCTGGCTCTTCGCCACCATCGTCCGCTCGCACTACGAGCACGACACCGTGCCGTGGACGCACGCCGCGATCTCGGGCTGGATCCTCGACCCCGAGCGCAAGAAGATGAGCAAGTCCAAGGGCAACGTCGTCACGCCCGAGGACGTCGTCCAGCAGCACTCCGCCGACGCGGTGCGCTACTGGGCGGCCAGTGGACGGCTCGGGACGGACGCCGCCTACGACATCGGCCAGATGAAGGTCGGCCGTCGCCTCGCGATCAAGATCCTCAACGCGAGCAAGTTCGCGCTGTCCTTCGGCGAGGTCGAGGGCGGGCACTCGCTCGAGGCGCTTGCCGCGCAGGTCACCGACCCGCTCGACCAGGCGCTGCTCGCCTCGCTGCGCGACGTCGTCGCCAAGGCCTCGTCGGGCTTCGAGGGGTGGGACTACACCCGCAGCCTCGAGGTGACCGAGACCTGGTTCTGGAGCTTCTGCGACGACTACCTCGAGCTCGTCAAGGACCGGGCCTACGGCTCCCGCGGTGAGGAGGGCGCCGCGAGTGCCCGCGCCACGCTGCGGATCGCGCTCGATGTCGTGCTGCGGCTCTTCGCGCCGATCCTCCCGTACGTCACCGAGGAGGTCTGGTCGTGGACCCACGACGGGTCCGTGCACCGCACCTCCTGGCCGACGACGGACGAGCTGCCGGCCGGTGGCGAGCCGCAGGTGCTCGAGGCCGTCGCCGCTGCCCTCGCCGCGGTCCGCAAGACCAAGTCCGAGGCCAAGGTCGGTATGCGCACCGAGGTGGCCGCCGTCTCCCTCACCGGGGCCGAGGCGCTGCTCGAGCACGTCCGCAGCGCCGAGGGCGACCTCCGGGC
>JAAYCP010000229.1 GCA_012729695.1 Actinomycetales bacterium | reverse complement strand
GTGGGCCCGGCCGGGATCGAACCGACGACCTACGCGGTGTAAACGCGGTGCTCTACCAGCTGAGCTACAGGCCCTTTGTGCCCGGCCATTGTGCCACTGCCCGACTGTGCGCCCGGCACCTGTCTCGGCGGGGCGTTACGCAGGTTCACGACTGCTCGTCCGGCAGCGGCGGATCGCCCTCGAAGGGCTCGAGAGCCGGCTCGTCGTTGACGAAGGCGACCTCGCCGTTCCCGGGGGGTCCGCACTGCTCGGTCCAGTCCTCCGTGGGCGAGCCCCAGCCGCCGCCGTACTCGAATCGCTGACCCTCGACGGCGAAGACCCTCCCCGTTGCTGAGTCGGCGACTGCGCGGACCCCGTTGGCGTAGCGGATACCGATGGCGTTGGGGAACAGCACCGGCTCACCGGTCTCGCTCGCGCCCTCCTGGTACATCAAGGTGCAGCCGTCAGGGGTGAACCCGAGCCGGCCCAAGACCAGGGCGTCCATGCCCGACTTGCGGTCCCACGCATACGTGGGAATCCCGAACAGCTCTGCGCCAGAAGGGAACTCAGCCGCCCCCTGGCCGCAAGCACCGAGCGCCAGCACTGCGGTGACAGCGAGGACCGCCGCGCGGCGGCGGTGCATACGCGTGGGAGGCTTCGGGCTGACCACGGGTTCCCGGAGCGTCAGCCTGCGAGCGAGCCAGAGGCCTGGGAGCGCAGGTCGGCGAGCGCGGCGCGGTAGCCGCTGAAGCTGCGCGCCTCACCGGGCGGGTTGATGAGGCTCCAGCGGATGACACCTTCGGTGTCGATGAGGAAGGTCCCCCGCGTCGCCATGCCGCCGGCCTCGTGGAAGACACCGTAGGCGCGGGCCACCTCACCGTGCGGCCAGAAGTCGGAGAGGAGTGGGAAGAAGTACCCCTCGAGGTCAGCCCAGCCGCGCAGCGAGAACATCGGGTCGCACGAGATCGTGAGCACCTGGACGTCGTCGTCGACGAAGGAGCCGAGGTCGTCGCGGATCTCATGGAGCTCTCCGGTGCAGATGCCGGAGAAGGCGAAGGGATAGAACACGAGCAGCACGTTCTTGCCCGCTGTGCTCCCGTCAGGCGAGCGCCGGAACGAGGAGAGGGTGACGTCGACGCCGTTCTGGTCCTTGAGGGTGAAGTCAGGGGCCAGGACGCCGAGCTCGAGTGGTGATGCGGCCATGCTCGCAACCCTAACCGGGTCGCAGTCCGCGCCCGGTACGGGTTCTGCACGGAGGGACCGGTCAGCGCCGGTTCTTCGGCGCGACGAGGCGGGTGGCCGACCAGTCCCGGCACGCGTTGATGGTTCCGGACGAGTGCAGCCCTGCCGTCGAGGCAGCCTCCTCGACCTCCGACATAGGGATCTCCCCCGCGCGACCGGCCTTGGGCGTGAGGAGGATGATCGAGCCGCCGTCGTCGAGGTTGGTCCGTGCGTCGACAAGGGCGTCCACGAGGTCCCCGTCGTCCTCACGCCACCAGATCAACGCCACGTCGGCAACGTCCCCGTAGTCCTCGTCCTCGAGCTCGCTGCCCACTGCGTCCTCGATGGCGAAGCGCAGGTCGTCATCGACGTCGGAGTCGTAGCCGAACTCCTGGACCACCTGCCCCGTGGTCAGGCCGAGCTTGGCGGTGGTGGTTCCGGTCCCGGTTTGGGGCGGATTGTTCACAGCGATGTGGGTCCTTCCGTCACGACCTCGGCCGGCTCGCCGGGGCTTGTTTGTCGCGTAGCACCTAACCGTAGCGGGGTGCGAAGCGCCGTGCGCGCAAGAGCGGAACGCGCACTTTGTTCCGCCAGCAGCCGATGTGCCTCGTCGAGGTCGAGGTGCGGGACCGAGCCCGACACCGGACCGGCGGTGAGGTCGAGCTGCACCGACGCCACACGCCGCCAGCGGTCGAGGGGACCCTGAGCCACCGACATGGACTGCACGCGGGCGTGAGGCACGAGTGAGACCACCCGGGCCAGTCGTCCGCGGCGGATGATGAGCGCGGTCTCGCTCACCGCATACCCGTTGCGCCGCCAGGTCCATGGCTGGAAGATCGCCGAGCGCCGGCTCGAGGTCGTGAAGCCCGGCTCACCGCCCATCCCGCGCATGCCGGCCAGGACGGCTTCGCGGTCCACTCCCGGGAGCATGACCTGCGCGAGGTCCAGGACCTCCTCCTCCATACCGACGGGGAAGGCGGTCGTCTGCGACTCGGTGTCCTCCCCCGCGACCCCGGCGATGGTGACCTTCATCCGCCACCAGTCCGGCCACCGCCAGAACCAGCCCTGCGAGATCTCGACCGCCTGGATCCGAGCCAGCGGAACGGTGTTGGAGCGCTGGGTCGTGAGGCCATGGGTGATCCGGAGCCGGTCGGACTCGACGTCGACGACGAAGTTGGCCTCGTTGAGGAAGCGACGGCCATGCGGGATGACGAGACCGACGACGATCGGGAACATCGCCGGCAGCAGCGCCACAGAGCCGTAGATCGAGCCGAGGAGCACGGCCGGGACCGCCAGGATGATCAGCACCGTCACCGGGTGGTAGAGGAGGGACAGCACGAGTCGCCCCGTGGGCACCTTGATCGTCCGCAGCACCGTCCGCCCGCGTGTGGGCTCGACCGTGCCGCGCAGCACGGCATCGAGGCCGAGGGGGTATGCGCCGGTCACCTGGCCCGCGGCCCCCACCGCCTCCCCGGGTCGGCCGGCAGCGAGGGCGGCGGCCTGGGCCTCCTCGGCGTCCACCCGCGAGAGCACCGCGTCTCGGACCTCGAGCGCGCGGGTGTGCGTGAGGTAGGACAGCTCGACGTGGGAGTCGCTGCCGCCCGCGGACTGGACGACCACCTGGGAGAGTCCGACGAGCCGTGCCATGAAGGGCCGGGTGATGTCGACGCTCTGGATCCGGTCGTAGCGGACCTGCCGGTGCTGCTTGTAGAGCAGCCCCCACCGGTACTCGAGCTTGTCCTGCCCGACCCGGAACTTCGCGACCCGCCACGACAGCCAGCCGTAGAAGACCACGACCGCGACGAGGGCGAGGAAGGCGAGCGCCGCGACGAGCAGCCCGCTGAAGGGCAGCTCCTCGGGCTCCGGACCGGTCGGTCCCCAGGTGTAGCCGATGAAGTCCTCGACCCGCTGGGAGATGAGGTAACCACCGACGGCCAGGATCATCACGCCGCCCCGGAGGAACGGGGAGAGCGGGTGCAGCCGGTGCCACTCCTCCGCCGAACCAGGTTGGTTGCTCTCCGGCTGGCTGCTCTCGAGCCAGCCGCTCTCGGGCCGCTCGGTCACAGGCCCGCCCGCTGCGCCTCGCCGCGCCGCATGAGCCGCCCTCTCATCTGCTCCGCGATCTCGACTGGCAGGCCCGGGAGCGTAGCGCTCGTGGACGGAGAGGCCGTGAAGATCTGCAGGGTGGCCATCCCGTACTTGCGCTCCAGCGGACCGGACTGCAGGTCGACGTACTGCAGCCGCCCGTAGGGGATGCTCGAGACCTGACGGAAGAGCCGGCCCTTGCGGATCACGAGGTCCTCGGAGAGCTCGAGATAGCTCATCGCCGACACCTGGCGGCGGATGAGCCAGAGCCCCCAGACGATGAGGAGCAGGAGCGCGGCCGCCGCGATCCACAGCCACTCGCTCACCAGCAGCGCCGCACCGACCGCCGCGATGAGCATGGGCACGAGCCACGCGAGCAGCGTGATCGTCCGGGTCGTGATGAGCCGCGGGGACACCGGCTGCCAGTCCAGGCCCCCCTCGCCGAACATCTCGACCCGCGCCATCTCCGGATCCACCCGGGGGTGCTCGGGAGCCTCGGGCAGTGGCTCAGACAGTGGCTCCGGCAGTGGCTCGGACAGTGGCTCGGACAGTGGCTCGGGCGACACGACGGGAGCAGACCCCGGATCGGGCGCCTCACCGGACGGCACTCGCCCGGGCAGCGCGTCACCCGGCACCGCGTCATCTGCCACCCCGCTATCTGCCACCGCG
>JAAYCP010000228.1 GCA_012729695.1 Actinomycetales bacterium | reverse complement strand
TCGAACTCGAGCGGCGTGAGCGACAGCATCTCGCCCGCACGACGGACAGAGTGGCCCGCCACGTCGATGACGAGGTCACCGATCTCGAGTCGCTCGGGCTCGGGCTCGTCACCTCGGCGCAGTCGCGCCCTGATCCGCGCGATGAGTTCCTGAGGCTTGAACGGCTTGACGACATAGTCGTCGGCGCCGCTCTCGAGACCGACAACGACGTCGTGGGTGTCGGTGCGGGCGGTGAGCATGACGATCGGCACTCCGGACTCCGCTCGGATGCGCCGGCACACCTCCATGCCGTCCAGACCCGGCAGCATGACGTCGAGCAGGACCAGGTCAGGACGGACCGTCCGGAAGGCGCTCATGGCGGAGCTCCCGTCGGCGACGTGCGAGACGTCCAGGCCCTCGTTGCGCAGGACGATGCTCAGCATCTCCGCGAGCGAGAGGTCGTCATCGACGATGAGCACGCGACCCTTCACCAGATCCGGTCCCTTCTTGCGTCTTGTCACGGCGCGGCCGCAGACCCTGCGAGGGGCAGTCGCGCACCCGACAATCTTCACACACCCATGGGATCGCCCGGCTCACACGAGATGGTTCCCGGATCGGCGCACTCATCTACACACATCGGCGGTTCGGCCACATCTGGTGACATCTGTTGCGGAATCAACCTTCGATCTGTCCAGACTGTCCGTATGCGGAAGAAGACCGCGCGCCGAGGCATCTCAGTGCCGCGCATCAATGTGCCCTGGATCGGGTTGACGGTCCGGCTGGGCCTGGCGGCCGCCGCTATGGGCATCGCGGCCCTCGAAGGTCACCTCTTCCTCATCGTCCCGTGGGCCATGTCGATCGCCGCTGCTGACGTCCTTATCGTCGTTCTACGCCACTGGCGGCATGGTCTGAAGCCGGCGCAGGAGGTCACATCGATCCTCAGTCTGTGCGCACTGGCGGCAATGGCAATTCAGGTTCACAACGATGCCAGCACCTTCGTGCTGCTCTCTATCGCGGCCGTCCATGCGGGACTGGCACTGGGATGGCTCGGTGCCCTGCTGGCTGGGTGGGGCGTCCTCGCCGCCAGTGTCATGTTGGTCGAGCTGACCACGCACCATCAGCTGAGCGGTTGGGGCCTGCTCATCACGACGGTCGTCATGATGGTGATTGCGCTCGTCGCCTCTCTGTGGCGGGCTGTCCCGGAGGAGAAGGACACCGCGGCAGGTGAGGCACGCGAACTGCTCCTGCGGCTCGCTACCCTAGCCGACTCACTGGATACGGGGTTCGACATCCCCGCTCTCGGGGACGCGGCCCTGGCGGAGATTGCGGAAGAGGTCACTGTGGACCGCGCCGCAGTCATCCTGCGCAGTGGAGACGACGCAGTGCCGATTGCCCTGCACGGACACACCAGGATGCCCTGGCCCGCGCCGACCGATGAGGGTTCACCACTCGCCCGCACCTGGGGCGACGGGGTTGCCTTCCACTGGGTGCACTCCGAGGACGGCCGGCACAAGTACGGACTCACTGTTCCCATGTGTGACAGCCAAGGCCAGCAGGCTGGCCTCATCGCACTCGATCGACGCCACGGACCCTTTAGTCTCAGTGACCAGGCCATCGTCGAGGGGGTCTCTCGGCGAACCGCCCCGATCCTCGACGTTGGTGTCCTCTTCTCCCGACTGCGCGGACGCGCAGCTCTCGAGGAGAGGTCGCGCATCGCGCGCGACATGCACGACGGCGTTGCGCAGGAGCTCGCGGCCCTAGCCTTCCAGGTTGACATTCTCATCCAGCAGCAGGAGCCCGGGAGCCAGGTGCGAAAGCAGCTGGAGACCTTGAGCCAATCGCTGCGTGGGTCGCTCGATGACGTCCGTCACCAGATCTCGTCGCTGAGGATGGTTGAACGGCCAACCGTGTCCCTTGGTGCGATTCTCTCTCAGACGCTGCAGCTTTTCGGGACTCAGACCGGGGCACGCACGACGATGACAATCAACGAAACGATGTTCCGGTTCCCCGCTCATATCGAGGTTCAGCTCCACCGACTGGCTCTGGACTTTCTGGCGGATGGGCGCTCCTGTGGAGCCGGGATGATCGACTGGGAGGTCAACCTCTCTGCGCCGAACGCCCTGCTCACCTTCAAGCACGACGGGGTCTCTGCGCTCGGCCCGGAGGCCTTTGCAGACCATCCGCTCTCGCGGCATGCGCACATCGCTGTCGGCACGCTGACTCCTCACGGGTTCTTCGTCGAGGTTCTCATTGGCGCAGAGACTGGGCACACCGAACTACTCCCTGTCTCCAAGCAGCTGGAGGAGCTAACGCTGGCAGGTGAGAACGCGGTAACCTCTGCCCCATGACTGCCGCCCACGGGTTCCCCACCCACAGCGTGAACAGTCTCCCGCTCCGCGTCGTAATCGTCGATGACCACACGGTCATGATCGACACTCTGACGACCTTTCTCGAGACCGTCGACGACGGGGGCCGCCCGATCGCCGTCGTGGGAAAGGCGGGCTCCCTGCGCGAGGCCGTGGAGGTGCTGGGCACCACCCAGGCGCACGTAGTGATGGTCGATGTCGGTCTGCCGGATGGCAACGGCATCAACCTTGCGCGAAAGATCCGCGCGAAGTCGGCGAGTATGGGCCTCGTCGTCATCACAATGTATGACGATGACGCAACTCTGTTCGCTGCTCTTGACGCTGGCGCCTCCGCGCTGGTCCTGAAGTCTGCCGACGCGCACAGTGTCCTGGCCGCCGTGCGGCACGCGGCGCAGTGCCCTAGCGTCTTCAAAGCCGCAGGCCTGGAAGACGCCCTGCAGCGTCGGGAGTCACTGCCGAAGCTTTCCCAGCGAGAGCTGGAAGTGCTGTCGTTGGTCGCCGACGGCGAGACCGTGGCCGGCGTGGCCAACAGCCTCTTCATGAGCCAGTCAACGGTGAAGACTCATCTCGGCAAGGTGTACGCAAAGCTGGGTGCACACAACCGAGCCAGCGCCGTGATGGCTGCGATCAATCTCGGTCTCATCCGGCCGCGGCGCGGGCCTCACAGCCCAGCAGAGCGTGAATGAGGTGAGCATGTGGTCTGCTGGTGCAAGGGTGTGGCGCAACAGGGGTTCCCATCTCTCCACCCCTCCGTCGCGCCAACGGTGACCAGACCAATCGTCACCAGACGCCCTGGGCTCAGACGGTATCAGATGACGCGATACCGGGCATCGTGCTAAGTCCGGATCCACCGATGTGTTGGGGTAGGTGAGCGTGGCGCACCGCGCCCAACTCATCGGTGGATCCGGACTCACCAGCCCGGTGGCGGCGAAGCAGTCCAGTGGGGTCTCAGTCGTCCATGACGGCCAGCGACCAGCACCATCCCGCGAGTTCGCGGGCGACCGCGACGTCGGCGATCGTGTTGCGCTTCTTGCGGTCGATGGACTTGACCCAGCGGTGGTGGAGTCGACGGTTGCCTTCGTCGCCCCGCACGCGGGCCGCGGCCGGGGCGAGATCCCAGCATCGACGCAAGGTGACGCCGAAGGTGTAGCGGGTTCGGTGGTGCCAGGCTGCCTCGACCAGCAGTCGGCGGGCGTGGCCGTTGCCGGTCTCGGTGATCGACCCTTGGCTCTTGGTGCTGCCGGAGGAGTTCTCGGAGGGGACCAGGCCGACGAAGGAGCCAATGGTGTTGCCGGTGAACCGGTGCCAGTCGCCGACCTCGACGGCCAGCGCGAACCCGGTCAATGTGGCGATGCCGCGCAGGCATCCCAGGCGCCGCACGACCGGGGTGAACTCGGAGTCGGCGGCCATCTCCTCGATCGCCTCATCGAGTCGGGCGCGGCGAGCAGTGACCGTGAGTACGGTCTCGTAGCCGGAATCGAAGGCCAGCCTGGTCGCCGGTGTGTTCAGCTGTGCCCGCGCCTGGCTGCGTAGCCACTGGTCATGCTTGCCGGTCCGGGCCTTGCCGTCGTAGTAGACGATCCCGTGCCGCAACAGCAGCTTCGACAACCGGTGCCGAGCGGCCATCAGATCACTGCGGCAGTCTTCCCGTGCCCGGACCAGATCGCGGGCAGCTTCCTGCTCGACCGTCGAAATCGCGACCGAGGTGTACTCGTCAAGACGCAGCAGCCGTGCCAAATGGATCGCGTCCTTGGCGTCGGTCTTGACCCGGTCACCGGCCGGCTTCTGTAGTTTCGAGGGCGCCACGACCTGGCAGCGGATGCCCGCTTCGGTCAGCGACCGGTACAGACCGAAGCCGGTCGGACCCGCCTCGTAGGCGACCGCGACCGGGCCCGGCAGATCACCAACCCAGGACCGAATGTGCTCAAAGGACGGGGTCAACTTGGTCTGTGACAACTCACCCGTGACGCTGTCGATCGCTGCAGCAGCAACAGATCGGGCGTGCACGTCGAGCCCAACACTCGTACGCTCGGTAAACACCGGGGCCTCGCACAATTGTCGGATAGGCCGAGCATGCAGCCCCTGCTCGACAACCCACGAATCTTGTGAGTGAGGCCCCGGCCCGCAACCCCGTCACGGCGACGGCGTCACTCCATACCGTCTAAGACAGGTCGTCCAATACCTCTTCGGCCAGCGGACCGGCCTACACATACGGACCGGCCTACACCTAGTGGAACCAGAAACTCCCGAATCCGCATGCGCGATCAGTCGCCGATGATCCCGTCCGGGAACTGCGGCAAGCGCTCGGACACGAGGTCAAAAGCAGACTTGACCTGCTCCCCGAGGACAACGACGACGACGATGATCACCGCGGCAATTGTGGCCACCATGACGGCGTACTTCACAGCGGAGGCGCCATCCTCGCGCAGCACCACTGCGCACTGGGACTCCACGAGGAAGTGCAGCATGCGAGGACCCTTTCGCTCCAGCACGGCCGGACCCTTACTTGCGCCGTCCCCTGCGCCAGCCACCACCTAGTCACCGTCCAGCAGTGATAATCGGCAGGGAGTAACGAGGGCAAGTAGTCGGTCTGCCTTGTATGGCTGAGCCTAGTGGACCGTCGTCGAGCTCAGTACCTGTAGTGGTCGGGCTTGTA
>JAAYCP010000036.1 GCA_012729695.1 Actinomycetales bacterium | reverse complement strand
GAACGGTCACTCGGGGAACGGCCACTCGGGGAACGGCCAGGACGGTCACGGCCCGCACCAGCAGGGCAGGGACGCCTGGCAGCAGGTCGACGACGACTCAGGGAACTGGGTCAATGGCGTGACCGGTGAGGTCGCCGAGCCGGCGCTCGACCCGCACCGCACCGGCTACGTCGTGCAGCGCGACCACGAGCCCCTCGAGACCTATCCGCCCCGCGATGCGGGTGAGGATGTGACCGACGAGAGTGCCGACGGTGTCGAGAGCATGGACGCCGACGGCGAGCAGATTCAGGACCAGAAGATCCAGGAGCAGGAGGAGGTCAAGGCAGGGACCTGAGGGTGCCCGGGCGCGACGACCGCGTGTGACGCGGACGTCGCTGCTCGCGCCGAGGCGGCCGCGTGTGCGGACGTCCCTGCGCTGAGCGGCGATTCGGACGCCTGAGCGGCACCATCTACCCTGGACGCTATGCCCGAGTTCATCTACACCATGACCCGCGCCCGGAAGGCACACAACGAGAAGGTCATTCTCGATGACGTGTCGATGTCGTTCTACCCCGGCGCGAAGATCGGCATGCTCGGCCCCAACGGTGCCGGCAAGTCGACCATCCTCAAGATCATGGCCGGCCTGGACCAGCCCTCGAACGGAGAGGCTCGACTGGCTCCCGGCGCGACGGTGGGCATCCTCCTCCAGGAGCCGCCGCTCAACGAGGAGAAGACCGTCCTCGGGAACGTCGAGGAGGGGGTCGGCGAGATCAAGGCCAAGCTCGACCGGTACAACGAGATCTCCGAGCTGATGGCCGATCCCGACGCGGATTTCGACGCCCTCATGACGGAGATGGGCAAGCTCCAGGAGGAGATCGACCACGCCGACGCCTGGGATCTGGACTCCCAGCTCGAGCAGGCGATGGACGCCCTGCGCTGCCCGCCGCCGGACGCCGACGTCAAGTACCTCTCCGGCGGTGAGCGCCGTCGGGTCGCGCTGTGCAAGCTGCTGCTGTCCAAGCCCGACCTGCTCCTGCTCGACGAGCCCACCAACCACCTGGACGCCGAGTCGGTGCAGTGGCTGGAGCAGCACCTCGAAAGCTACCCCGGCGCCGTCATCGCGGTTACCCACGACCGGTACTTCCTCGACAACGTTGCGCAGTGGATCGCTGAGGTCGACCGCGGTCGCCTCTACCCCTACGAGGGCAACTACTCGACCTACCTGGAGAAGAAGGCCGAACGCCTCCAGATCCAGGGCAAGAAGGACGCCAAGCTGGCCAAGCGCCTCAAGAGCGAGCTCGAGTGGGTCCGCTCCAACGCCAAGGCGCGGCAGACCAAGAGCAAGGCGCGCCTGGCTCGCTACGAGGAGATGGCTGCCGAGGCCGAGCGCACCCGGAAGCTCGACTTCGAGGAGATCCAGATCCCGCCGGGCCCGCGCCTGGGCAACGAGGTCATCGAGGTCAAGAACCTCGTCAAGGGCTTCGGCGACCGGGTCCTCATCGACAACCTGTCCTTCTCCCTGCCCCGCAACGGCATCGTCGGTGTCATCGGCCCCAACGGCGTCGGCAAGACGACGCTCTTCAAGACCATCGTCGGGCTCGAGGAGCCGGACTCGGGCACGGTGAAGATCGGGGGGACCGTGAAGATCTCCTACGTCGACCAGTCCCGTGCCGGCATCGACCCGGAGAAGTCGCTCTGGGAGGTCGTCTCCGACGGTCTGGACTTCATCAAGGTGGGCAACGTCGAGATCCCGAGCCGCGCCTACGTCTCCCAGTTCGGCTTCAAGGGCCCGGACCAGCAGAAGAAGGCGGGTGTCCTCTCCGGCGGAGAGCGCAACCGTCTCAACCTGGCCCTCACGCTCAAGCAGGGCGGGAACCTGCTGCTCCTCGACGAGCCGACGAACGACCTCGACGTCGAGACGCTGGGCTCTCTGGAGAACGCTCTGCTCGAGTTCCCCGGCTGCGCCGTCGTCATCAGCCACGACCGCTGGTTCCTCGACCGCGTCGCGACGCACATCCTCGCCTACGAGGGTGACGAGGAGAACCCGGCGAAGTGGTACTGGTTCGAGGGCAACTTCGAGGCCTACGAGAAGAACAAGGTCGAGCGGCTCGGTGAGGACGCGGCCCGTCCGCACCGCGTCACCTACCGCAAGCTCACGCGCGACTGAGACGCGACTGAGAGGTCGTGAGCCGGGGCCCTCGTTGGGGTCTCGAGCGAGGAGCACTGGCTCCGCACATCGTCTCCTCCACCCGCTCCTCGTGAGCAGGTCGAGGAGACGATGTCATGTGGCTGTCATTTCCTGGCCGCGAGGAAGACCGAGGACCCGAAGGGCAGATCGCGAGAGCGGATGAGACGCTCGTCGATGCGACACAACGCTAGAAACATGTGGTGCAACGGCCGCGGCGTCCTGGGCACCTCGACGATGTCGACAGCCTCGGCGTGACGGCCCCGGTGCCGCAGCTTGCGCCACGCGCGCTCCGCAGCGAACATCGGGAAGACCGAGGTGAAGGCGTAGGTCGCCCGCTCGACCCGGAACCCGGCGGCGGTGACGGCGTCGACGATCCGCCCCTTGGTGTAGCGGCGGTGGTGCCCGTTGGCGACGTCGAACTCCGACCAGGCCCACTGGTAGGCGGGGACAGAGGCGACGAGGACCCCGCCGGGGGCCAGCACGCGGTGCAGCTCCTGCAGGGTGACCGACTCGGGCTCACAGTGCTCGATGACATCGAATGCGGCGACGGCGTCGAAGCTCCGGTCGGCGAACGGGAGCGCTAAGGCCGAACCGCATACCCCGTCCCCGGAGAGGCCGCGCGGGTCGACGTCGAGAGCGACCGACGAGGCGGCCCTGCTGCGGAACCAGGCGGCACTGGGCCCATCGGCGCTGCCGACGTCCAGCACCCGACCTGCTGCAGGCACATAGGGTCCGAGCGCTTCCTCGAGAAGCCGGCTGCGCGCCTGGTACCACCAGAAGTCAGGCGCCTGGATGGACGGCGAGCCACCGTGGCCTAGCCGCGGTGCCGCCGCCTGACTAGCCACGGGCCGACACCAGTCGCACGGCCAGCTCGCCGTAGTCGTTGCCGATGCTCTCGGGCGAACGCTTGATCTCCGAGTCGTACCACCGGCACACGTCGACGGCCATCGAGAGGATGGCCAGCGTCGTGGCCGGGATGTCGTCGACGTCGAATAACCCCTCGGCGACCCCGAGGGTGAGGATGTCGGAGACCACGGCGTTGATCTGCTTGCGGATGCCGAGGATGTGCTCCCGGTGCTCGTGCCCGAGGTGAGGGAACTCGTACTGGACGACCCGGGCGTCCTGGAACCGCTCGGCGTGCCACTGGGCGAACGTGCCGACCGTGGTGCGTAGGGCCTCGACGGGTGAAGGAGCGTCGGTCGCCGCCTCCTGGAGCATCTCGAGCGCGGCGAGGTGACCGTCAAGGGTGATCGCGTAGAGCAGGTCCTCCTTGGAGGGGAAGTGCACATAGACGCCCGCAGGGGAGAGGCCGGCTCGTGCCGCGATGTCCCGGGTAGTCGTCGCGTGGAAGCCGCGGTCGGAGAACTCGATGATCGCCGCCTCCTTGAGACGTTCCGAGGCCGTGCTGCCGCTCGGGCGGGGAGGTGGGCGACGGCGTGTGGGCAACGACATATTGATACATTGCCTCAGAGCAGCGAAACTAAGCAAGCGCTTAGGTGACGTCGTATCACCCTGCGGCCAATCTCGGGATCCCAAGGAGATTCAGCATGCCCCGCAATGTATACACCGCCGACCACGAGGCGTTCCGCGAGTCCGTTCGTGAGTTCGTGAACCGCACCCTCGTGCCCCGCGCCGAGCAGATGCTCGAGGTCAAGTCCATCGAGCGGGACATCTGGCTCGAGGCCGGCAAGCAGGGCTTCCTCAGCCTCGACATCCCCGAGGAGTACGGAGGGGCCGGTGCCGAGGACTACCGGTTCAACGCGATCTTCGCCGAGGAGATGTCGCGCTTCAACGCCGCCGTCGCCTCCTGCTTCGGCATCCACGCCGACGTCTGCCCGCCCTACATCGTCGACCTCGGCACCGAGGAGCAGAAGCAGCGCTGGCTGCCCGCCATGGCGAGCGGCGAGAAGATCTGCGCCATCGCGATGACCGAGCCCGGTGGCGGCTCCGACCTCGCCGCCCTCCGCACGACCGCCGTGCGCGACGGCGACGAGTGGGTCATCAACGGCAGCAAGACCTTCATCACCAACGGCTACCAGGCCGACCTCGTCATCGTCGCGACCCGCACCGACCCGACCAAGGGCGCCAAGGGCATCACCTTGTTCATGGTGGAGGAGGGCATGGAGGGCTTCAGCCGCGGCCGCAAGCTCGACAAGGTGGGCCAGGAGGAGTCCGACACCGCGGAGCTGTTCTTCGAGAACGTCCGGGTCAGCGACGAGCAGCGGATCGGCCCCGAGGGCATGGGCTTCATCGCGATGATGCAGCGACTGCCCCAGGAGCGGGTCGGCGCGGCCGTCTCCAACGTCGCCCACGCCAAGGCGATCCTCGAGGAGACCATCGTCTATGTGAAGGAGCGCAAGGCCTTCGGCCAGCCGATCGGCTCCTTCCAGCACAACAAGTTCAAGATCGCCGAGCTCGTCACCGCGATCGAGGTGGCCGAGGCCTACATCGACGACTGCGTCGCCGCCCACGCAGAGGGCAAGCTCAGCGCCGTCGACGCCGCGAAGGCCAAGTGGTGGAGCGCCCAGGTGCAGAACGACGTCCTCGACGAGTGCGTCCAGCTGCACGGTGGCTACGGCTTCATGAACGAGTACCGCGTGGCCCGCGCCTGGCGCGACGCCCGCGTGACGAAGATCTGGGCCGGCTCGAACGAGATCATGAAGGAGCTCATCGGCCGCGACCTGGGTCTGTGAGGGTAGTCGGCTCTCGGGTCATTGGCTCTGAGGGCACAGGCCGCTTGAAGACACAAGGGCGCGGCGCTGCCAAAGGCAGTGCCGCGCCCTTCGGCGCCCTACACCGAGGTATGCGCCACCTGGCCGTCGATGACGGTCAGGGCCGAGCGCATCGACCGCAGGTGACGGGCCTGCTCGGCTGAGTCCGCTGACCCGGCCACGAACGGGGAGTCGTCCAGCGCGACGAGGTCGCCGCGCATACCGACGTGAACCGTGCCCTGCCCGTCGACCGAGGCGGCCAGCGCCTCGGACACGGTGAGTGCCTGCTCCCCGTGCCACGGTGCCCGCTCGTCCGCAGAGCGGTGGACGGCCGCCGCCATGGCGAGCCACGGGTCGAGGTCGGCGACGGGCGCGTCGGATCCGAGGGCCAGCAGCACGCCCGCATCGAGCATCCACCGGAGCGCGAAGCAGCGACCGGCGCGGTCCGGCCAGTTCTGCTCGGTCGGGTCTCGGTCGTCGAGCAGGTGCGCCGGCTGGACGCTCGCCCGCAGGCCGAGTCGGGCCATCCGCGGCAGGTCTGCGCGGCGGACGAGCTGGGCGTGCTCGATCGATCCCGCGGCCGACCAGCGCTCGTGCACGTCGAGGGCCTGGGCGACGGCAGCGTCCCCGATCGCGTGGGTGGAGACCTCGACACCGTTCCGAACGGCTCGGCTCACGAGGTCGTCGAGCTCGGCGACCGTGTAGTTGGAAGCCCCGTAGTTGGAAGCCCCGTAGTTGGCCGCTCCGTGCGAGCCGTCCGCACCGCCCGGGCCGCCGGCGCCGCTGCGGTACGGGTCGCAGCACCAGGCGGTCCCGGTGTTGAGCGAGCCGTCCGAGATGATCTTCAGCACCGAGAAGGTCTGCCGCGGCCCGCAGCCAGGCATGGGGGTGCCGGTCCGCAGCCCGGCCGCGAGGTAGTCGTCGAGGAAGTCCGGGTAGGCGCCGGTACGCACCCGGAGCAGGTCGGCGCCGGCCGCGGCCCGCTCCGCCCAGGCGTCGACCGGGCTGCCGAACTCGAGGTCGACGACCCCCACGATGCCGAGCCGCGCCAGCTGCTCCATCGCGAGGCGGTATGCGGCAGGCGAGTCATCGCCACCCAGCCCCACCTCAGCGAGGCGCGGGTAGGTGTCGAACCACTCGCCCTCCGAGACCACGCCCTCTCGTGGCGGGAGCCCGAGGAGCGTGAGCGCCGGTGTGTTGAGCCATCCGTGGTGACCGTCCCCGGCGATGAGGACGATCGGCACCACGTCACTGACCGCGTCGAGGGCGGCCACGGTGGGCTGCTCGCTCCAGGTCGCCGGCCGGTGGCCCCAGGCCACCACCGGTGCCGAGGCGGTGGACGCGAGGCGCTCGCGGACCGCTGCGCAGGCCTCGGCGACGCTCCGCACAGCACCGAGGTCGAGGCGGGCGGTCCGGAGCACCCACTGTCCGAGGTGGACGTGCTGGTCCCACAGCCCGGGAATGAGCCACCGGCCGTCCAGGTCGATGGGCGCCGCCGAGGGCGCGTCGATCCGCGGCGCGATCTGCGCCACCCGTCCATCGCGGACGAGGACGTCGACCTCGTGATCCGGTGCTGGCCCTTCGACCGGGACGAGCCGGGCTCGTCTCAGGACGAGGGGATCAGTCAAGCGGCCCACCGGCGACGTAGATGACCTGACCGGAGACGAAGCCGGACTCCTCCGAGCACAGGAACGAGATCATCGCCGCGATGTCCTCGGGCTGCCCGACCCGCTGGACCGGGATCTGGGAGGCGGAGTGCTTGATGAAGTCCTCGAACGGGACACCGAGGCGCTCGGCCGTCGAGCGGGTCATGTCGGTCTGGATGAAGCCGGGTGCGACCGCATTGGAGGTCACGCCGAACTTGCCCAGCTCCAGCGCCAGGGTCTTGGTGAAGCCCTGGAGGCCGGCCTTGGCCGCGGAGTAGTTCGCCTGACCGCGGTTGCCCTGGGCCGAGGAGGATGAGAGGTTGACGATGCGGCCGAAGCCGGCCTTGGTCATGTAGCCCTGGCAGGCCCGGCTCATGAGGAAGGCGCCGCGCAGGTGCACGTTCATGACCGTGTCCCAGTCCTCCTCGGTCATCTTGAACAGGAGGTTGTCCCGGATGACACCGGCGTTGTTGACGAGCACGACCGGGGCGCCCAGCTCGTCGGCGATGCGGGTGACACCGGCCTCGACCTGGTCGGCCTTGCTCACGTCGATGCCCACGCCGATGGCACGCCCGCCTGCGGCCTCGATGGCGGCCACGCTGTCGGCGCACGCAGACTCGTCGAGGTCGACGACGGCGACGGCGTAGCCGTCCTTGGCCAGACGAAGAGCGGTGGCGGCTCCGATACCGCGGGCGGCACCGGTGACGACGGCGACTCGGGAAGTGGTCACAGGGGGTCCTTTCGGGAGCGATGTCAGGAGGGGTCGCACGCTTAGATAGATTTGAGCGGCTGCTGCAGTCACTCTATCCAGTCGAATATTCACAGGAGGCACCCCCGTGCAGGTCTGGCCGGGCAAGGCATATCCGCTCGGAGCGACCTACGACGGGGCGGGCGTGAACTTCGCGCTGTTCTCCGAGGTTGCCACGAGAGTCGAGCTCTGCCTCATCGACGACGAGCTCAACGAGACCCGCATCGACCTTCCCGAGGTCGACGGCTTCGTCTGGCACGGGTACCTCCCCGGGATCCAGCCCGGCCAGCGATACGGCTACCGGGTGCACGGGCCGTACGAGCCCGCCAACGGTCACCGCTGCAACCCCGCGAAGCTGCTCCTCGACCCCTACGCGAAGGCCATCGACGGACAGATCAGCAGCGACGAGTCCCTCTTCAGCTACTACTTCGACGGCCGTGACGAGCTGAACACGCTCGACTCGCTGCCGCATACGATGTACTCGGTCGTCATCAACCCGTTCTTCGACTGGGGCCAGGACCGACTGCCGCAGCACGAGTACCACGAGAGCGTCATCTACGAGGCGCACGTCAAGGGCCTCACCCAGCTCCACCCCGACATCCCTGAGGACATCCGCGGAACGTATGCGGGGATCGCCCACCCGGCGACCATCGAGCACCTCACGTCGCTCGGGATCACCGCGCTGGAGCTGATGCCGGTTCACCAGTTCGTCCAGGACTCCGCGTTGCAGGACAAGGGGCTGACGAACTACTGGGGCTACAACACCATCGGCTTCCTCGCCCCGCACAACGCCTACGCCGCCTATGGCTCGCGCGGTGAGCAGGTCCTCGAGTTCAAGTCCATGGTCAAGGCGCTGCACGCCGCGGACATCGAGGTCATCCTCGACGTGGTCTACAACCACACCGCCGAGGGCAACCACATGGGGCCCACCCTGGCGTTCAAGGGCATCGACAACGCGAGCTACTACCGCCTCGTGCCGGGTCAGGAGAACCACTACTACGACACGACGGGCACCGGGAACAGCCTGCTCATGCGGCACCCCCACGTGCTGCAGCTCGTGATGGACTCGCTGCGCTACTGGATCACCGAGATGCACGTGGACGGCTTCCGGTTCGACCTCGCGGCCACGCTGGCGCGCCAGTTCCATGAGGTGGACCGGCTCTCGGCGTTCTTCGACCTCGTCCAGCAGGACCCTGTGGTCTCGCAGGCCAAGCTCATCGCCGAGCCGTGGGACGTCGGCGAAGGTGGCTACCAGGTCGGCAACTTCCCTCCGCTGTGGACCGAGTGGAACGGCAAGTACCGCGACACTGTCCGCGACTACTGGAGGGGAGAGTCGCATACGTTGGGCGAGTTCGCCTCGCGACTCACCGGGTCCTCCGACCTCTACGAGCACAGTGGCCGCAAGCCGATCGCCTCGATCAACTTCATCACCGCCCACGACGGCTTCACGTTGCGGGACCTGGTGTCCTACAACGAGAAGCACAACGAGGCCAACCTGGAGAACAACCAGGACGGTGAGTCGCACAACCGGTCCTGGAACTGCGGCGTCGAGGGTCCGACCGACGACCCCGAGATCAACGCGCTGCGCGCCCGTCAGCAGCGGAACTTCCTCACCACGCTGCTCCTCAGCCAGGGCGTGCCGATGCTCGCGCACGGTGACGAGATGGGACGCACCCAGCACGGCAACAACAACGTCTACTGCCAGGACAACGAGCTCTCCTGGGTGCACTGGGACCTCGACGAGGAGCAGCAGAGCCTCCTGAAGTTCACCCAGCGCCTCATCAGGGTGCGCCGCTCCAATGCCGTGTTCCAGCGCCGCCGCTTCTTCGCCGGGAGCGCCGACCATGGAGGTGAGTCCCCGATCGGCGACATCGCGTGGCTCTCCCCGGCCGGCGAGCACATGACGGAGGAGGACTGGTCGCAGGGTGACGGTCAGGCGGTCATGGTGTTCCTCAACGGGCAGGCGATCCCCGAGCCGGACAAGCGCGGCGAGCGGATCGAGGGCGACTCCTTCCTCATCTGCCTCAACGCCCATGCCGAGGACATGACGTTCACGCTGCCGGACGAGACCTACGGGTCCTCGTGGCGGATCGAGATCAACACCGCCGGCGGCGTCGTCGAGCCCGAGGTGCTGGAGCCGGACTCGACCATCGAGGTCATGAACCGCTCGATGGTCGTGCTGCGCTGCCGCAAGGACGAGCCGTCCCCACCGACTGGCGGCTTCTCCGCCACGGACGAGGAGGACTGATCTGACGTGAGTGGCGCCGCACACCGACCAGGCCCCGGCCGACCGGTCCCGAGTGCGACCTACCGGCTTCAGATCCACGCCAGCTTCACCTACCGCGACGCGGCCCGGCACGTGCCGTACCTCGCGTCGCTGGGGGTGACGCACATCTACCTCTCGCCGATCCTCCAGCCGTCGCCGGGGTCGATGCACGGCTATGACGTCCTCGACCACACCCGCATCCATGCCGAGGCAGGTGGGCGAGGTGGCTTCGACGAGCTGGTGCAGGTCACCCGGGAGGAGGGGCTCGGGATCATCGTCGACGTCGTGCCGAACCACATGGCGATACCCCGCCCGACCCACCTCAATGCGCCTCTGTGGTCACTCCTGCGGTCGGGGCGCCAGTCGCCGTACGCGACGTGGTTCGACGTGGACTGGAACGTCGAGGACGACCGGATCCTCATGCCGGTCCTCGGCGGGAGCCTCGAGGCGGCGATCGAGAACGGCGACATCGTCCTGGCGTCCGACGGAGGGCCGAGCGGAAGGGAGTGGGTGATCTGGCACCACGGTGATGAGTTCCCCGTGCGACCGGGGACGGAGCACCTTCCGCTGCCGGAGCTGCTCGAGCAGCAGGCCTACCGGCTCTCCAGCTGGCGGGAGGCTGCTGAATCGCTCAACTACCGGCGGTTCTTCGACGTCACCTCGCTGGTCGCGGTGCGCGTCGAGGACCCGGTCGTCTTCGCCGCCACCCACGCACTCCTGCTGGCGCTGCACGGGCACAGCGCCATCGACGGGTTCCGGATCGACCATCCCGACGGGTTGGCCGACCCGGGCGGCTACCTCGAGGCACTCGCTGCGGGAACCGGGGACGCCTGGGTCGTCGTGGAGAAGATCCTCGAGGGCGACGAGGAGCTCCCTACCGGGTGGCGTTGTGCCGGGACCACCGGCTACGACGCGCTCCTGCGCGTTCAGCAGGTGCTCACGGAAGGCCTCGGTGCCCCGGTACTCGACCGCTTGTGGGAGGAGCGGTCGGCCGGCACTGCCCATGGTGGCGCGCTCGAAGAGATCGTCATCGAGTCCAAGAAGCTCGTCGTCGGGGACGTCCAGGCCGCCGAGGTGGACCGGCTCATGCGTCTTGTGGGGCGGATCCTGCCCGAGGGTGACCTGCCGGCCCTGCGCCGTGCACTCGAGGCGATGCTCGTCTCGATGGACCGGTACCGCGCATACATCGTCCCGGGCAAGGCGGGCGACGGCGTCGCCGGCACGGTCATCGAGAACGCCAAGGAGCGTGCGCGTCGGCTGCTCGGCCCGGAGGACGAGGAAGCCCTCGAGACGATGGCCCTGCTGATCACCGGCGGCTGGCTCCCGCACGCCCACCCCGGCACACAGGAGATCTGGGACGAGTTCCGGATCCGCTACCAGCAGACGTGCGGGCCGGTCATGGCGAAGGGGATCGAGGACACCGCCTTCTACCGGTGGTTCCGTCTCGCCGGCGCCAACGAGGTCGGTGGGCACCCGCAGGAGCTCGCGATCGGCACCGACCAGTTCCATGAGTATGCGTCCGCCCGCCTCGCCGAGTGGCCGCTCACGATGACGACGCTCACCACCCACGACACAAAGCGCTCCGAGGACGTCCGCGCCCGACTCGCGGTCCTGGCTGCAGAGCCCGAGGCCTGGGAGCGGTGGCTCCTCGAGGCGGAGGAGCTTGCTGCTCCGTACCGTAAGCCGCGGCTCGACCGGCCCACCGAGTACCTCATCTGGCAGACCCTGGTCGGCACCTGGCCCATCACCACGGCGCGGCTGGAGGAGTACCTCCTCAAGGCGGTCCGGGAGGCGAAGGTGCACACCGCGTGGGTCGACGGTGACGCCGAGTACGAGCAGGCCGTCACCGACTTCGCCTCGGGCGTGCTCCACGACATGACGATCAGGGCCCATCTGGACTCCTGGATCACCAACCACGCCAGCGCAATTCGTGCCGGCATCCTCGGGCAGCGACTCGTCCAGCTCACCATGCCCGGTGTTCCGGACGTCTACCAGGGGTGTGAGGTGGTCAACCTCTCGCTCGTCGACCCGGACAACCGGCGTCCGGTCAACTACGAGGCCCGGGTGGAGCGACTGGCCCGGCTGGACGAGGGGGAGCCCCCTGTCGATCTCGACGACGAGAAGCTGCTCGTCGTCTCGCGGGCGCTGCGTCTACGACGTGATCATCCGGAGTTCTTCACCGGGCCGGAGGCCACCTACGTGCCGTTGCACTGCGAGGACGGCCGCGCCATCGCCTTTGCCCGCGGTGACGGTGAGGGTCAGGCGGTCGTCGTCGTTGCCTGTCGGGCGCGCGCCGATCGACCGAGTGGTCCTGTCCCGGTGCCTGCCGGTGACTGGACCGACGCCCTCACCGGCTCTGCGATCGGTGTCGGCCCTGATGGTCTGGAGCTGGGGGAGCTGCTCGCGGAGCGGCCGGTGGCGCTGCTCGTGCGGAGCGACCTCGTTCGTCCTGACTCGCTATCCGGAGGTGAACAGAGCTGAGTCGCAAGAGAGCTCATCGAATCGAGGTCTGGGCGCCGAAGGCCGAGTCGGTGGTGCTCGACGCCCTCGCCGATGGGGAGGCGGTCGTCGAGCCGCTTACCCAGGGCAAGGGAGGCTGGTGGCGATGGGACGGGGATCCCACCGCATACCGGGTGCTCGACTATGGCTTCCGTCTCGACGACGGAGCCGTTCTGCCGGACCCGCGCAGCCCCTGGCAGCCGGACGGGGTGCACGAACGGTCCCGCTGGTGGACCGGTCAGCCGCTGGCCGAGCGTGATCCAGCCTGGCCGGGTCCGCGGGGAGGCGTCGGCACACCGGGCGGTGTCATCTACGAGATGCACGTCGGGACGTTCACGAGTGAGGGGACCCTCGACAGCGCCATCGAGCGGCTCCACCACCTTCTTGACCTGGGAGTCGACGTCGTCGAGATCCTGCCGGTCGCGGCCTTCCCAGGAGATCGGGGATGGGGCTACGACGGGGTCGGCTTCTACAGCGTCCACGACGCCTACGGCGGCCCGGATGCGTTGATCCGCTTCGTCGATGCCTGCCACGCCCGTGGGCTGGGCGTCTGCCTCGACGTCGTCTACAACCACCTGGGGCCGGTCGGGAACTACCTCGGTCTCTTCGGGCCCTACTTCACCGACCGCCACCACACCCCGTGGGGCTGGGCCGTCAACTTCGACACCGAGGGCAGCTCGGTGGTGCGGCGGTTCATCACCGACGCGGCGGTGCGGTGGTTCGAGCTCTTCGGGGTCGACGCGTTGCGTCTGGATGCCGTGCACGAGCTGCGCGACGACAGCCCGCTGACCCAGGGCGGCCGGCACGTCCTGGCCGAGCTGTCAGAGGTCGTCGCTGCGGCGTCCGAGCGACTGGGACGTCCGCTCGACCTCATCGCCGAGAGCGACCAGAACGACGCCATCATGGTCACGCCTGTCGCTCAGGGGGGCCTGGGGATGGATGCGCAGTGGGCCGATGACGTCCACCACGCGCTGCATGTCGCGCTCACGGGGGAGAGCCAGGGCTACTATGCCGACTTCGACGACCCCGGGGCACTGGCGAAGACCCTGACCAGTGCGTTCTTCCACGACGGGACCTTCAGCAGCTTCCGCGCCAGGAACTGGGGCGCCCCCGTCGACCGGACCACCATGAGCGGGCACCGCTTCGTCGCCTATCTGCAGACCCACGACCAGGTCGGCAACCGCGCCGTCGGCGACCGGATCCACCACGGGCTCACCCCGGGCCAGCAGGCCATCGGTGCTGCGCTCTACCTGCTGTCGGCCTTCACCCCGATGGTCTTCATGGGGGAGGAGTGGGCGGCCTCGACGCCCTGGCAGTTCTTCACCGACTTCCCCGATCCGGAGCTGGGCCGGGCGGTCAGCGAGGGACGGCGGGGCGAGTTCGCTGCGCACGGGTGGTCGAAGGACGAGGTCCCTGACCCTCAGGATCCCCAGACGTTCGAGGCGTCGATCCTGAAGTGGTCCGAGGTCGGCGTCGGCGACCATCGGGCGATGCTGCAGTGGTACCGGCGGCTCATCGAGCTACGCCGGTCCGAGCCCGCCCTCTCCGACGGAAACCTCGCGGCCGTCGTCGTCGAGCGGACACCCGGCGCACGTGCGACCGACGGCTGGGTGATCATGCGACGCGGGGAGTTCAGCGTCGTGGCGAACCTGGATCCGGAGCCGGTCACCATCGACCTCGGTCGCGAGGTCGGCGAGGTGGTTGCCCACTTCGGTGACCTGCTCAAGAGCCGCAAGGGTCCGCAGGCGCTGCGGCTGGGAGGTCATTCCGTGGTGGTTGTCCGCTCCTAGCGCCGGGACTCCTCGTTGAAGGCGCTCTGCGCCTTGGGCTGCACCGCGCGCAGGGTCGCTGTGTCCCGAGCGACGATGATTCCCAGAGGCATTCGTCGAGGTGAGTACTGCATACCGTCACCGGTGCGGACCTCACCACCGGCCTCGGTGACGAGGAGGGAACCGGGTGCATGGTCCCAGGGGTAGGAGCGCTTGTAGAGGATGAAGTCGGTGCGGCCCTCGATGAGCCGTGGGTAGTCGACCCCGCAGCACATCCAGGTGCGCTGCATGGGCGGCAGCCCCGGTAGTCCGCGCTTCCGCAGCGACCACATGCTCGTGGAGCCGGTGGGTTCGGCAGCGTCGTCCGCGGCCGGCACAGTCACGCGCTCGCCCTGTCGGTAGGTGCCCGAACCGTGCTCGGCCACCCACGAGATCCCGTGCGAGGGCTGCCAGATCCAGGCCCTTGTCGTCGTGCCCCTGACGATCTCGGCGATCATCACGGCGTAGTCGGTGCGGCCCTCGACGAAGTTGCGGGTGCCGTCCACCGGGTCCACGGTGAAAGCGTGCTCGGCCCCGACGTAGCGGTCGAAGAGCGAGGAGCCTTCTGCGTACGCCTCCTCTCCCAGCACGACGGCCCCCGGGTATGCGCTGAGCAGGGCCGCGGTCAGCGCCACCTCGGCCTCGTGGTCGGCCACGGTGACGAGACTGCCGGGGCTCTTCTCGTGCACGTCGTGGTCGAGGAGCTGGCGGAAGCGCGGGACGATGACCTCCTCTGCTACCTCCTGCATGAGGGTCAGGACGTCGTCGGTCGACAAGCCACTCATGACTCCCACACTATGTGCCCTGCTGAGATGGCGTCGTGTGGTGCTGCCATAGGGGTCTCGGCCCGCGCGTGTCAGGCGGCGAGGCTTAGCCGGAACACCCGCTCCGCGGGGGACTCGCTCTCATCACCATCACAGTCGGGGTCGGCATAGCCGAACGGATCGACCCGGAGGTGTTCCGGCAGCTGCCATCCCCAGCCGAGCAGCGGTGGCGCATCGGAGGTGGCCCGTTGCCCGGAGGGTGTCGTCGTGTCGATCGTGTGCCGCGACCTCGTCGCCGACGCGGCGCGGACTGCGGCTTCCCAGCCCGGTGCCTCCTTCGCGAGGTTGCACCGCTGGCAGAGGCCCGCACCGTTGCTGAGGCTTGTCGTGCCACCGCTGTGCACGGGCTTGACGTGGTCGATCTGAGTAATCAGCGCGTCGCAGAAGGGAGTTCGGCACCGCTGGTCCCTCAGCAGGATCATGGTGCGCAAGCCCTTCGGGAAGATGCGGCTCTTGGCGTCCATCGCGACGAGGTCTCGTCCGTCCGGTGAGGTGAAGAGGCGTCGGTAGAACACTGCCGTCTCCGGGCACATGATGAGCTCTCGGGCGAAGGCTGCCGGCACAGCTCCGAATCCGGGGATGGTGGCCGGTTCGTTCACGGGGCGCTCCGGGTCGCCGACCCCCAAGAGTGCGCGGTCGGTCATGACGATCTGTACCGCGACCGGCTGTCGTTCGCCGATCGCTCGACCCGACAGCAGACGGAGCGCTGCATCGGACATGACGGCCCCCAGCCCTCGGGGCTTGCCGTCCTCGTCCGCGGCGGACTCGTCCTCGACGTTGCCCGCGATGACCTCGGCGGCATAGGCCTTCAAGGTCGTGAAGGCACCGGCTGCGTCCGCGAGGGGCGCGTAGATGCTGAGATAGGCCATCCCGTCCCGCACCGGGCGCAGGGTGACCCGACGGCTGCGGCGGGCCTTGCGCATACGCTCAGCGACGGCCTCGGCGTCGATGTCAGCCACGATCCGTCGCGCAGCGCGCTGCGCCTGTCGTGAGGAGAACCGCTTCAGGTCGCCGGAAAGGCGTGTGTCGAGCTCGTGCCGCTGGGTCGGGTCGAGGACCGCAGCCTCCTTGCAGATGAGCTCGGCGGTCCACTCGCAGATCGCACCTTCCTCCAGGGCCTTCAGTGTGCGGGGCAGATCCCGCTTCAGGACGATCGCCATCGTGACCCGCTGGTCCCCGCGAACCGGCGACTCCTTGCGCGCGAGCCCGATCTGGGACCCGACCACGCGGGCGCTCTCGCGACCGAGCTCTTCCTCGTCGGCCCGCCCTCGGCGACCTCTGGACTCCTGGTCACGCGCGCTGGCCTGGCCGAAGTACGCCGCACCCTGCGACTCGTTGAACGCCACCGTCAGGTGGACCTGCGCTGCGGCCGTCGCCGCCTTGAGCCGCTCGAGCTCCTCGATGAGCGCGATGCGCTCCTCGTCGGTGACCGCCTCAGCGTCGATGTCCTGCAGATGCGAACGGAACGCAGCAACCGTCGCGGCCGTGGGGCCGGGCGTCGGATCGATGCTGCGCTGCATGAGTCAAGCCAACCAGGGAGGTCTGACAGACCTATCCGGTGGGTGGACCGCCGGTGTGGACTCCAAGGCCGCGGCGGGCTGGACCGCTAGGTGGGGGGAGACCCAGCTCAGGACACCGCCGTCAGCGCGGGTCAGGGAACCGCATCATGCCTTCCTGGGCAACGGTGGCGATGAGGCGGCCATCCGCGGTGAACATCCGACCCAGCGCGAGGCCCCGGTGGCTCTGCGCGGAGGGGGAGTGCTGCGCATACAGGAACCACTCATCGGCGCGCGCCGGCCGGTGGAACCACATGGCGTGGTCGAGGCTGGCGGTGCGCATTCCCGACTCGTTCCACGCCCGGCCGTGCCTGCGGAGCACCGGCTCGAGGAGCGTGTAGTCCGAGGCATACGCGAGGACTGCGGCATGGATCAGCGGGTCGTCCGGCAAGGTTCCGGCGGCGCGCAACCAGACATGGTTGTCAGGCACATGCTCATGACCGGGCATGACGAAGATGTTGCCCTCGACGTGACGCATCTCCACGGGGCGCAGCCAGGAGAGCCGCTCGGCGCCGGCACCCTCGATACCTCCAAGGACATCCTCGATCGAGGGAACCTCCATCGGGCCCGGCACCTGCGGCATCGGGTCCTGGTGCTCGAAGCCCTCGGCCGGGTCCTGGAACGAGGTGCTGATCGAGAGGATCGGCTTCCCGTACTGGATCGCGTGCGCCCGTCTGGTCGAGAACGACCGACCGTCACGCATCCGCTCCACGCTGAAGGTGATCGGCTGCGTGTCGTCGCCGGGGCGCATGAAGTAGGCGTGGAGCGAGTGCAGCCGACGGTTCGGGTGCGTCGTGCTGTCGATGGTCCGACCACACGCCATGACCCCCTGCGCGAGGACCTGTCCACCGAAGACCCGGCCGTGCGGCATCTTCTGCGACTGCCCGCGGAACAGGATGACGTCCTGCGCCCCGGTGTCGGCGTGCTCCAGGCCACCCGTCAGCTCCGAGGGGGTGACGCTCACCTTGGCCGAGCCGAGCTCCTCGAGGTCCAAGGTGGCGAGGAGGTCCTCGAGCCGGTCGAGGGGGTCTGAGGTCATGTCGGGCACCGCCCCAGCCTAGTAGCCGCAGCGCGACACATCACTCCCACTCATGCCACCCGCAGGCGACGCGCGTGACTCCGCCTCACCCGGGCCCCGTCCGTGAGGAAGACGGGTGTCGCGATGACGACAGCCATCGTCCCCCGCGAGCTTGTTCACGGTGGCTTCTGGTCGACTCCTCCTCAGCCGGCAACAGCCACCGTGAGCGGCAGTACCTCGGGTGCCCCGGCGCTGCGCAGCTCGCGGGCGGCGACGGTGAGCGTCCAGCGCGAGTCCGCCAGGTCGTCGACGAGCAGCACAGGACCCCGTATGCCCTGGAGCCGCTCGCGCAGATCCCCACCGACGACGACGCGACCCCAGACGCCGGCGAGGCGGAAGGCCGAGTTCCCGCCGGGCTCACCGGTGGGACCACCGTGGGCGTACTCGAGTGATCCCAGATCCGTGAGGCGACCCATCTCGGCGATGCCGGCAGCGAGTGATGCGACGAGCTGCGGGCGCCTCCGGGACGGCATGGCGACGACGGCGACGGGCCGCGTCACCCAGCCCCACTCCGCGAGGACCGGGACGATGGCACGCAGCAGCTCGGGTGATGCGGGAGCGTCTTCCTGAGCGAAGAGGTCACGGAGCCGCTGACCCCAGCCGAGATCGGTGAGGCGCGCGAGCGCCCGCCCGCGGGACATGGCTTCCTCGGGCCGGATCTTCCCGCGCACAGGCACGCCGAGTCGGTCCATCCCCGTCGGCCACTGGGCGCGCGGGTCGAGCTCGATCCCGGCGCGGGCGAGCCTCGTGCGCGCGGCGCCGATGACATGGTCCGGGATGTCGGTGGGGTACCAGGGGCCCGCACACCGGTCGCACCGGCCGCAGTCGGTCGCCGTCGCGTCGTCGAGCGCACGCTGGAGGAAGGCCATGCGACAGCCGGGGCCTTCCTCGTACTCGACCATCAGCCGCTGCTCGGCCTCACGGGTCGCCGCGACCCGCGCATACCGCTCGGCGTCGTACACCCAGCCCTGGCCGGTGGCGGTCCAGCCGCCGGAGACCCGGGAGACAGCGCCGTCGACGTCGAGGACCTTGAGCAGGAGCTCCAGCCGGGTGCGTCGCACGTCGACGATGGTCTCCAGCGCAGCGGTGGACAGCGGCCGCTCGCTCTCCGTCAGAGCGCGGATGACCGCCTCGGCCTGGCCCTCGCGCGGCATCGACACCGAGGCGAAGTACCGCCAGATGTCGCGGTCCTCGGGGCCCGGGAGGAGCAGCACGTCGGCACGCTCGGTGGCTCGGCCGGCACGACCGACCTGCTGGTAGTAGGCGACCGGTGAGGAAGGGGCCCCGACATGGACGACGAAGCCGAGGTCCGGCTTGTCGAACCCCATCCCGAGGGCCGATGTCGCCACCAGCGCCTTGAGCTCATTGCGTCGCAGCTCGTCCTCGAGCCGCTCGCGGTCGACCGGGTCGGTGCGACCGGTGTAGGCGGCCACGGCATACCCGGCCTCGCTCAGCGCAGCGGCGATGTCCTCGGCCGCGGAGACGGTGAGCGTGTAGACGATGCCGGACCCGGGGAGTGAGCCGAGGTGCGCGCTGAGCCAGCCCAGCCGTTGCTCCGGCGACATCGAGGAAAGCACCCCGAGCCGCAAGGACTCACGGGCCAGACCGCCGCGGATGGTTCGGACGTCACGCACAGCGCCAACGGCGCCACCAGGACTCGAGGCGACCGACAGCTGCTCGACGACATCGGTGACGACCCGCTCGTTAGCCGTCGCGGTCGTCGCGAGCACGGGGACCTCGGCCCGCAGCCCCGTGAGGAGGTCACGGATACGTCGGTAGTCGGGCCGGAAGTCGTGCCCCCAGTCGCTGATGCAGTGCGCCTCGTCGACGACGAGCAGACCGCACCGAGCGGCGAGGTCGGGCAGCTGCTCCTCCCGGAACCGCGGGTTGTTGAGCCGCTCCGGGCTGACGAGGAGCACATCAACCTCGTCGGCGGCCAGCGCCGCCCGCACCTCGTCCCACTCCTGGGCGTTCGCCGAGTTCATCGTCATCGCCCGGATCCCCGCCCGCGACGCCGCCGCGATCTGGTCGCGCATGAGCGCGAGCAGCGGCGAGATGATGACCGTCGGCCCGAAACCGCGGGCCCGCAGCAGCGCCGTCGTCACGAAGTAGACCGCCGACTTGCCCCACCCGGTCCGCTGCACGACGAGCACCCGCGCCCGGTCCTCGACGAGCGCCCGGATCGCCTCGTCCTGCCCCTCCCGGAAGTCCGCGTCCTCCCGCCCGACCAGCCGTCGCAGCGCCGCGCGCGCCTCGTCGAGAACCGTCCCCGCCGTTGTGCCTGCCACCGTGTCCGTCGTCGCCGTCTCCGTCATCACCCCACCGTATGCGCTCCACCCGACAGTGCCTGAGAGACTGTGCGGGTGACTGTGGACAACTACATCGTCGACGTCCCGCTCCGCTGGTCGGACATGGACGCCTATGCCCACGTCAACAACGTCCAGTTCCTCCGCCTCCTCGAGGATGCCCGCGTCGTCGCCTTCGAGGACTGGTTCGGCCAGGACCGCTCCCTCCTCGACGAGGGTGTGCTCGTCGCCCGGCACGAGATCGAGTACCTCGCCCCGTTGACGTT
>JAAYCP010000227.1 GCA_012729695.1 Actinomycetales bacterium | reverse complement strand
CGGTAGCGCGGCAGGATGAGCGGGAAACCCACTCCTGCCCCCTCGAGCGCCGCGGCCTCGAACGCCTCGACACCCTCGGCGTCCTCCGGGAGCCCCTCGAGCGGGGTCTGGTGCCAGGCCTGGTCGAGGATCATCGCCTTGAGGAGCTCCAGGGTCTCGTACCCCGTGCTCTGCTGCGCGGCGACGAGAGCGTCGACCCACTCGTCGGGGATGGGCTGGCCGGTCTCGTGGTGCCGGGCGAACTGCCGGATGAGCGACGGCTCATAGGCCCAGATCTCGTTGACCTGGCTGGGGAACTCGACGAAGTCGCGGGGAACCGAGGTCCCCGACCGGGACGGGTACCGCACGTCGGAGAGCAGTCCGTGCAGGTCGTGGCCGAACTCGTGGAACAACGTGATGACGTTGTCCCAGGTCATGAGTGCCGGTGAGCCCGGGGCGGGCGGGTTGAGGTTGCACGTGTTCGTCACCACCGGCAGGTCACCGAAGAGGTGCGACTGGTCCACGATGCTCGTCATCCACGCGCCGCCCTGCTTCGTGGGACGGGTGTACGGGTCGATGACGACCGCGCCGAGGACATCGCCGTTCTCCTCCCGGACCTCGTACACGGTGGCTTCCTTCGTGTAGCCGATGAGGTCCGGCCGCTCGGTGAAGGTGATGCCGTAGAGCGCGGTGGCCGCGGCGAAGACGCCGTCGTGCAGCACACGGTCGAACTGCAGATAGGGCTTGATCTGCTCAGGGTCGACTCCCCCGGCGCCGGACTGGGCGGCGAGGAACTGCCAGTCCCAGGCCTCGAGGGTCGCCTCCGGGTCGAGGGTATGCAGTCGCTCGGCCAGCTCCTTCGCCTCACCTTCGGCGAGCTCGACCACTCCCGGGACGAGCTGCGCGAGGAGCGCGTTGACGGCATCGGTCGTTCGGGCGCACGCGACCTCGTGGACGTAGGCCGCGTGGTTCGGGTAGCCGAGCAGCGTCGCCCGCTCGGCACGCAGGCGAACCGTGCGCACGATGATGTCGCGGGTGTCGAACTCGCCGCCCAGTCCGCGCTCGACCGATGCCCGGAAGACCCGCTCGCGCAGATCGCGGTTCTCCAGGGAGTCGAGCACCGGCTGACCCGTGGTGTTCGTGATGGTGATGAGCCACCCGTCGAGCCCGCGCGCCCGGGCCGCCTCACGCATACCGGCCTTGTCGTCCTCCGAGATCCCCGCGAGCTCGGCCTCGCCGGTGACGTGCACGGCGGCCGCGTTCCGCCCCTCGACGAGGAGGCGCTGGAAGGAGTCGGAGAGGCTCGCGAGCTCGGCATTGATCTCCCGGAGCCGCTCCTGCTGCTCGGCAGGGAGGTTGATCCCTCCCCGCTCGAAGTCACGCAGCCGGTCCTTCAGGACGTACTCGTCCTCCTCGTCGAGGACGACCTCTCCGACCTGGGCCCGGTCGCGCAGCTGGGTGAGCCGCGCATACAGGCTGTGGTCCATGAGGATCGAGTCGGCGTGCTGGGCCAGTCGAGGCATGAACTCGGTCATGATCGCGTCGCGCTCATCGTTCGTGTCCGCGGCCTTGGCGACCCAGAACGCCTGGAGGGTGCGGTTGAGGGTCGTCGCGCTGCGCTCCCACGCGCGCAGGACGTTGGCGACGGTGGCCGGCTCGGTGCTCTCGCCGATCTCGCGGAGGGCGGCCAGCTGCTCCGACATCCCGACCTCGAGGGCCTCTCGCACGTCCGCGTCCGTGATGGCGGCGTAGTCGGGGAGCTGGAAGGGAAGCATCGATGACCTGAGGAGGGGGTTCGTCATGGCCCTATCCCAACACAGCGTCCGCCGCGTCGCCGGATCGAGCAGACCTCTGCCTCGGCCGAACGGCCCCGCGCCGACGGCCCCGAAGCCTCATCCCTGCCTGACCGCATGCCGTGTGCGCACGGACACACAGCCCTAGAGTGGGCGTATGAGCGAGCACGCGGACTTCGAGGCGGCGGTCGCGGCCGTCAAGAGCCTCACCAAGGACCCCGGGAACGACATCAAGCTGCGTATGTACGCGCTGTACAAGCAGGCGACCGAGGGCGATGTCTCCGGCAAGCGGCCGGGCTTCACCAACCCGGTCGGACGGGCGAAGTACGACGCCTGGGCGGCATTGCAGGGGTCGGCCTCCGAGGACGCCAGGGCGCAGTACATCGCGCTGGTCGACGAGCTCGTCGCAGCGGAGGGCTGAGCGAAGGCCCCGGCGGGAGAACCCGCCGGGGCCTCGGGCTCGACCAGATCCAGGACCGGGTCGGAGAGCGAGTCAGAGCGCCTGGTCGACGACCGTCAGTGCCTCGTCGAGGATCTCCAGACCTTCCTTGAGATCGGCGTCGCTGATCGTCAGCGGCGGGACGACGTGGGTGCGGTTGAAGTGGACGAAGGGCCACAGTCCGCGGCTCTTGCAGGCGCCTGCGAAGTCGGTCATCGCCTTCGCCGCCGGACCCGAGGCGTTGTAGGGCACGAGCGGCTCACGGGTCGCCTGGTCCTTGACCAGCTCGACCGCCCAGAACACTCCCAGACCGCGGACCTCGCCGACGCTCGGGTGCCGATCAGCCAGCTCCGCCAGGGCGGGACCGATGACGTCGGTGCCGAGATCGCGCGCCCGGTCCACGAGACCCTCCTCCTCGAAGATCCCGATCGACGCCACGGCGCTGGCGCAGGCGAGCGGGTGTCCGGAGTAGGTGAGACCGCCGGGGTAGGGCCGCTCGGCGAAGGTCTCGGCGATGGCGTTGCTGAGGATGACTCCTCCGAGCGGGACGTAGCCGCTGTTCACGCCCTTGGCGAAGGTGATCAGGTCCGGGGTGATGCTCCAGCGGTCGAAGGCAAACCATTCACCACAGCGACCGAACCCGGCCATGACCTCGTCGCAGATGAGCATGATGCCGAACTCGTCACAGATGGCGCGCAGGCCCGCGAGGTACCCCTCCGGCGGGACGAGGATGCCGTTGGTGCCGACGACGGACTCGACGATGATCGCGGCCACCGTATGGGCGCCCTCCACCATGAGGACGTCACGGACGTGCTGCAGGGCACGCACACGCTCCTCCTCCGGGCTGCTGCTGTGGAACGGCGACCGGTAGGGGTAGGGACCCCAGAAGTGGACCACTCCCGGCATCGAGGGCTCGGACGGCCACCTGCGTGGGTCACCCGTCATCGTGATCGCGCCGGCAGTGGCTCCGTGGTAGCTGCGGTAGGTGGCGAGGATCTTGTGGCGCCCGGTGTGGAGCCTCGCCATCCGGATGGCGTTCTCCGTGGCCTCGGCGCCGCCGTTGGTGAAGAACACCATGTCCATACCGTCCGGCGCCTTCTCGGAGATGAGGCGCGCGGCGGTCGAGCGTGACTCGTAGGCGAAGCCAGGGGCGAGGGTGCACATCTGTGCGGCAGCCTTCTGGATGGCCTCGACCATCTTGGGGTGCTGGTAGCCGAGATTGGCATGGACCAGACCCGAGGAGAAGTCGAGGTAGGTCTTCCCCGCGTGGTCGGTGAAGCGGGACCCCTCGGCGGAGGCCACCGGCACGGGGTCGATCAGCTTCTGCGCCGACCAGGAGTGGAAGACATGGGCCGTGTCATCGTCCTTGACACGCTGACCGTCACTAGGCAGGGGGTGGTTCATGCCCGCAGACTATCGGGCGCCGCGGCGGGTACAGCCTCCATGACGCGAACCCGTCACGCGACCCATCGCCCGGACCCATGACGCGAGACAGCCCGAGCCCTGTCGGGCTCGGGCTGTCTGCGATGTCCTTTCAGACATCACCGGGCGGAGGTGGAGGGATTTGAACCCTCGATGGGCGATAAACCCAAACCGCATTAGCAGTGCGGCGCCATAGACCGGACTAGGCGACACCTCCACGGCCCGGCAAGGGTATCTGGCCAGAGCGGCTCGGAGCAAAAGCGGCTCCCAGACGCGGCTCAGAAGAGGCGGAGACACGATCCGGAGCCCTGTGACGTCGCGTCGATCCGGTATGCGGCGCTCCGGTGATCCCCCAACGCGCCTCGCTCCGG
>JAAYCP010000226.1 GCA_012729695.1 Actinomycetales bacterium | reverse complement strand
TGGGTCGTCATGAACTCCCGGAGCTCCGCCTGGAACCGGGCGTCCTCCGCGCTCAGCGAACGCTGCATCGATGCTCCTCCACCGTCATTGGCTTGCCGGGGACCAAGGTAACCCGCCGGACCGACTCGGATCGCCACGGGTCCTGCACCATCCGATCCGTGGACTGCTGGATCTCGCCCGGCCGGTCGCATTGACCGCTGACGGCTCGTGTTGGCAGGCTCAGCGCCATGGACAGCACGATGCAGACACCACCCCTGTTGATCAGCTCGATCCTCGCCTACGGGACGAGAATCCATGCCGAGCAGGAGGTCGTGACCTGCACCGACGGCGAGCCACGCAGGATGACGTATGCGGAGGTCGGCACCCGCTCGGCCCAGCTCGCCCACGCCCTGCGCGGACTCGGGATCGATCGCGACCAGCGGGTGGCGACGTTCATGTGGAACAACGCCGAGCACCTCATCGCCTACCTCGCGGTGCCGTCCATGGGTGCCGTGCTCCATGCGCTCAACATCCGCCTCTTCCCCCAGCAGCTCGTCTACATCACCGCACACGGCGGCAGCGAGGTCGTCATCGTCGACAACACTCTCGCGGCACCCTTCAGCCAGCTGCTCCCCCGCCTCACCACGCTGCGTGAGGTCATCGTGAACGGGCCGATCGACGAGGCGACGCGTGAGGCACTCGCGGCGCCGGAGCACGTCCGGGCGGTCCACGACTTCTACGAGCTGATCGACGGCCAGCCCGAGACCTTCGACTGGCCGCAGGATCTGGACGAGAACTCCGCGAGCTCGATGTGCTACACCTCGGGCACGACGGGCAACCCCAAGGGAGTCGTCTACTCGCACCGGTCGAACTACCTGCACTCGGCCTCGGTCGCGATGGGGCTCGGCGTCGGGCAGGGCGACCGGCTCCTCACCGTCGTGCCGCTCTTCCACGCCAACGCATGGGGCTTCCCCTACCTGTGCCTCATGGCCGGTGCCTCGCTGATCATGCCGGACCGCTTCCTCCAGGCGGAGCCGCTGGCCAAGCTCATCGAGAAGGAGAAGGTCACGAGCGGCGGTGGCGTGCCGACGATCTGGAACGACCTGCTGCGCTACCTCGACGAGCACCGCCCGGACGTGTCGAGCGTCCAGCGACTCATGGTCGGCGGGTCCGCCTGCCCGCCGGCGCTCATGAAGGCGTTCCAGGAGCGCCACGACATCGAGATCGTCCACGGGTGGGGCATGACCGAGATGTCGCCGGTCGGAACTCTGGCGATCCCTCCGTCGGAGGCGCAGGTCGGGAGCGACGACTACTGGCGCTACCGGGCTGCGCAGGGCCGGCTGCTGCCGGGTGTCGAGGCACGGCTCATCGGTCCGGACGGTGCGGAGCAGCCGTGGGACGGCCAGTCGGTCGGGGAGCTCGAGGTGCGCGGGCCGTGGATCACGGCGTCGTACTACGCGAACGGCACAGAGTCCGAGCACGAGCTCGGCGAGATGGCCGAGAAGTTCCACGACGGCTGGCTGCGGACGGGAGACGTCGGCGCGCTGACGGCAGACGGCTTCCTCATCCTCACCGACCGCGCCAAGGACGTCATCAAGTCGGGCGGCGAGTGGATCAGTTCGGTCGACCTCGAGAACGAGATCATGGCGCACCCGAACGTCATCGAGGCCTCGGTCATCGGGATCCCTGACGACAAGTGGGGCGAGCGCCCGCTCGCCACCGTCGTCGTCGCCGAGGGCGCCACCGTGACGGCCGAGGAGCTCCGTGCCTTCCTCGAGGGCAAGCTCGCCCACTGGCAGCTCCCGGAGCGGTGGTCCTTCATCGACGAGGTGCCCAAGACCTCGGTCGGCAAGTTCGACAAGAAGGTCCTGCGCGCCCGCTACAGCGAGGG
>JAAYCP010000225.1 GCA_012729695.1 Actinomycetales bacterium | reverse complement strand
GGTCATGGAGTCGGTGACGGACACCGTGGCGGGCGGTCCGCTGCCGCTGGCGCTCGTCTTCGCGGTGCTGGCCGGACTCGTGTCCTTCCTCAGCCCGTGCGTGCTGCCGCTCGTCCCCGGCTACCTGGGCTACGTGACCGGACTGTCCGAGCTCTCGCTCGCCGAGCGCAAGCGACACCGGATGGTCCTGGGCGCAGCGCTGTTCGTGCTCGGCTTCTCGATCGTCTTCATCCTCGCGACGATCTTCGTCACCTCGGTCGGGCGGGTCTTCGTGGAGCACCGGGTCCTCCTGTCCCGGATCGGCGGGGTGCTCGTCATCTTGCTCGCGCTCGTCTTCCTCGGCATCGGCAGCCAGCGCACCGCAGCGGTGCGCGTCCGGCCCCGGTCCGGCCTTGCCGGCGCACCCCTCCTCGGAGCGACCTTCGCCCTCGGCTGGGCACCGTGCACGGGACCGACCCTGGTGGCGCTCTTCGCCATGCTGTCCAGCCTCGAGCCGGACTACGGCCGGGCGACGACGGTGGCCGTCGCATACTGTCTCGGCCTGGGCCTGCCCTTCGTCCTCATCGCTGCCATGTACGAACGCTCCGGGCGGTGGTCGGCGTGGCTGCGCCACCGGCAGCGGGGGATCCAGATCCTCGGAGGGTCCTTCCTCCTCGTCGTCGGGGTCCTGCTCGTGACCGGTGTCTGGGAGAGCATCAACCGCTGGATACAGGCGAACTGGCTCGCTGGATTCGAGGTCTCGTTCTGATGGCTACGACGTCCGAGCACAACGACCTCGCGGCACCCGGGGCCGACGACGGCCCCACGCCGTCCGGCGGGACCCCCGTCCAGCCGACCCTCGGTCTGGTCGGCTGGCTGCGCTTCCTGTGGCGTCAGCTGACGAGCATGCGCACCGCGCTGTTCCTCCTCCTCATCCTCGCGGTCGCGGCGGTTCCGGGGTCGGTGTTCCCCCAGCGCAACATCGACCCCACCCGCACGACCGACTGGATCGCCGACCGGCCGACGCTCGGGCCGGTGCTGGACCGGTTCGGCCTCTTCGACGTCTACTCCACCCCGTGGTTCGCGAGCATCTACCTGCTGCTGTTCATCTCGCTCGTGGGGTGTGTCCTGCCGCGGGCCCGCGTCCACCTGCGCGCGATGCGCCAGCCACCGCCGCGGACGCCGGCGCGCCTGGAGCGGCTCACCGCTTATCGGCGGCTCGAGGTGCCGGACGAGCAGGTGGAAGGAACCCTCGATGCTCTCGAGAAGTCCTTGCGGCGCAGGCGATTCCGCGTCCACCGGCACCAGCCGGGCACCTTGAGTGCAGAGGGTGGATATCTCAAGGAGACCGGAAACCTGCTGTTCCACCTGGCGCTCATCGGCGTCATCGTCGGCGTCGCCGTCGGACACCTGTGGGGCTGGAAGGGCGACGCCATCGTGCCCGAGGGCCAGTCCTTCGCCAAGACCCGGTTCGACACCTTCGCCCCCGGTCCGTGGGTGGATGACGAGTCGGTCCCGCCGTTCACCCTCCGCGTCGACCGCTTCCACGCCGAGTTCGAGCGTGAGGTGACCGGAGCGGGACAGTTCGGGATGCCGAGAGACTTCACCGCATACGTCACGGCGACGGAGAACGGCGTCTCCTACGAGGACGAGATCAAGGTCAACCACCCGCTCGAGGTGGACGGTGCCACCGTCTTCCTCCTCGGCAACGGTTATGCGCCGGTCATCACGGTGCGTGACGCGGACGGCGAGATCCTGTACTCCGGTGCCACCCCGTTCCTCCCACAGGACAACAACTACCAGTCGGTCGGGGCGATCAAGGTCGCGGCAGCCGACCCAGGTCTCGGCTTCCACGGCTGGTTCCTCCCCACGGCTGTGATCACCGCGGAGGACGGCCCGCAGTCGGTGTTCCCGGACGCCCTGCAGCCGGCGCTCGCGCTGACGGCGTACGAGGGGGAGCTGTTCCCGGACGGCCGACCGCAGTCCGTGTTCCGGCTCAACACCGACGAGATGACGCAGCTCAGCGACGCGGAAGGCACCGATGCGGCCCGCCTGTGGATCGAGCTCGGGGAGACAGTGGAGATCCCCGGGGGCCGCGGCACGATCACCTTCGAGTCCCTGGATCGCTTCGCCGGTCTGTCCGTGCGCCACGACCCCGGACGCTGGCTGACCCTCGGCGCAGCCCTCCTCGCGCTGGGCGGTCTGCTGCTGACTCTGCTCGTCCCGCGGCGGCGAGTCTTCGCCCGGGTGGGCGGGACCGGCCCTGAGGGACGTACCGTAGTGACCATTGCAGCGATGGCCAAGGCCGACGACACCGGCCTGGACTCGCTGCTCGACGCCGTTCACGACGACCTCGATCCCGCGCTGGTGGGTCAGGGGAGTCGTGCCGAGAAGGATGAAGGACGATGAACGCTCTAGATCTCGCGCTGTACTCGAACTACGCGCTGTACTCCGCGATGGCGGTCCTCGCCCTCGCGATGCTCGCGTACGCCGGATACCTCGCAGGTCTGATGCCGGCACGCTCCGAGCGCAGGGAGCACGAGAAGGAGTCGGCCCTGCTCTCGACGAGGGAGCGGGAGGAGGCCCTGGTGGGCGCCTCTGCGGGGCCCACCGGGTCGGTCGAGTCCTCCGGCGAGCGTGTCGTCGCGTCCGACGACGCAGGCTCGAGCGCCACGTCGGGCCGGGCGCTCGACGAGGGCGTCTCGGTCGGCACCCGCAAGCTGGGCGGTATCGCCGGCTCGTTGGCCTGGCTCGGCACGATCCTTCTCGCCGTCTCCGTCGCACTGCGCGGACTCTCGGTCAGTCGGGCCCCGCTCGGCAACATGTTCGAGTTCGCCGTGGTCGCCTGCCTCTTCGTGATGCTCGCCTTCAGCCTGTGGTCCACCCGCCGCGACCTGCGCTGGCTCGGACTCTTCGTCGTCACCCCTGTCCTGCTCGTGCTCGGCGTCGCTCTCGTGTCGTGGTACACCGAGGCGGCAGAGCTCATGCCCTCCCTGCAGTCCTACTGGCTGGTCATCCACGTCACGGTGGCGGTCATCGCGATCGCGATCTTCTTCATCGGAGCGGTCACCGGCATCCTCTACCTCGCCCAGGACAAGGTGGAGCAGAGCGGCCGCACCTCGTTCCTCAACCACTTCCCGGGCTCCAAGGCCCTCGAGCGGCTCACCTACGGCCTGCACGTCGTCGCTTTCCCGCTGTGGACCTTCACCCTCATCGCCGGCGCGATCTGGGCCCGGCAGGCGTGGGCGTCCTACTGGAACTGGGACCCCAAGGAGGTCTGGAGCTTCGTCATCTGGGTCGTCTATGCGGCCTACCTGCACGCCCGGGTGACCTCCGGCTGGTCCAAGCAGCGCGCCACGTACATCGCCCTTGCGGGCTTCGTGTGCATCCTCATCAACTACGGCGTCGTCAACCTGTTCTTCGTCTCCCAGCACTCCTACTCGGGCCTGTGAGCCGGCCCGCCCCCGCATACCGATGATCCAGTACACGCTGCTACGCGCCCTCATCTTCTTCGTCTGCCTGATCGTCTTCTACCTCCTCGGCCTGCGCGGACCGGAGAACCTCCCGCTCCTCGTGCTGGCCGCGGCGCTGAGCTCCATGGTGATCTCGTACTTCCTCCTGAGAGGGATGCGGGAGAAGTTCAGCGCGCAGATCGCCCACAAGATCGAGCAGCGCACTGCTGCCAAGCAGGAGAGGCGCGCGGCTGCCGGGCCGGACCGCGGCACGGACGAGTCGGCAGAGGACGCCGAGGTCGACGACAGCTTCCGCTGACCGACGATCTGCCTGCCCGCCCGTCGGGGCCGGCCTGTGACCTGGCGCCGTCGTGGTCGGGCACTCACTCAGGCGTGCGACCATAGAGCCATGGTTCGTGTCCTGCCCATCCTCCTCGGCCTGGGGCTTGCGATCTACGCGCTTGTCGACTGCATCCAGACCGACGAGAGCAAGGTCCGGGGCATCCCCAAGCTGATCTGGATCATCCTCATCGTGCTCATCACCTTCGTCGGTCCGATCGCCTGGCTCATCGCCGGCAAGGAGCGCCAGCTCCCGGGGCGCGGCCCCACTCGCCCGCGTGGACCGCTCGGGCCGGATGACGATCCCGACTTCCTGCGCGGCATCTGACCGCGACGCGCGCCGGATGACCCCTGCTCCACCCTGCCCACCTGCTGACCCGAGGACT
Organism: Actinomycetales bacterium; assembly: GCA_012729695.1. Taxonomy (GTDB): domain Bacteria; phylum Actinomycetota; class Actinomycetes; order Actinomycetales; family Dermatophilaceae; genus F2B08. Next base: position 1,724 of record JAAYCP010000225.1, on the reverse strand, counting down.
TCCTGACACCGTGGCAACTCCTGCTCAATGGCTCGAGGGCGCTCGCCCACGCACCCTCCCCGCCGCCGTGGCGCCCGTCGTCATCGGCACCGCCGCGGCGATGGTCATCGAGCGCTACGACCTCGGTCTCGCGCTCCTCGCCCTCGTCGTCTCCCTCTGCCTCCAGATCGCCGTCAACTATGCGAACGACTACAGCGACGGCATCCGGGGCACGGACCAGGACCGGACCGGCCCCGTCCGCCTCGTGGGCTCCGGACTGGCGACAGCGGCCAACGTGCGGCTCGCAGCGTTCTTCTTCTTCCTCCTCGCCGCCCTCGCCGGCCTGACGCTCGTCGCTCTCTCAGGCGCCTGGCTGCTCCTGATCCTCGGTGCGCTCGCCATCATCGCCGCGTGGCGGTACACGGGCGGTGACAACCCCTACGGCTACCGCGGGCTTGGCGAGGTCTACGTCTTCGTCTTCTTCGGACTCTTCGCCACGCTCGGCACGCTCTACACCCAGGCCGGGGCGGTCACGCTCACCGGTGTGCTCGGCGCCATCGGCGTGGGAGCGATCGCGTCAGCGATCCTCGTGGCCAACAACCTTCGCGACATCCCCACCGACACCGAGCACGGCAAGCGCACCCTCGCCGTCCGCCTCGGCGACCGGCGCACCCGCCTGCTCTACGGCTCCCTCGTCGTCGTCTCCGTCGTCTGTGTCGTCGGCATCGCCTTCGTCTACCCGTTCGCGCTCATCGCGCTCCTCGCCCTGGCCATCCTCCTTCGGCCCTACCGGGCGATCCGCTCCGGTGCGACCGGGCGTGCGCTCATCCCGGTCCTCGCCGGCACGGGCGTCTACGAGCTCGTCTATGCGGTGCTGCTGTCCATCGGCATCGTGCTGAGCGGCCGTCTCCTCTGACTCTGCCACGGCGCTGCTGACCGGGTTGTGCCCGAGTGACCGGGTGAGGCCCGAGTGACCGCGAAATACCGCGGTCACGGCTGCGCAAGCAGGTCATGACGGCGTATGCGGGGCGCGCCTTCGCCTCCAGGTCACCCGGTTCTGGTTCAGCTCGGCTGCCCGGTCACCCCGAGGGCTGCGAGAGTATGGCGCGCAGTGTCCGGCGATCCGGCTTGCCCGGCCCGAGCCGGGGGATCTCGTCGACCTCGGCAACCCGGGTCGGGAGGGCCGCGGGGATGAGCAACGGCCGCAGCGCGTCGCGGACGTCGGCCAGTGAGGGGGCCGCACGGCCGGCCACGACGAGGGTGACGGCCTCGCCCCACTGCGCGTCGTCGGTGGCGAGCACGACCGAGCAGGCGGCCAGCTCCGGCAGGGCGCAGGCCACTGCCTCCTCGACGACGTGGGGAGAGACCTTCAGACCGCCGGTGTTGATGACGTCGTCCCGGCGGCCGAGGACCGAGAGGACACCGTCCTCGATCCGCCCGAGGTCGTCGGTGCGGAACCACCGCGCGCCGTCGGGATCGGTGCGGAAGGCCTGGGCTGTGAGCTCCTCGTTCCCCTCGTACCCGTCGGCGAGCGTCTCCCCGCCCAGCTCCACCACGCCGACCCCGTCATCGCCCGGGTCGGCGATCCGCATCCGCGCGACCGGCAGGGGGCGTCCGTCGTAGACGCAACCCCCTGCCGTCTCACTCATGCCGTAGGTGGCGACGATGTCGACACCGGTAGCGGCGGCGGAGGCCCGCAGCGTGGCCGGCACAGCCGCCCCGCCGACGAGCACCGTGGTGAAGCG
>JAAYCP010000035.1 GCA_012729695.1 Actinomycetales bacterium | reverse complement strand
TCCGGCTCCTCGGTGAGCGGCCGGTCGAAGCGGATCGCCTCCCACAGGGCATCTGCCGCCTCCGACCACTGCACGCGATTCGGGTCCTCCAGGTACTGCTCGGTCGGCACCGTCACGAACTCGACCTTGTCCAGCCCGATGGAGCGCACGCTGTTGGCGATCTTCGCCATCTGAGAGGTCCCGAGCTCGCTGTCGGTCGTCATCGACTCGGTCGCCGCATCGAGGAAGGAGTACAGCCGGTCGGGTCGGAGGAGCAGCGAGGTCGACATCGCCTTCTGGGCAACCGAGGACAGGAACGCCTGCTGTCGCTCGATCCGACCCAGGTCCGAGCCGTCGCCGACGCTCTTGCGCATCCGCACATACCCCAGGGCCTCCTTGCCGTCGAGGATGTGCCGGCCGGCCTCCTTGGAGAAGTGGGCGTCCCTGTCGGCGACGTCCTCCGGGAGACACACCTCGATGCCGCCGAGAGCATCCACCATCGTGCGGAAACCCATGAAGTCGATGACGACGAAGTGGTCGATCCTGATGTCGGTGTTGCCCTCGAGCGTGCGGATCACGCAGGGGGCCCCACCCTGGTTGAAGTTCTTGTTCCACTGCCGCACGACGCCGTTATCGACGGTGCTGCTCAGGTCGTTGCAGTCCTCGGGTGCCTTCACCATCGAGTCCCTCGGGATCGACACGACGAGAGCTCGACGGCGATCCGCGGAGAGGTGCACGAGGAGATTGGTGTCGGACTGGGCTCCGCCCTCGGCCGTGTCCGTGCCGTACTCCGTCGTTCCCAGGCCCTGTCTGGTATCCGAGCCCATGACGAGGATGTTGAGCGGACCCTCGACCTCGACCTCGGGCCGGTCGGTTCCCAAAGATCCGGCGACGTCGATGCGGGTGATGTTGTTGTCCAGGTTGGCGTAGGCCACCGCGAGTCCGCCCACAAGGGCGGCGATGACCCCTGCGGCGACGAGCGGCCATCGCGGCCCTCGGCGGCGACGGGAACGCCGCGTCTGCCGGCGACGGGCGTGGAGCTCACGACGGGTCGGGAACGCGTCCTGCGGGGCCGGTGACTGCCCCTCGTGCTCCCAACGGGTCAACGGGACGCTCCTTCATGTGCATCGATTACTCAGACGTTCCAGGACGCGCGCCACCGCACCATCGTCGGTGGGGGGAGGGTGGCGGACGGCCTGATCTGGGCAAAGATTCTAGACGTCGATTCTGAACGCCCCCTGACAGCGCCCGGTCGGGCGGCGCCGCCCGACCGGTTGCCGAGCACGGGAGGACGCCCAGACCAGGCCGGAAGTCAACGTCATCCGAACATGCGAAAGGCGGCCCCACGAGGGGACCGCCTTCCAGTAAGACCCTTGCGGGTCCGATGAAGTCAGTGAAGTCAGATTGCGCGAACCTGGTCGGCCTGCGGGCCCTTCGGACCCTGCGTGACCTCGAACTCCACGCGCTGCGCCTCGTCGAGCGAGCGGTAGCCGGAGGAGTCGATTGCGCTGTAGTGAACGAACACATCGGGGC
>JAAYCP010000224.1 GCA_012729695.1 Actinomycetales bacterium | reverse complement strand
GCCGAGGCGAGACCTACACGCAGGGAGGCGGTGGACCTCCCCCGCGCCGGAGCACCTCTGGCCAGATCAGCCGGCAACCCGCCCGGCCGCGAGCGCCGCGAGCACCCGGGTGGTCTTGAGCAGCTCGGCGATGCTCACCTGCTCGCGCGGTGCGTGGGCCATCGCCACGTCTCCAGGACCGTAGTGCAGCGTGGGGATGCCGCCGACCCCCGCATACAGGCGCAGGTCGGAGCCATAGGGCGCGGCTCCGAGCGGCGGCCGGTGGCCGGTGACGAGGTCCGCCGTCGAGACGACCTCCTCGATGAATGGGTCGGACCGGTCGATCTCGCCCGGGGCGAACTGGCCACCGGTCCAGGCCACCATGGCCGGGTGGTCGCGCAGCCACGGGTCGGCGGCGCACGCCGACGCGACCGTATGCTCCAGCTGGGCCCGCGCGGCCGCCACGTCCTCGCCGATCCGCACGCCGTAGCGGCCCTCCGCGACGAGCAGGTCGGGCACGGAGCTCGACCAGTCACCGCAGGAGATGCGGCCGATGGACAGGCCGTAGGGCAGGGGGTTGCCGGCGAAGAGGGGGTCGGGGTCGAGGTTGCGCTCGCGCTCCAGGTCGCGCAGGGCGGTGTGGATCGGGAGGAAGGCCTCGAACGCGGAGTGGCCGGCGAGTCGGGCCGAGCCGTGCGCCGCCTGACCGGGAACGCGGATCTCGAAGGTGAGCGCCCCGGCGTTCGCCACGACGACCCGGCCGCTGGTCGGCTCGGTGATGACGCATACCTCTCCGGCGTGACCACGTCGCATCGTCGCGAACGCGCCGAGCCCACCGTCCTCCTCACTGATGACGCTGTGGAGCGCGAACGGCCGCTGCAGCTCGACACCGGAGCGGACCAGGGCCCGGAGCACGGCGAGGTTCGCGGCAACGCCTGCCTTCATGTCACAGGCACCTCGTCCGAAGACCGCGCCACCGCGGATCTCGCCGCTGAACGGGTCACCCCCGGCCCACATGGAGAGCTCGCCCGTCGGCACGACATCGACGTGTCCCTGGAGGACGAGCGCCGGGGTGTCCTGGCCGTGGTCGCCGACGAGCACGCCGACGACTCCCCAGCCCTCTGATCGCGGCGCCTCGGTGCCCGGGTAGTCCGGGTCGGCGGCGAGGGTCTCGAGGTCGAGCTTCCACAGATCGACGTCGAGGCCGAGCTGGGTCAGCTCGGCGGCCAGGCGGTGCTGCAGGTCCGACTCGGCATCGACCCCGGTGATGCTCGGGGTCCGGATCAGGTCGACGAGGGTCTGCACGGTCTCCTGCTCGTCGATGGCACCGAGCACCCGCCGCTGGGCATCGCTCAGCTGATCCTTGTGCGTCATGGCCGTGCGCGTCATGGCCGTGTGTGTCATGGCGCGGATTCTAGGGATCGGCTCGGGGGTTCGGTTGTCGCGTCCTTCACGTGGATAGCGCGGATCGGGACTGTGCTCGATGTGAATCGCGACTTGTGGAGACGAGCACCAGCAAGGTTCGGTCACAAGGCGTTTAGCCGTCACCCGGGCCAGTTCGAGCGGATGCCCGTCACCAAGGCCGACCGGCGCTCGCCGGGTTCGACGTGAACCCGGCGAGCCCAGAGGAGTCAGCTGAGTGAGCTGCTGCGCCCGAGGAGCTGCTCGAACGGCGTGGGATCGGTCCACTCGTCCCGCTGCGGAGCCACGACCTGGCCTCCGCCGACGAGACCGGCGAGCTCACCCGCGGCCCGTTCGATCCGGGCCATGAGCGCCTCGCTGGCGCCGCCACCGAGGTCCCCGGTCGCCGCATACACGCCGGTCGGGACCGCGATGGCCCCGAGATGCGCGACAAGGGGACGCAACGCATACTCCACCACCAGGGAGTGCCGGTCGCTGCCGCCGGTCGCGGCGAGCAGCACCGGCTTCCCGCGCAGGCGACCGGCCTCGATGAGGTCCATGAACGACTTGAAGAGCCCGCTGTAGGACGCCTGGAAGGTCGGCGTGACGAGCACGAGCGCGTCGGCGGCGGCGACCTGGTCCAGAGCCTCGCTCAGCTCCCCGGTCGGGAAGCCGGCGAGGAGGGCGTCGACGATGGCGTGCGCATGGTCGCGGACCTCGATGGGCACGACGTCCACCTCGTATGCGTCGCTCACCTCACCATTCACGGCCAGAGCAGCGCCGGCTGCGGAGGCCAGCTGGTCCGCGAGCAGACGGGTCGTCGACGGGACGCGCAGTCCCGCACTCACAACGACGAGGGAACGGCGGGTCATGCGACACCGACCGTGGATCCAGCCGGCTCAGCTCCCGGGACCTGCGCGGCAGCGTCCTCCTGGGCGCGGGCGGCGAGCCGGTTCGCGTGCGTGGGGGCGTCCGGCACGTGCGCGGGACGGCCCTTGGCGAACTCCTTGCGGAGCACCGGGACGACCTCCTCGCCGAGCAGGTCGAGCTGCTCGAGGACGGTCTTGAGCGGCAGACCGGCATGGTCGACGAGGAAGAGCTGACGCTGGTAGTCGCCGACGTAGTCGCGGAAGGACAGCGTCCGCTCGATGACCTGCTGCGGGCTGCCCACGGTGAGCGGGGTCTCGCGGGTGAAGGTCTCGAGCGAGGGTCCGCCGCCGTAGACGGGGGCCTCGTCGAAGTAGGGCCGGAACTCGCGGATCGCGTCCTGGCTGTTGCGCCGCATGAAGACCTGACCGCCGAGACCGACGATGGCCTGGTCGGCGGACCCGTGGCCGTAGTGCTCGTACCGGCGCCGGTACAGCGCGACCATCTGCTGGGTGTGCTGCGGGGGCCAGAAGATGTGGTTGGCGAAGAAGCCGTCGCCGTAGTACGCCGCCTGCTCGGCGATCTGCGGACTGCGGATCGACCCGTGCCAGACGAACGGCGGCAGGTCGTCGAGCGGACGCGGCGTCGAGGTGAAGGCGCTCAGCGGGGTGCGGTGGTTGCCCGACCACGTGACGTTCTCCTCGCGCCACAGCTTGTGCAGCAACGCGTAGTTCTCGACGGCGAGCTCGATGCCCTGACGGATGTCCTTGCCGAACCACGGGTAGACCGGGCCGGTGTTGCCGCGGCCCATCATCAGGTCCATCCGGCCGTCGGAGAGGTGCTGGAGGTAGGCGTAGTCCTCGGCCAGGCGCACCGGGTCGTTCGTCGTGATGAGCGTCGTCGCGGTCGAGAGGATGATCCGCTCGGTCTGCGCGGCGATGTGCGCGAGCAGGACCGGCGGGTTGGCGGGCGCGATGAACGGCGGGTTGTGGTGCTCGCCGGTGGCGAAGACGTCGAGCCCGACCTCCTCGGCCTTGCGTGCGATGGCAACGGTGGCCTTGATCCGCTCGTTCTCCGAGGGCATCCGACCGGTCACCGGGTCGCGCGTGAGGTCACCGACGGTGAAGATGCCGAACTGCATGCCCGAAGGGTTATCGGTGCGCTGCGTGCTGGGCTGCGTGGTGGTCATGGTGCTCCTTCGAGCGGATCGGGGAGAAGTAGTTGACTCGTCAACATTCTCTCACGGTCGGGTATTCCCCGCCAGTCGTGGCCGGTGGTGACATGTCCGAGAGGCGCACGTCGCGCATACCGTCCTCGAGTGCCGCGCCCCACGGAATCTCACCTCCAGGGGGTCTTGGAAGAAAACCGCACACCTGGCGCGTTGTGACGACCATGAATGCTTTCGACCGCTACCTGTATGCGCAGCGCCTCTTCCGCGAGCGGCGCTTCGGCGCCGCGGCTCGTGAGCTGGAGCTCCTCATCGCTGATGAGATGGCGGCCGACGCTGACGGGAGCGGCCTCGGCGACGCCCCGCTTCTGCTCGCGCGCGCCTACTACCACTCCGCCCAGCTCGTGAAGGCGGAGGCTGCCAGCCGTCGCCTCGTCGACGACGACCCGACCAATGTGTATGCGATGCTCCTCCTCGCCCGCACCCTCCAGCGGCGCGGACGGCACGCCGAGGCCGGCACCTGGCTGCGCCGCCTCGACGCGATGGGCTACGACACGTGGAGTGACGAGTTCTCTCCCGTCGCCTCCACCGACCCGTTCGTCGCGCACGAGCCGCCCAGCCGCAAGGGCTCAGCCGCCTGATCTCCGGACGGATCCATCCTCCTGGGCGCTTCGGACATGCCCGACCTGACGGATTCAGCCCTGACGACTCCAACCCTGGCTCGTCGGACAGGCCCCACCTGACAGGCCGCACCTGACGGATTCAGCCTGACGACTCTCGCCCGGACGGCTCCCCCCGACTGACGGCTCCCCTGACTACAACCGGACGGCCGTACCAAAACGTGACAATAGGAACGTTCTGGTACGGCCGTCCTTGCTTATGTCGCCGTGCCAGACGCGTCCCAGGGTCGAGAAGTGGCCCCGCCGACCGACAACCCTCAGAAGCGGGGGAGGCGAATGCGCAGCGTGAACGTGTGCCGATCCGCTTCCAGCATCACTGAGCCGCCCAGCACGGTGACCCGGTCGATGATGCCGCTGAGACCTGTGCCGCCGCGCAACGCCGGCTCGGAGAGCTCGCGGTAGCTCTTCGCGTTCCGCACCGTGATGATGATCGGCTCCTCGCGCCAGTCGATCCCGATCTCGGCGCGTTCCTCTCCGTACTTCGCGGCGTTGGTGACCGCCTCCCGGATGCACATCGCGGCGCACTCGCTCACCTCGTCACCAAGCTCGACGATCTCCCCTCGGTGCGTGACCTGGACCTCGACCCCGCCGATGCCGTTGCGTTGCAGCTCGACGAGCATCTCCTCGAGGTCAGGCTGCGGCTCGTCGTCCTCGATCTCTCGCTCATCGTTGCGCAGCACGCCGAGGACGTCCCGGATCTGGTTCATCGCCTGGCCCGCGGCGTTGCGGGTGACCTCGAGGGACTTCACGCCCTGGGGTGGCAGGCTCGCGGCGAAGGTCGAGAGACTGTCCAGGCCCATCATCGTGGCTGCGATCGAGTTCGACACGCGGTCGTGCAGGTCACGCGCCGTCGCCACCCGGTCCTCCTGGAGCCGCAGGGCGATGTCCGAGTCGCGAGCCCGGACCCGCAGGGTCTCCATCTCGTCGATCCTGCGCCTACCGCGGGCGTAGGTGTACACCGCCGCCGCCATACCGAAAAAGACCGCGAACGCTCCGACCGGTGTCCCCCACCCGTCCTCGACGGTCCAGTCCGAGTCGAAGGTTGTCGTGTTGTACGTCGTGATCGCCCACACGATGATCGTCCCGAACAGCGCGGCGAGCGCCTGCTTGCGTGGTGCGTAGCGCGCGACGCCGTACATACCGAGCAGAACCCCGGTGAAGGGCTGGTAGTACGGCGCGACGAAGGCGACCGTCATGCCGTGGATCATGGTGATGGCATACACCGGCCAGGGGAACCGCCGCCGCCAGAACAAGGTGCTGAAGACGAGCAGCGCAATGAGGGCCATCACCCAGGAGGGGATCGTGAACCCGAAGCGGGTCTTCCCGTTCACCCCCGAGAGGGTGTACTCGATGATGAGGGCGGTCCCGATGATGGCGACGTCGGACCACAGCCGGCCCCGCGGACGCCACCATCCGGGCGGGCGGCCCCCGGCATGCGCGCCTCTCGCTCGGCGCTCCCCCTGAACAGTCATGGGATCAGCGACAGCCGGGCGCGGTGGGCCAGATCCTGCAGATGAGGCTCGCGATCTCGACATCCGGCTTGGTCAGACCCTTGGGCTCGAGGTGGGAGCACCCGCTGAGGTGGGCGATCCTGATGATCCAGCGGTCGAGTGGGTCACCGTGGTCCAGATCGGGTATGCGGGGCGTGTCGGCGAGCGGCAGCCCCGACGGCGTCTCGAGGCCGACGGCGCTCGCCTTGGCGCCGTCCGCGGATGCGAGGGTCCGACCAGGGATAGTCTCGCCCCACTCCTGCGCGAGCACGCAGACCACCCTCAGGTCGCTGGCCTGAGGGAGCGGGACGTGCGGGGTGACGACCTGCGGCGCCACGAGCGACCCACACCCGAGCCACCGCCCGGGGCGATCCTCCTTGTCGGCCTCGTAGACATCGACCCGGGTCTGACGCTCGGAGCTCGAGTCGGAAGACGTCGGCTCAGGGGTGGTCCGCTCGCTATACATGGGGTAAACAATCGTTGGTCAACGCGAGCGGCGCAAGATTGAGCGCCGTCGGTGGACGGCGCGTGTCGCCCCTCCCGTCACGAATCGGTGGCCGAAGGCCTGCCGCCAGCACCATCGTGGAACGCCGAGCCGGCTGGTGCGTGAGCGATCGGAAGGCTATCGGTCGACGCCCAGAGCAGCCCAGTCCAGGCGCACCAGGCGTCCCGTCGACCCGAGCGTCACGAACAGCTGTTCGGCACCGTGACGCGAGATGCTTTGCGGCCCACCCGCATCGGACACCGCACGATCGAAGACGACGTTCGTCGGCATGGGGTCGTCGACCTCGAGCCGAGCGAGAACCTCACCGGTCGGGCTGAGCAGCGTGAGCTCCCCGATCACGAGCGTTGCGACCAGGAGGTTGCCGTTCGGAGTGATCGCCATCCCGTCGAGGCGTGCCGGCGCATCGAACTGCCGGACCATCGTCGGCTCACCGAGCACTCCTGGGCCGAGGACAGGCCAGCTCCAGACCTGCGCGCTGAGTGACTCGGTGACAAACAGGGTCACTCCGTCGCGGGAGAGCGCGATCCCGTTGGGCCGCCCGACGCGGGGGTACGCGGCCCGCACCACCTCGCCCGCCTCACCTCTCCAGAAAAGGGCACCCGGTTCGAGCGAGTCGGCGAGGCGCCGCCCCAGGTCGGTGAACCACACCCCTTCTCCCCCAGGGGACTCCGGAGGTGACCACACGACATCGTTGGGACCACTGGCGGGTGAATCGGGGCCCGGCTCGATGAGGACCTCGACGGCGCCGGTCGCGAGCGACATGCGGACCAGGCCGCCCCGGGCCGAGGGGTCCTCTGCGATGCCTGGCATGAGCAGTCCCGACGGTTCGCGGGTGAAGGACAACCCGCCGTTGAGGCAGACGATGACGTGCTCGCCATCCGGCTCGAGCGCCATCCCGTTGGGCCCGCCGGGACACGGCAGGTCGCGCCGCCGTCCCTCGGGTCCGATCACCGTGACGAGGTCCGCAGCCATCTGCACGACGGCGACCGAGCCGTCGGGCAGGACGACCGGGCCCTCGGGGAAGGCGAGGCCGGTGGCGACCGTCTCCACCGCATACGTGCCGACGGGGCGTACCAGAACCTTCCTATTGTCACGTTCTGGTACGCCTCCAGTCCGTACCAGAACGTTCCTATTGTTACGTTGTGGTACGCCTACGCCTGCGCCTATGTCTGTCATCGCGCGTCAGGAGGCGTGCTGCAGTGCCTGGGCCGCGAGCCGGAACGGGGCATTGCGCGCGCCGAAGCCGACGTACCCACCGCGGCGCTGGACGAACTCGATGAAGAGGCCGCCGACGGTCTGGGTGAACAGCTGCAGGTAG
>JAAYCP010000223.1 GCA_012729695.1 Actinomycetales bacterium | reverse complement strand
TCGAGGTCGCGAACTCGGTCGGGGACGAGCACCTCGGCGAGGCCGTCCTGGCCGACCACGGCGCAGTGCGATGATCGCCGGTCCGAACGCGCTGCAGGACGCCGTCCTGCGGATGGGTCACGACATCGTCCGCCAGTTCACGCACCTGCCGTCGCACCAGGCTGCCGAGGAGGTCTCCGCCCACCTCCTCAAGTTCTGGGAGCCCCGGATGAGGTCCCAGCTGCGCCGCTGCGTCGCGGCCGGCGACCAGGAGGTGGATCCCATCCTCGCCGAGGCGGTGCGCACCTGGCCGGACGAGGACGACACCCAGGCCGACCGGGAGGAGCCTTCGGGCGGATAGGGGCATCCCTCGCGGCGGTGGGTACGTTTGGGGGATGACCAATACCAGGGAGATCGAGAGCAGCGTCCACACCGACCTGCGCGACACGATGACCTACGGGTCCTACCTGGACCTGGACACGCTGCTCTCGGCCCAGCACCCGGTGTCGGACCCGGTGCACCACGACGAGCTGCTCTTCATCATCCAGCACCAGACGAGCGAGCTCTGGCTCAAGCTCATGCTGCACGAGCTGCGCTCTGCCGCAAGCCTGCTCGCGGAGGACGAGATGCGGATGAGCCTGAAGCGGATCGCCCGGGTCAAGCACATCCAGCGGTCCATGGTCGAGCAGTGGTCGGTCCTGGCGACCCTCACCCCGACCGAGTACGCCCAGTTCCGCGGCTTCCTCGGCAAGGCCTCCGGCTTCCAGTCCTGGCAGTACCGCGCGGTCGAGTTCGCGCTCGGCAACAAGCACGCCGGCATGCTCAAGGTCCACGAGCAGGATCCGCGCGCCCACGCGCTGCTGACCGAGCTCCTCGAGACGCCGAGCGTCTACGACGAGTTCCTCCGCTGCCTCGCCCGCCGGGGATATCCCATCCCCGAGGACGTCATCACCCGAGACGTCACGAAGGCACACGTCTCGCATCCTGGCCTCGTCCAGGTCTTCGTCGAGATCTATGCCCACGCCGAGGAGCACTGGGACGTCTATGAGGCGTGCGAGGAGCTCGTCGACCTCGAGGACAACTTCCAGCTCTGGCGCTTCCGCCACCTCAAGACCGTGCAGCGGACCATAGGCATGAAGACGGGCACGGGAGGCTCGTCCGGGGTGGGGTTCCTGCAGAAGGCCCTGGAGCTCACGTTCTTCCCCGAGCTGTTCGCGGTGCGCACCGAGATCGGCGCGGTCGAGGTCGCCGGCCCGGGGCAGACGCGATGACCTCGATTCCACACCACACCCTGCACGAGCAGGCTGCCGAGCTCGATGCCGCAGACGAGATCGCCTTCGCCAGGGACCGGTTCGTCCCCATGGGGGATGGTGAGAACGCCGTGCAGGCCTATCTCGACGGCAACTCCCTGGGCCGACCCCTCCGCTCCACCCAGCGCCGGATCAACGACCTGATCGAGGGCGCCTGGGGGACCCGGCTCATCCGCTCCTGGGACGAGCAGTGGATGGACCTTCCTCTCACGCTCGGAGACCGGATCGGATCGGTCGTCCTCGGGGCAGCACCCGGTCAGACCTTCGTCGGTGACTCGACCACGGTGCTCCTCTACAAGCTGCTCCGGGCGGCCGTGGCCCTCGACCCGAGTCGTGACGAGATCGTCCTCGACACAGAGAACTTCCCCACCGACCGGTACGTCGCGGAGGGAGTCGCGGCGGAGACGGGCTCACGGCTGCGCTGGATCGAGCCGGATCCGGCGGCAGGGGTGACCGGGGAGCAGGTCGCCGCAGCCGTCTCGGAGCGCACGAGTGTCGTCCTCGTCTCCCACGTGGCCTACAAGTCGGCGTGGATCGCCGACCTGGCCGAGATCACCGACGTCGCCCACTCCGCCGGGGCGCTCGTGCTCTCTGACACCTGCCACTCCGGTGGGGTGGTTCGGGAGGACCTCGACACCACCGGGGTCGACCTCGCCGTCGGCTGCTCCTACAAGTTCCTCAACGGCGGTCCGGGCGCACCCGCCTACGGCTACGTCGCCACACGCCACCAGGGCCGCCTCCAGCAGCCCATCCAGGGCTGGATGGGCCACGCGGAGCCGTTCGTCATGGGGCCGGGCTACCGCCCGGGTGAGGGTATGCGTCGGTTCATCTCCGGAACACCTCCCGTGCTGGGGATGGTCGGCATCGCCGACACCGTCGACCTCATCGAGGAGGCCGGCCTGGACCAGATCCGCGCCAAGTCCACCGACCTCACCCGCTTCGTCATCGACGCAATCGACTCGCACCTGGCCCCCCTCGGGGTGGGGGTGGTCTCGCCGCGCGAGGACCGGCGTCGCGGATCCCACGTGACGATCTCCCATCCCCGCAGCCGGGAGGTGTGCGCCGAGCTGTGGGCCCGGAACGTCATCCCGGACTTCCGCGAGCCGGACGGAATCCGACTCGGCCTCGCCCCGCTCTCGACGAGCTTCGCCGAGGTCGCCACCGCCCTGGACGTCATCGCGACGGTGCTCGAGCGGCACTGACCGGCGTGGAACCCCCCTGCAGCCGAGGAGCACCGATCAGAGGTCGGCGGCCCCGGCGGCCACCTGGTGCCGGATGCACTGGACGACCTCGGCCCACGCGGGCGACTCGGGATCGATGAGGTCGTAGTGGTGGGCTCCGGCGAGCAGCCGATGAGCTATGCGACTCTCACCCGACTGGGAGACCGGCACGGTCGCGTCGGCCTGGCCGTGCAGGGCCACGACGTACGGGAGCCGCTCCGGGACCTCGGTGAGCATCCGGCTGGGGTCGAGATGCGCATACCGGCTCGGCTTGGCCGCCGTCCGGGCGCCCAGCCAGGCCTCGATCGCGCCGTCTCCCAACCGGTCCCGCAGCCCTCGGCGCAGGTCGACGATCGGGGCCAGTGCGACCGTCGGCACCGGAGGGCGGACCTGGTCGAAGGCTCGGTGGAGGACGAGAGTGCCGCCGGCGGAGTGGCCGACCCAGGCGGCCGATCCTCCGTAGATCCCCTCGAGCAGGTCGGAGACGGTACACAGGTCCGCCGTGGACGCGTCAGGATGTCCGCTCACGCGGCGGTACTCCACAAGGGCGACCGGACGGGCGAGCTCGCGCCCGAGCTCCGCTGCAGCGAACCGGGCATGACTCCTGTCGGTCGAGGGACGGAAATAGCCGCCGTGGACGAGGACGAGCGGGGTGGGACCGGACACGTCCTCGCCGAACCACTCGATCAGCTGCTCCGGATCGGGACCGTAGCTCTCGATGCGACCAGGAGCGATCTGCGCCGAGCGCGCGAGCAGTGAGCGGAGCGCGGCAGTCTCCTTCGCCTGGATCGTCACGTTCTCAAGGTTAATCCGGACACAAAGGAGCCCAGGTCAGCGCTGACCTGGGCCGGTGATGAACGGGGTTGGTACGGAACGAGGTTCCGTCACATCGTCATGGATCGGTGGAAGGGGACGTGCTCGGCGTGGGATCGCTTGGTTCGGACGGCGTCGACCTTGTCGAGGCTGTGCGCCTGGGACTTCAGGACCCGGCTGAACTTCTGCAGAACCCGCGCCGTCGTGGACGAGTAGGTGTTCATGTCAACTACTTTGACAGATCCATACCTTTAGGGCAAGTTTAAATTACTTAGTAACCATTCAGAGTTGCTTCATCATTGATCTAAGGTTCTCCCGTGCTTGATCCCCACCGCCTTCGCGTTTTCCGCTCGGTCCTCGCGAGCGGATCTGTCGGTGCCGCGGCCGACAACCTCGGAATCACGTCCAGCGCAGTCAGCCAGCACCTGTCGGCGCTGCAGCGGGAGACCGGCCTGACGCTCTTCCGCCGAGAAGGCCGCGGGCTCGTCCCGACCCCCGCGGCGCTGACCTTGCGCGATGCCAGCGACGACCTGATGAGCGCTCTCACCCGCTTGCAGTCGGTCGTCACCGACCTGCGCGAAGAGCGTTCCGGGCGGCTGACGATCGGGTACTTCCCCTCGGCCGGTGAGGAGTGGATGCCGCGCCTCGCATCCCGCCTCACCAAGGAGATGCCTGGACTAACTCTCGACTTCGTCCTCAACGACCACCCGCCTCGCGGTCACGCCCCTGACCTCGACATCGTGGCCGAGGGGCGGGACAGTCCCCCACGCCCGGGCTACCGCCGCACGGACCTGCGAGCCGACGCATACGTCGCCATGGTGCACCGGGACCATCCGCTGGCGTCCGCCGAGCGGCTCCACCTCACCGACCTGCAGGACGACCGCTGGATCTCCAACGACGACCTGCGCAGCATCCACACCCACCTCGTCACGGCCGCCTGCGAGGCCGCCGGCTTCCGGCCGCGGTACGTCGTGCAGGCCCAGGACCACCAGACGGCGATCGCCTTCGTCGCCGCGGGCGTCGGCATCACGGTGCTCCCGGGGCTGGCGTCCCGGTCGCACCCGCCTGCAGCCGTTCCCGTGGAGATCGCGCCTCCGACGCCGGTACGGCACATCTCAGCGTTCACGAGCGAACGAACGGCCCACCCCTCGGCGGTCGAGCGCGCGGTCGAGCTACTGACGATCTACAGCGCGCGCTGAGCGAACCGAGCCATTTCCGGACTCGTGGGGAAGGTGGCTGTCGCCATCACGACAGCCCCCTTCCACGAGAGTGTTTTGAGGTCGGGCGATCCCTACCCCGCGCTCTGGATGGCTACTGCTGACCGATGGAGGTGAGCAGCTCCTGGAACCACGCGACCTGAGGGTCGAACTTCTTGTGGCCGGCGATGCGGGGGAACTCGATGCAGCGCAGCTCGTCGCCGCGCTCCTCGTCGTGGCCGATGACGCCCGAGGTCCCCGCCAGAGCCGACTCGACCGCGAGGGTCGTGCAGGTGTCGATGAGCGCGAGGTCCTCCGCGTTCGGGGCCGCCGAGCGGGAGAAGTAGCCGGACTTCTGGACCATCTTCTTCTCCGCGCCGACGAGCTCGGCGAACTGGTTGGCGAACCATGCGCCCGGGTTGACCTTGTCGAGCTGGACGTGGCCGAACGGGTCGACGGGGACGTCCTCTCCGCGGGCCCGCATCTCCGCGACGATCTCCTCCACCCCGGCGCCCTCGGAGAGGAAGATGTTGACGCAGCCGATCTCGTCCATGAGGGCCTTGAGGCGGTCGGCCTCGGCGTGCAGGTCCGGGTGCAGCTCGGGGACATAGACCGCGTGCACGTCCCAGCAGCGCGGGTCGTTGCCGAAGCCGCTCACGAACTCCTGCTCCCCGACCCAGGCGTGATAGCGGCGAGCCGTCTCGGCGGTGAGCCACCCGCAGTTGCGTCCCATCACCTCGTGGACGATGAGCATGCGCGGGTTCGAGGAGTGCTCCGCAATGATGTTCCGCGCGAAGATCGAGCCCTGCTCGGCTGCTGTCCAGGCCCCCAGGCTCTGGCGGATCGGCACGATGTCGTTGTCGATGGTCTTGGGCAGCCCGACGACGGTGAGCTCGTAGCCGTTCTCGTGCAGGTACGCGGCCAGGTCGGCAGCCGTCGTGTTCGTGTCGTCGCCACCGATCGTGTGCAGCACGTCCACGCCGTCGGTGCTCAGCTGCTGGGCGGCGACGTGGAGCGGGTTCTGGCCCTCCTGGACCAGACCGCGCTTGACGGCATCCGCGACATTCGTGAGCTTCACGCGGCTGTTGCCGATCGGCGAGCCACCGCGCAGGTGGAAGAGGTGCGCCTTCTCGCGGACCTCCGGGGTCACCTCGACCGAGCGCCCCTGCAGCAGGCCGGCGTACCCGTCGAGATAGCCGATGATGCGGATATCGGGATCCTGGGCGGTGTACTTCTCGATGAGGCCGCCCACGGCCGAGGAGAGGCAGGGGGCGAGTCCGCCGGCGGTCAGCAGGGCAACGGTGCGCACGGTCATGGATCGATCACCTTCACAGTCGGAAGAGCGGGTATGCGTGACGTGGCTCCATCATTCCGCATCGCTGCCGGCGGAGAGCTCCCGGGCGAGCAGCTCGGCGGTCTGCAGCATGTTCAGGCCCGCGCCCTTGCGCAGGTTGTCGCCGCTGATGAAGAAGTCGAGGGAGCGCGGGTAGTCCGGGCTCTGGCGGAGCCGGCCGATGAAGCGTGGGTCGGCGCCGACGACGTCGACCGGAGTCGGGAACTCACGCTGCTCGGGGTCATCGAGCAGCACGACCATGGGTGCCTCGAGAAGCGCCCGTCGGGCCCGGTCGAGCTCGATGGGCCTCGAGAAGGTCGCGTGCACCGAGATGGAGTGGGACGAGATGACCGGGACCCGCACGCACGTCGCCATGACCTTCAGGTCCGGCAGCCCGAGGATCTTGCGCGTCTCGTCGCGGATCTTGGCCTCCTCGCTCGTCCAGCCGTCGCCGTAGTAGTCGCCGACGAACGGAATAACGTTGAGGGCCAAGGGCGCCGGGAAGCACGACTCGGCTCCGACCTCGTGCTCGATGAGCCGTCGGATGTCGCCGGGGTGCTGAGCGAGGTCTCGATGACCGGCCACGGCATCGATCTCGTCGAGCAGGCGGGTGATGCCCTGCCGCCCCAGGCCGGAGGCGGCCTGGAAGGAGGTGACCACGAGCGACTGCAGGCCCCAGCCCTTGTGGAGAGCACCCAAGGCGTCGATCATCGTCATCACCGTGGCGCCAGGGTTGGCGATGATCCTGCGAGGTCGGTTGACGATCTCCTCCGAGTTGACCTCGGGGACGATGAGCGGCACTCCGTCGTGACGGCGATAGGTCACGCTGTTGTCGATGACGGTCACGCCCTGGCTCACGGCGTGCTCGACCCAACGCGGCGTCACCGCAGGGGGCAGGTCGAAGAGCGCCACGTCGACGCCGACGAAGAAGTCCTCGTCGAGCGGTCGGACCGTGAGCTCCTCACCGGCCACCAGGAAGGTGCGGCCCACGTCGGCGTCCTCGGCGCACAGCCGCACCTCGGACCACTGGTAGCGGTACAGCGGCAGGACCGAGAGGATGACCTTCCCTACCGCTCCGGTAGCGCCGACGACGGCGAGGACCGGCCCAGCGGCATTCACCATGTTCTCCCCAGGGTGGACGACAACGGTCAGGCCGACCTCGCGATCGACAGTGATCAGGTGTGCGGGCCCCCCGCACACCCGTTCACTCTCTCATAGCGGTGCCGGTCAGCGGCCACAAGGGGGCTCAGCGGGAGCACAAGGGCTCAGCCAGGGGTGCAAGCCCCAAGCAATCACATGTGTGCAGGTCAGCGACCCGTGCCGGCGTAGACGACTGCCTCGGACTCGCCGTCCAGGCCGAATGCGGTGTGGACCGCGCGGACAGCCTCGACCAGTCGCTCCTCGCCGGTGATGACGGAGATGCGGATCTCGGAGGTGGAGATCATCTCGACGTTGATCCCGGCGTCGGCGAGTGCCTTGAAGAAGGTCGCGGAGACCCCGGTGTTCGTGCGCATGCCCGCCCCGATGAGCGACAGCTTCCCGATCTGGTCGTCGTACTGCAGGCCGTTGAACCCGACGACGTCGCGGATTGACTCCAGAGCCTGGAGCGCAGCCTTGCCATCGGCGCGGGGCAGGGTGAAGGAGATGTCGGTCCGACCGGTCTCCACCGCGGAGACGTTCTGGACGATCATGTCGATGTTGAGCCCGGCGCGAGCGACGGCCTCGAAGATCGTGGCCGCCATTCCGGTGCGGTCCGGGACACCGACGATGGTGAGCTTGGCCTGGGATGCGTCGTGTGCGACGCCGGCGATGATGGGGGCTTCCACGGCCTCTCCTTCGGAGTAGTCTGCGACGATCGTGCCCGGCTTGTCGGTGAAGGTCGAGCGGACATGGATCGGGATGGTGAAGCGGCGGGCGTACTCGACGCACCGCAGGTGCAGGATCTTGGAGCCGGCCGCTGCCAGCTCGAGCATCTCCTCGGCCGAGATCCGGTCGAGCTTGCTCGCCTTCGGTGCGATGCGCGGATCCGCCGTGAAGACGCCGTCGACGTCGCTGTAGATCTCGCACACGTCGGCATCGAGGGCGGCGGCGAGCGCGACGGCGGTCGTGTCCGAGCCGCCCCGACCGAGGGTGGTGATCTCCTTGGTCGTCTGGCTCACACCCTGGAAGCCCGCGACGATGACGATGTGCCCGTCGGCCAGGGCCGACGTGATGCGTCCCGGCGTGACGTCGATGATCTTGGCCTTGCCGTGCTCCTCGTCGGTGATGACTCCGGCCTGCGAGCCGGTGAAGGAGCGGGCGGTGAAGCCGAGGTCGTTGATCGCCATCGCGACCAAGGCCATCGAGATGCGCTCGCCGGCAGTGACGAGCATGTCGAGCTCCCGCGGCGCAGGCAGCGGGCTGACCTCCTGAGCCAGGTCGAGGAGCTCATCGGTGGTGTCGCCCATGGCGGAGACGACGACGCAGACGTCGTTGCCCCCGCGTCGGGTCTCTGTGATCCGACGGGCGACCCTCTTGATGCTTTCGGCATCAGCGAGGGAGGAGCCGCCGTACTTCTGGACGACGATGGGCACGCGCGTGTTCTCCTGTGCGTAATGAGCAGTTCAGCGATCGATGCTAGTCGCCGTCGGCAGACGCGTCCTGGTCGCGCCGCGATCCGGACCGCGGGGCAGGTCACCTGCGAGGTCAGGGGTGGAGTGCCTCGAACTCCGCCTCGGCTACGAGCTCGTCGTCGGCGTCGAGGCGGACGTGTGCGAGGAGCGTCTGCAGGACGCGCAGGGCCATCGATGCCCGTTCGCCCCACTGCGAGAGGTAGCTGAACTGCCACCACCACAGCGCCTCGCTGTGCCGACCGGCCTGGTGATGCTGCAGGCCGTGCAGCAGTGCCTCGGCGATATCGGTGAGGTCGCCGGACAGGGAGCCGGCCGTCACCTCGGTGGAGGTCACCGGGTCGACGAGGTCGGTGTAGTCGTCGAGACCATCGAGCTGGGCCCGCAACGAGTTGAGCAGCGGGTCGAGATCGAGGG
>JAAYCP010000034.1 GCA_012729695.1 Actinomycetales bacterium | reverse complement strand
GCCGATCGCTTTGACCGGGCATGACGGCGTCGATACGATGTCAGAGCACGTTTGTGTGCACACGCTTGTGCCTGCTGCCGGTTTGATGCCGTGGTTGGAGTGAGCCGCGCATACCGACCGCAGAACGACCCTATCCATTTCTCTAGATTCAGCTGTCCCTTCTAGACAAACAGTCCCTACGGAGTTCCTACTACATGAGCACCAGCACGGTCGAGAAGACCGCAACCCAGGTGGCCGTCAACGACATCGGCTCGCACGACGACCTCCTGGCCGCCATCGAGGCAACCATGAAGGACTTCAACGATGGCGACATCGTTGAGGGCCGCATCGTTAAGGTCGACCGGGACGAGGTCCTGCTCGACATCGGCTACAAGACCGAGGGCGTCATCCCCTCGCGTGAGCTCTCGATCAAGCACGACGTCGACCCCTCCGAGGTGGTGTCCGTCGGTGACGAGGTCGAGGCCCTGGTGCTCCAGAAGGAGGACAAGGAAGGTCGACTGATCCTGTCCAAGAAGCGCGCTCAGTACGAGCGGGCCTGGGGCACGATCGAGAAGATCAAGGAGGAGGACGGCGTCGTCACCGGCACCGTCATCGAGGTCGTCAAGGGTGGTCTCATCCTCGACATCGGCCTGCGGGGCTTCCTTCCTGCGTCCCTCGTCGAGATGCGTCGTGTGCGCGACCTCCAGCCGTATGTCGGCAAGGAGATCGAGGCCAAGATCATCGAGCTGGACAAGAACCGCAACAACGTCGTCCTGTCCCGCCGTGCGTGGCTCGAGCAGACCCAGTCCGAGGTCCGGACCACCTTCCTGCGCGAGCTCCAGAAGGGCCAGGTCCGCACCGGTGTCGTCAGCAGCATCGTCAACTTCGGTGCGTTCGTCGACCTCGGTGGGGTCGACGGTCTGGTCCACGTCTCCGAGCTGTCCTGGAAGCACATCGACCACCCGTCCGAGGTCGTCGAGGTCGGCGACGAGGTCACCGTCGAGGTGCTCGATGTCGACATGGACCGCGAGCGCGTCTCCCTGTCGTTGAAGGCGACCCAGGAGGACCCGTGGCAGCACTTCGCCCGCACCCACGCGATCGGTCAGGTCGTGCCGGGCAAGGTCACCAAGCTGGTGCCGTTCGGTGCCTTCGTCCGAGTCGAGGACGGCATCGAGGGTCTCGTCCACATCTCCGAGCTGGCTGAGCGTCACGTCGAGCTCCCGGAGCAGGTCGTCGCCGTCGGCGCCGAGATCTTCGTCAAGGTCATCGACATCGACCTCGACCGTCGTCGGATCTCGCTCTCGCTCAAGCAGGCCAACGACGGCAGCGTCGCGGTCAGCGAGTTCGACCCGACCCTGTACGGCATGGCGGCGGAGTACGACGAGCAGGGGAACTACAAGTACCCCGAGGGCTTCGACCCCGAGACCAACGAGTGGCTCGAGGGCTACGAGGCGCAGCGGGAGAAGTGGGAGAAGGAGTACGCCGAGGCGCACGCCCGCTGGGAGGCGCACAAGGCTCAGGTCGAGCAGGCTGCGGCCGACGACGCTGCTGCTGCGGCTGCGGCCGGCACCGCGACGTCCTACTCCTCGGACTCCTCGTCCTCCGGTTCGAGCAGCGCATCCCCGGCACCGGCCCCGACCGGCGGCACCCTTGCCTCCGACGAGGCACTCGCCGCGCTGCGCGAGAAGCTCACCGGCAACTGATCGCCTGATCCAGACGGATCTGATCCGGACGGATCGATCACGACGGAGCCCGTCAGGTCTTCGACCTGGCGGGCTCCGTCGTGTCCGGACGGCCGGTTCAGGTCCGGACCAGACGCGCCGCGACGCCCTTGAGGCCGGAGTGGATCCGAGGCAGCTCGGCTGTGACGGCCGCATAGTGGGCGTGCCGGTGCGGGTCGGGGAGGAAGGTCCGGTCGATGTCGGCGAGGGATCCCAGGTCCGCCCACGTGAGCCGGCCGAGGGCGACCCCCGCGGCGAGGGCCGCCCCACGCAGCTGCGCGGTCATCGGATCCGCGACGCGTTCCACGGGCCGGCCGAGGACGTCGGCGTGGATCTGGCACCACAGGTCCGATCGGGCCCCGCCGCCGATGATCCGAAGGGACTCAGAGGGGGTGGGGGAGAAGCGCAGCACCGGGTCGAGCAACCACGCCGCCTGGTGCGCCACGCCCTCGAGCACCGCCCGCACCAGGTCGGCTGGCTCGGTGCGGTGGGAGAGGTTGTGCCACCCCGCACGCGCGGAGCGGTCGTCACGCGGCGAGCGCGTGCCGGCCAGCCACGGAGTGAAGATCACTCCGTTGGCCCCTGCCGGCGACCGCCCCGCCATCCGCGTCAGATCCGTGAACGTGGCGCCGAGGCCGAGGTCGCGCAACCAGGCAAGCGCGGATCCGGCCGACTCGTGGTTGTCGGCGATGAGGTAGCCGCCTGGCAGCAGGCCGGGGATGGTGGCGACCGAGTGCACGACGTCGGTTCGCTTGCGTGACACCGCCGCCGAGATCCACGAGGAGGTGGAGATCGCCAGGTGGAGAGCCCCCTCTTCCGTTCGTCCGGACCCCGTCCAGCCCGAGTGGGTATCGGGCATGCCGGTGACCACGACGACCTCGGAGGACAGACCCATTCGACGCGCGACCTCCGGGAGCAGTGGCCCGACGACCGAGTTCGCGGGAAGGAGCGGCGGGAGCCGCTCACCGTCCACTCCGGCCAGTCGGACCAGGTCCTGGTCGTATGCGGTCCGCTCACCTCGGACGTCGATGAGCCAGGCCGCCGACATCGACGCGGCCGTTGCCGACGCCCGCCCGGTCAGGCGCATGGTGAGGAAGTCGACGGGTTCGAGGAACCACCTGGTCCTGGCGGCGACGTCCGGCTCGTCGCGCAGGTAGCCGAGGAGGTGGCTCACCGGGTCACCGCCCAGCGGAGACGGAGCACCCGCGGTCCGCCGGATCCAGGTCGCGAGCCGCAGCGGGTGGTAGCCGAGGACCGGCCCACCGATGACCTCGCGCGAGTATCGAGCTGCACTGTTGTCCTGCCAGGTCCGGGCCCGTCCCACCGGTCGGCCCTCAGGGTCCACGGGCACGGTCGACCCCCACTGCCCGGTCACGGCGAACGCGACCACCGCGCCCGGGGCGACCCCCGACGTCGCGAGACCCTCGCATACGAGGTCGACAGTGGTGATCCACCACAGCTCGGCCTCCTGGACCGCCCGACCCGAGGCGGGACGGTCGGTGGGCACCGGGCGCAGCCCGCTCCACAGCAGTCTCCCGTCGAGCTCGACGAGCCCCACCTTGGGGCCGCCCGTCCCGAGGTCGACCGCCACGACGACCGACCTGGCGTCCGACCGCGACCCGCTCACGGCGGCGGAACCGTCTGCTGGGCGTCGAGGATGTCGCTCATCATCGCGGCGATGAACTCAGAGACATCAGGGGTCAGGCCTCCGGGCACTCCGCCGTAGATGGCCGCCGAGGCGGGCGGCTGGTCCTGGGTCTTCGCGTACTCCACGGCGCGGGCGAGGTCGGTGCGGAAGCGCTCGACCACCCCGGGCTGGGTCTGCGGTCGGGTGACCGCCATGTGGAGGGCGTTCGGGTACTGCAGACCGTTGAACCGCCAGCCGGTCTCCTTCATGGAGTCGGCGACGTGGTAGATGTCGAACTCGTCGGAGGTGAAGGCGAAGAGGAACGTCGGATCGCCCATGAGGCGCAGCTCAGGGTGCGAGCGGACGACATCCTGCAGGAGGCTCGAGGTCTCGAAGATCCTCCTGGCGTGAGCGAGGTAGCCGTCCCGCCCAGTCGTCACGAGGGAGGTCCACGTGGCGGCGAGCAGGCCGACGCTTCGCGAGCCCTCCATGCCGGGGGAGAAGTACTTGCCTCCGGGCCAGTCGGGCACGAGGAAGTAGGACGCGTTGCGAACGGCCTTGTCCCGGAAGAGGACCGTCGACGACCCCTTCAGGCCGTAGCCGTACTTGTGGGTGTCGGCCGAGATGGTGCTCACCCCAGGCACCCGGAAGTCGAAGGGCGGGATCGGGTACCCGAGCTCCTCACCGAACGGGAGGATGAACCCGCCGAGGCAGGCGTCGACGTGGAGTCCGACACCGTGCTCGAGGGCGACCTGTCCGAGGTCCTCGATCGGGTCGATCGTGCCGTAGGGGTAGTTGCCCGCTGAGCCGACGATCACAACCGTGGTGTCGTCGATGGCGTCCGCCACAGCCTGCGGATCGACGAGGGTGGTCACCGGGTCGACGGGGACGGTGCGCAGCTCCAGGCCGAAGAGGTGGGCCGCCTTGACGAAGGCCGGGTGGGCCGTGGCCGGCCGCACCATCGAGGGGCGGTCGATGCCGCGTGTGGCCCGGGCGTACTCGCGATGGGCGAGGATCGCCTGGAGGATGCTGCCGGTGCCGCCCCCGGTGACCATCCCCGCCGGTGAGCTGTCGGTGACCACACTGGCGTGCATCAGGTCCAGGGTCATCGCGATGATCTCACCCTCGAAGCGCGTGGCACTGGGGCAGATGTCCCGCTGCAGCGCATTGCTGTGCGAGAACAGGCCGAACGCCTCGTTCAGCACCGTGTAGTGGGCGTGGTCTCCGGCATACATGGTGCCCGAGCACTGCCCCTCCTCCCAGGCGGCGTCCTCGATGCGGGCCATCTCAGCCAGCTCTCCGAGGACGTCGTCGGAGGCGCGTCCCCGGTCGGGCAGAGTGCGGTGCACCGCATACCGGTCCTGGTAGGGGTAGGCGTCGAAGAGATCCCTCATGCTCCGAACCTAGTGGCGAGGGGGGACCGTGGGTACTCCCGCGCGGTCGCCGCTGTGTCGACGAGGTCCGGGGCCTCGAAGACGCATCCTTCGTTCGTGGGCGCACTACGGTGTCACCATGCTGAGAGTGGGCCTCACCGGAGGCATCGGGTCGGGCAAGTCCACGGCTGCCAGGAGACTCGTCGAGCTGGG
>JAAYCP010000033.1 GCA_012729695.1 Actinomycetales bacterium | reverse complement strand
CTTGAATAGCGGGATGACCTACCAGCACCACCCCGTGGTCGTCGGTGCCGCGCCGCTCTCGATCGAGGACGTCGTCGCGGTCGCGCGCCACCACGCCCCTGTCGAGCTGAGCGCCGAGGCCCTCGCCGAGGTCCGCCGGACCCGGACCGTCATCGACGGACTCGCGGACGACACCGAGCCCCACTACGGCGTCTCGACGGGCTTCGGCGCTCTCGCGACGAAGCACATCCCGACCGAGCAGCGCCGCCAGCTGCAGCGCAGCCTCGTCCGCTCACACTCCGCGGGCATGGGCACGCCGGTCGAGGAGGAGGTGGTCCGCGCGCTCATGCTGCTGCGGATCGCGACCCTCGCCACCGGTCGGACGGGGATCCGCGAGGAGACGCTCACCGCATACGTCGCCATGCTCAACGCCGGGATCACCCCGGTCGTCCATGAGTGGGGCTCCCTCGGCTGCTCGGGGGACCTCGCCCCGCTCAGCCACTGCGCCCTCGCGCTCATGGGTGAGGGTCCGGTCGCAGTGGGTGGTGAGCTGATGGACGCCGGAGAGGCGTTGCGGCGCAACGGGATCGAGCCCGTCGTCCTCCACGAGAAGGAGGGTCTTGCCCTCATCAACGGCACGGACGGCATGCTCGGCATGCTGTGCCTCGCGATCCACGACCTCGGCGCCCTTGCGACCGTCGCGGACATCGCGGCGGCGATGAGCGTCGAGGGTCTGCTCGGGACCGATGATGTCTTCGCAGCGCACCTCCATGCCCTGCGTCCGCAGCCGGGGCAGGCGCTCTCGGCGGAGAACATGCGAAAGGTGCTGAGGGACAGCCCGATCCGCGCCTCGCATGACACCGAGGACTGCCCGCGTGTGCAGGATGCGTACTCCCTGCGCTGTGCACCGCAGGTCGCCGGAGGACTGCGCGACACCCTCGAGCACGCCACCCGGATCGCCGGGTACGAGCTCGCGAGCGCGATCGACAACCCCGTCGTCACCCTCGACGGCAAGGTCGAGAGCAACGGCAACTTCCACGGCGCGCCGATCGCCTATGTCATCGACTTCCTCGCCATCCCGGCCGCCGATCTCGCGTCGATGTCCGAGCGCCGCACCGACCGGTTCCTCGACAAGGCCCGCAACCAGGGGCTCCCGCCGTTCCTCGCCGACGACCCCGGCGTCGACTCGGGCCTCATGATCGCGCAGTACACCCAGGCCGGACTCGTCGCCGAGCTCAAGCGCCTCGCTGTCCCTGCGAGCGTGGACTCGATCCCGAGCAGCGCGATGCAGGAGGACCACGTCTCGATGGGCTGGGGTGGTGCCCGCAAGCTGCGCCGGTCCGTCGAGGCGCTCGGCCGCGTCCTCGCCATCGAGCTCGTCACGGCCGCGCGTGGGATCCAGCTGCGCGCTCCGCTGCAGCCCGCCCCGGCGACCGGTGCCGTCATCGACGCGCTCAACGCCACCACTCGAACCCAGCCCGGCGGGGACCGGTTCCTCGCTCCTGACCTGGCCGGCGCATACGAGGCCGTCGTCGACGGGACCGTCGTCGCTGCTGCCACCGCTGTCACCGGCCCACTCCACTGACCACGATCGCGAGAAAGAGGACCAACCATGGAAGGCGCCCGCCCCGTCCGAGCCGCCCGCGGCACCACGCTGACCGCCCGTCAGTGGAGCACCGAGGCCCCGCTGCGGATGCTCATGAACAACCTCGACCCGGAGGTCGCCGAACGGCCTGATGACCTCGTCGTCTACGGCGGCACCGGCCGGGCCGCGCGCGACTGGCGCAGCTTCGACGCCATGGTGCGCACGCTCACCGACCTGCGTCCCGACGAGACGATGCTCGTCCAGAGCGGCCGTCCCGTCGGGGTCTTCCAGACCCATGAGTGGGCACCGCGCGTCCTCATCGCGAACTCCAACCTCGTCGGCGACTGGGCGAGCTGGCCCGAGTTCCGCCGGCTCGAGCAGCTGGGGCTGACGATGTACGGCCAGATGACGGCCGGCTCGTGGATCTACATCGGCACCCAGGGGATCGTGCAGGGGACGTATGAGACCTTCGCTGCCATCGCCGAGAAACGCTTCGGCGGTTCGCTCGCCGGCACCCTCACCCTCACCGGTGGGTGCGGTGGCATGGGCGGCGCGCAGCCGCTCGCGGTCACGCTCAACGAGGGGGTGTGCCTCATCGTCGATGTGGATCCCGCAAGGCTGCAGCGGCGGGTGGAGCACCGCTACCTCGACGAGGTGGCCGACGACCTCGACGACGCGGTCGAGCGGGCGCTGCGCGCCAAGGAGGAGCGCCGCGCCTGGTCGGTCGGAGTCGTGGGCAACGCGGCGACCGTCTTCCCCGAGCTGCTGCGTCGAGGCGTACCGATCGACATCGTCACCGACCAGACCTCGGCGCACGACCCGCTCTCCTACCTGCCGGAGGGCATCGCCCTCGAGGAGTGGGCGGACTATGCCGCGAAGAAGCCCGAGGAGTTCACCGACCGGGCTCGCGCGTCGATGGCCAAGCACGTCGAGGCGATGGTCGGGTTCATGGACGGCGGGGCCGAGGTCTTCGACTACGGCAACTCGATCCGCGACGAGGCGCGCCTCGGCGGCTACGACCGGGCCTTCGACTTCCCGGGCTTCGTCCCCGCCTACATCCGGCCGCTGTTCTGCGAGGGGAAGGGCCCGTTCCGCTGGGTGGCGCTCTCGGGCGACCCCAAGGACATCCACACGACGGACCGGGCGGTCATGGACCTCTTCCCCGACAACGACCGCCTCCAGAAGTGGATGCGTGGCGCGCAGGAGAAGGTCGCGTTCCAGGGTCTCCCGGCGCGGATCTGCTGGCTCGGCTACGGCGAGCGCGACAAGGCGGGACTCGCGTTCAACGACCTCGTCGCCTCCGGCCAGGTGAGTGCCCCGATCGTCATCGGGCGAGACCACCTCGACTGCGGCTCGGTCGCCTCCCCCTACCGGGAGACCGAGGCGATGGCCGACGGCTCGGACGCGATCGCCGACTGGCCGCTGCTCAACGCCCTGGTCAACACGGCATCCGGCGCTTCATGGGTGTCGCTGCACCACGGCGGCGGGGTCGGGATCGGTCGCTCTATCCACGCCGGACAGGTGAGCGTCGCCGACGGGACGCCGCTCGCGGCGGAGAAGCTCGCCCGCGTGCTTACGAACGACCCCGGCATGGGCGTCATCCGGCACCTCGACGCCGGCTACGAGCGGGCCGAGGAGGTCGCGCAGGAGCGCGGCGTGCGCATCCCGATGCGCGAAGGCTGAAACGTGCCGGTCTGGGTGGTGTCAGGCCGGCTCGGTCACGTCGACGACCTCGGCGCCGAGTGCCGACACCATCTCGTCGGCCGACACCGTCACGGCGACGCCGTGGGCTCCCGCTCCCATCGACACGGAGCGTCCGACGATCGAGGCGTCCGCAATGACCGGCCAGGTATGCGTCGCGCCGAAGGGCGTGATCGTGCCCCTCTCGTAGCCGGTCGCGTCCTTGGCCTTGACCGCATCCGGCATGGACAGCCGGCTCACTCCCAGGTGCGCCCGCAGCTTGGGCCAGGAGATCTCGCGGTCGCCGGGGACGAGCACGAGCACGTAGTCGTCCTCGGCCCGCCGCACGACGAGGGTCTTGACGATGTCGCGGGGCTCCACGCCGCGGGCGGCGGCCGCCTCGGCCAGTGAGCCGACCCGACCGTGGCGCGTGACCGCATACCCGATCCCGAGGTCGTCGAGGGCGGCCAGGGCGCGTTCTTCGCTCATGGGGACCAGCCTAGGGCTCTGTGGCGCGGCTCGATCGTCTCGGATGCGAGACGATCCGTTCCGTTCGCCGGGCCACTCGGCAGCACCGGGATGGTGGAATGGTCCGGTCATGAATGAGTTCACGAGGATGTGGGCGGACCTGTCGCCGGTCGGCCGATCGGCGTCGTCCGGCGGCTACCGGCGCTATGCGTGGACGCGCGAGGACCACGAGCTGCGCGAGTGGTTCGTCGCCGAGTGCGCCCGCCGTGGACTCGAGGTCGTCACCGACAGGGTGGGGAACCAGTGGGCCTGGTGGGGTGATCCCGACGCAGCCGCCGCAGCCGGCCGCCCCGGCGTTGTGGCCGGCTCCCACCTGGACAGCGTCCCGGACGGTGGAGCCTTCGACGGGCCGCTCGGGGTGGTCAGCGCGCTCGCGGCGATCGACGAGCTGCGCCGTCGGGGCCACGAGCCGGATCGTCCGATCGGCGTCGTGAATTTCGTTGACGAAGAAGGCGCCCGGTTCGGTGTGGCCTGCGCGGGCTCCCGACTCCTCACCGGTGTACTCGACCCTGACCGCGCCCGTGCCCTAGCTGACGACGACGGTCGCACGATGGCGAGCGCCATGACCGTGGCAGGGCACGATCCACGGCACATCGGTCGTGACGACGTCGTCCTGGCGCGGATCGGCACCTTCGTCGAGCTGCACGTCGAGCAGGGTCGCCACCTCGTCGATCTGGACGCTCCCGTGGGCGTCGGCACCGACATCTGGCCGCACGGACGGTGGCGGATCGATCTCGAGGGGGAGGCCAATCACGCCGGGACGACGCGGCTCGAGGACCGCTTCGACGCGATGCTCGGCGTGGCCGCCGTGACGATCGCGGCCCGTCGTGCTGCCGAGGAGCACGGGTGCGTCGCCACCGTCGGGAAGGTGCAGCTCACGCCCAACGGGGTCAACGCGATCCCCAGCCACGCGGCCGCCTGGCTCGATGCGCGCG
>JAAYCP010000222.1 GCA_012729695.1 Actinomycetales bacterium | reverse complement strand
CGATCGTGATACGCCTGAGGACCCGCGCCAGAGCATCGGCACCGACCAGGGAGTCGGCTGCCGCGAGCGCGGGGCCCGGGACGGCACTCGGCGCCCTGGAGATGGGTCCTCTCCCGAGCGTGGGACGGGTGCGGGAACACCCATGGTCGCGCGGCGCGATCGTCGTGCGCGTCGCCACGATCCTCTGCCTGCTGATCGGCGGCAGCGCGACCTGGTTCGGTGGCGCCGCGCCCCCTCCACTGCTCATCCTCGGCATCCTTGCTCTGGGCGGGATCGCGGTCCTGCGACCCGAGTCCCCTGCGGGTGCGGTGGTGCTGCTCTTCGTGCTGTGGTGGTGGACGGTGGCGGACGTGCCGACGTGGCAGGTCGGCGCGGCCATCGCCCTGCCGTTCCTCGTCGCCGCCCACGTGCTCCTCACCGTTGCATCCCTGACGCCGCCCTTCGTCCCGCTCGATCCGGATGTGCTGCGCCTCTGGGCCGGACGCGCCGGTCGACTGACGGTCGCTGGTTGGGCCGTCCTCGCGGTGGGTTGGGCTGCGAGCGGGGCACCCGTCGGTTGGACAATCGCCGGACTGGCCCTGATCGCTTCTCTGGCAACGGCGCTCGCGCTGACCCAGGCCTATCTGAAAGATGAACCGGCGGGTTGAGTCCGTGGCCGGGCAAGGACCGGAACAGCTGTGCCGGCGGACGCCATCGGCAGCCGGACAACGCGGTTCGCGAGGGCGCGGATGCTGGCCAACCTTGTGCGCCTCGGCACGATGGAGCGATGACCCGATGGGGATTCCACGCTTCTCACGAGCAGATCTCGCCCCGCCAGCTCCTCCTCGACGTCCAGCACGCGGAGCGGGCCGGCTTCCAGATGGCGATGTGCTCGGACCACTTCGCACCCTGGAGCATGCGTCAGGGGCACTCCGGCTACACGTGGTCCTGGCTGGGTGCAGCCCTGGCGACGACCGACCTCACCCTCGGCTGCGTCTCCGCACCGGGCTACCGCTACCACCCTGCCGTCCACGCCCAGCGCATCGCCACCCTCGGCACGATGTTCCCGGGCCGGTTCTGGGTGGCCCTCGGCAGCGGCGAGGCGATGAACGAGCACATCACCGGCCAGCCCTGGCCGCGCAAGGAGCTGCGGGAGGAACGGCTCGACGAGTGCGTCGACATCATCCGACGGATGCTCACGGGCGAGGAGGTCAGCCACGACGGCCACGTCACGGTCGACCGGGCCCGGATCTACGACGTCCCTGAACCGACCCCGCTGCTCATCGCCCCCGCGGTCTCGGTCTCCTCGGCCGAGCGCGTCGCCGCGTGGGCCGATGGCCTGGTGACCATCAACCAACCGGTCGAGACCCTGCGAGAGGTGCTCGACGCATACCGGGGCGCCGGAGGCCGGGGGAAGGTGAGCCTGCAGGTCCACCTGTCGTGGGCGCCCACCCGCGAGGAGGCCGAGGCGGTCGCGCACGAACAGTGGCGCAGCAACGTCTTCGCCGAGCCCATCCCGTGGGACACCGAGACCCCCGAGGCGTTCGACGCGATGTCCGAGCACGTGCCCATCGAGGTGGTCCACGACAGCGCCCGGATCTCCTCGGACCTCGACCAGCACGTCGACTGGCTGCAGGAGTATGCGTCGCTCGGCTTCGACGACATCTACCTGCACTTCGTGGGTCAGGACCAGCGACCGTTCATCGACACCTTCGCCGAGAAGGTGCTCCCCCGGCTCGAGGAGGGCTGAGTCATCAACATCACCGACACCAGTGACCTGTGGTGGAAGAGCGCCGTCGTCTACTGCCTCGACATCGAGACCTTCTACGACGCGGACGGCGACGGCATCGGCGACCTGCAGGGTCTCGCGGAGCGGATCGACTACCTCGCCCAGCTCGGCATCAACTGCCTGTGGCTCATGCCGTTCTACCCGAGCCCCGACCGGGACGACGGCTACGACGTCATGGACTACTACGGCGTCGACCGCCGGCTCGGCGACCACGGCCGGCTGGTCGAGGTCATCCGCACCGCTCACGACCGGGGTATGCGCGTCATCGCCGATCTCGTCGTCAATCACACCTCGGACCAGCACCCGTGGTTCAAGCAGTCCCGGCGCAGCAAGGACAACCCCTACCGGGACTTCTACATCTGGCGATCGGACGATCCGGGTGACACGTCCGACCAGGTCGTCTTCCCCGACCAGGAGGACTCGATCTGGGAGAAGGACGACCGGACCGGCGAGTGGTACCTCCACCACTTCTACAAGCACCAGCCCGATCTCAACCTCGACAACCCGAAGGTCCTGAACGAGATCATGCGCACGATCGGCTTCTGGCTCGAGGTCGGCTTCGACGGGTTCCGGGTGGACGGGGTCCCCTTCCTCGCCCAGGACGGGTCCAAGGAGGGCGACGGCAACGAGGTGGACCCCCACGCGTTCATGAAGGAGGTCAACGGCTTCCTGTCCCGCAGGAGCGGGCACGCCATGATGCTCGGTGAGGTCAACCTCCCCTACCCCGAGCAGTACGCCTTCTTCGGCGGCAGGTCGGCCGACGAGCTGCACATGCAGTTCGACTTCATCGGGATGCAGGCCACCTACCTCTCACTCGCGCGGGCGGACGT
>JAAYCP010000221.1 GCA_012729695.1 Actinomycetales bacterium | reverse complement strand
GAGTCGGTCCGGCGGGTTACCTTGGTCCCCGGCAAGCCAATGACGGTGGAGGAGCATCGATGCAGCGTTCGCTGAGCGCGGAGGACGCCCGGTTCCAGGCGGAGCTCCGGGAGTTCATGACGACCCAGTTCCCGGAGGAGATTCGCGCCAAGGTGAGGGCCGGGGCGCCGCTGACCAAGGACGAGCTCGTCCGCAGCCAGCAGATCCTCAACGCCGCGGGGTACGCGGTGCCGCACTGGCCCACAGAGTGGGGCGGCCGCGACTGGACCCCCCTCCAGTTCCACATCTGGCAGAGCGAGATGCAGGCCGCTGCCGTTCCGATGCCCCTGCCGTTCAACGCCAGCATGGTCGGTCCGGTCATCGCGACCTTCGGCAGCGAAGAGCTCAAGCAGCGATTCCTCCCGGCGACCGCGAACCTCGACATCTGGTGGGGGCAGGGCTTCTCCGAGCCGGACGCCGGGTCCGACCTCGCCTCCCTGCGCACCACCGCTGTCCGGGACGGTGACGAGTACGTCGTCAACGGCCAGAAGACGTGGACGACCCTCGGCCAGCACGCCGACTGGATCTTCTGCCTCGTCCGCACCAACCCCGACGCCAAGAAGCAGGAGGGCATCTCCTTCCTCCTCATCGACCGGTACAGCCCGGGTGTCGAGATCCGGCCCATCCAGCTCATCGACGGCGGGCACGAGGTCAACGAGGTGTTCTTCACCGACGTCCGTGTCCCGGCGGAGAACCTCGTCGGCGAGGAGAACAAGGGCTGGGACTACGCGAAGTTCCTCCTCGGGAACGAGCGGACCGGGATCGGCCCGGTCGGGACGCTCAAGCGTCACCTCGCCCAGACCAAGGAGTATGCGTCGGGCGTCTCCCGCAGCGACGGCACCTCGCTCCTGAAGGACCCGCTCGTGGCAGCGCGCTTCGCCGCGCTGGAGGCCGAGCTCGTGGCCCTCGAGCTCACCGTCATCCGCGTCGCGGGGCACAGCGAGGACGGCAAGCCCAACCCGGCCTCCTCCATCCTGAAGATCCGCGCGTCCCAGCTGCAGCAGGACGTCTCCGAGCTCGCCATGGACGTGGCGGGTCCGATGTCGCTGGCCTGGCTCATCGAGGACGACGTGCTCGCGGACTCCGGGGACGGGGCGCTCGTGCCGGAGTGGGCGCGCCGTGCCACCCCGACCTACCTCAACAACCGCAAGGTCTCCATCTACGGAGGCTCGAACGAGGTGCAGCGCAGCATCATCGCGGGCGCAGTGCTGGGACTGAAGGGCTGAGAGGGGAGAGACGACAATGGACTTCACCATCGACTCAGAGCAGAGGGCGCTTGCCCAGGCCGTCCGTGAGATGGCCGCGCGCCACCCTTCCGGACCCAGTCGCACCGGCGCAGGGCCGAAGCCGCACAACGCAGACCTGTGGGCCGCGATGGCGGACACCGGGCTCCTCGGACTGCCCTTCGGCGAGGAGGTAGGCGGCTTCGGCGCCACGGCGGTCGAGGTGTTCCTCGCCGCCGGTGAGCTCGGGCAGGCGGGGCTGAGCACCGCATACCCGGACGCCCTGCTCGCCGCCCAGCTCCTCGCCGACGCCGGCGACGACCTCCTATCGTCGGTCATCGGCGGGGAGGCACTCGCGCTACCCGCGCTGGCCGAGCCCCTGCGCGCCTTCGCCCCGGTGCCCGGCGGCGTGCAGGCCACCCAGTCCGGAGAGGGCTGGGTTCTCGAGGGGGCGAAGGGGCCGATCCCGTTCGGGGAGAGCGCAACTCATCTCATTGTCTCGGCCCGGGCCGAGGAGGGGACGGTGCTCGTCGTCGTCGACGCACCGCAGGTCACCGATGGGGTGCTGGGCTCCGGGCAACGCGGACGGCTCCTCCTGAGTGGGGCAGCGGCTGCGGAGTCCCTCAACCGTGCGCTCGCCCTGGCCTCGGTCGCGCTCGCGGGACAGGCGCTCGGAGCGATGGAGTCGGCCATGCGGCTCACGACCGACTACCTCAAGACGCGCAAGCAGTTCGGCGTCCCGCTGGCGGCCTTCCAGGCGCTCACCCACCGGGCGGCGGACATGTACGTCTCCCTCGAGCTGGCCCGCTCCAGCGCGATGTTCCTTGCGATGTCGGTCGCCGAGGGCGACACCGACCCGGCGACGGTGTCACGCGCCCGCGTTGTCCTGTCCAGGACCGGTCGGCACATCGGCCAGGAGGCTATCCAGCTGCACGGCGGCATCGGGATGACGGCCGAGTATGCGGTGGGCCACCTGACCGCTCTGCTCACCGCCGTCGAGCACACCTACGGCGACGTGACGCACCACGTCAGCTCGCTGGCCGCGCAGATCGAGGGGCACGACACGGTCCGGCTCCTCGGCTAGCGACGCTCGAGGACGCTCTCCGAGTCGGTAGGGGTGGTCAGAACCACCCCCTACCGACTCGTAGAATTGCGTAAATGTCCTCCGCCAGCGCTCCGGTCCCACGGCCGGCAGCGACCCCCGCAGTCCTGCGCCGCGGCCTCAGGGTCATCTGGAGCGGCATCCGGTCCCAGCCCCGCCCGACAGCGGTCGCCGTCCTCGGCTCGACCCTCTGGGCCGCGGCTACCGTCGGGACCGCATGGGCCATCGGCTGGGTCACCGACCGGGTCATCGAGCCCGCCTACCTGAACCGCTCGGTGACGGCGGGAGGGCTGTGGCTGATCTTCGGCGTTCTCTTCGGCGTTCTCGTCATCAACGTCACCGGCGTCATCCTGCGCCGGGTGTGGGCGACAGTCGCCGGCTTCAACCTCCAGGCGCAGTACCGCCGTGACGTCACCCGGCAGTACCTCCGGCTGCCGCTCTCCTGGCACCACGCGCACCCTTCTGGTCAGCTGCTGTCCAACGCGCACGCCGACATCGAGGCGACCTGGCAGGTGTTCAACCCGCTGCCGATGGCCATCGGCGTCGTCGTCATGCTCGTCATCGCGGGAACGATGATGGTGATGGGCGACCCGTTCCTGGCCTTCGTCGGCCTGCTCGTCTTCCCGGGACTCTTTCTGGCCAACATCGTCTTCCAGCGCTTCATGTCACCGCGGATCACGCAGGCCCAGCAGCTGCGGGCCGAGGTGGCCGAGGTCGCGCACGAGTCCTTCGAGGCCGGGCTCATCGTCAAGGCCATGGGCCGCGAGGAGGAGGAGACCGAGCGGTTCCGCAAGAAGACGCACGAGCTGCGCGACTCGCTGATCCTCGTGGGTCGGACCCGGGGGGTCTTCGAGCCCGTCATCGAGGCGATCCCGACCCTCGGCACCCTCGCGGTGCTCGGCGTGGGCACGTGGCGGGTATCCCGCGGCGAGCTGGCTGCTGCCGACGTCGTTCAGATGGCCTACCTGTTCTCGCTCCTCGCGTTCCCCGTCCGGGCGCTCGGGTGGGTGCTCGCCGAAATCCCTCGATCGGTCGTCGGGTACGACCGGGTGCAGGGCGTGCTCCGGGCAGAGGGGAGTATGCCCTACGGAGACGTCCGGCTTCCCGAGGTCTCCGGCCCGGCCTCATCCGAGCTGCGCGACGTCGTCTACAGCCACGAGGGGGAGGAGCAGCCGACGATCCGCGGCGTCTCGATCGACGTCGAGGCGGGGAGCACGACGGCGCTCGTCGGACCGACCGGCTCGGGCAAGACCACCCTCACCAACCTCGCGCTCCGGCTCGTCGACGCCGACTCGGGATCGGTGCACATCGACGGGGTCGACGCCCGCGAGCTCGCCCGCGGCGAGCTGCCCGCCGTGGCGACCCTCGTGGCCCAGCAGACCTTCATGTTCGACGACACGGTGCGCGGCAACGTCACTCTCGGTGCGGACGCCGACGACGAGTCGGTCTGGGAGGCGCTGCGCATCGCCCAGGCCGACTCCTTCGTCCATGCCCTGCCGAAGGGCCTGGACTCCGTCATCGGCGAGCGGGGCGGCACCCTCTCCGGTGGTCAGCGCCAGCGCATCGCCCTCGCCCGCGCCATCTGGCGCAAGCCGCGCCTGCTCGTGCTCGACGACGCCACGTCGGCGGTCGACCCCTCGGTCGAGCAGGCCATCCTCGCCGGACTCCGTGAGGCGAGGGAGGGAATGACCGTGCTCGTCGTCGCCTACCGGATGGCGACGATCATGCTGGCGGACCAGGTCGTCTACATCGAGCACGGCCGCGTCGTCGACCGGGGCACCCATGGCGAGCTCCTCCAGCGGTGCAAGGGATACGCCAACCTGGTGCAGGCCTATGCCCGCGAGGCCGCCGAACGA
Source organism: Actinomycetales bacterium (assembly GCA_012729695.1). GTDB lineage: Bacteria > Actinomycetota > Actinomycetes > Actinomycetales > Dermatophilaceae > F2B08. The sequence goes on along the minus strand of JAAYCP010000221.1, from coordinate 12,535 downwards.
GCGGCCGTCGCCCGAGGGGAGGTGCGGGACTCATGAGCGATGTCGTCGACGAGGACCAGGACCGCGAGGAGCTGCCGGAGAGCAGCAGGATCGAGCAGCAGAGCGCGCTCGGCACCCTCGCGACCCTGCGCCGCGGACTCGAGCTGTCCCCGGAGATCAAGCAGGGCCTCGCGCTGACGATGGCGCTCGCCGTCGTCGCCACGGTGGGCCGCGTCGTCATCCCCTTCGTCGTCCAGCAGGCGACCGACAACGGCATCATGGCCGAGCAGGGGGTCGATGTCCGCTTCGTCATGGTGGCGATCGCCATCGCCGCCGGCGTCGTCCTCATCACCTCGCTGGCCCAGTACTTCGTCAACGTCCGGCTCTTCACCGCCGCCGAGCGGGGTCTGGCCACGCTCCGGCTGCGGGCCTTCCGGCACATCCACGACCTCTCGATGCTCACCCAGTCGACCGAGCGCCGGGGTGCCCTCGTCTCGCGGGTGACGAACGACGTCGACACCGTGTCGATGTTCGTCCAGTTCGGCGGGTTGATGCTGCTCATCAGCATGACCCAGATCATGCTGTCGACGGCGCTGATGGTCATCTACAGCCCGATCCTCGCCCTCGTCGTCTACGTCTGCTTCGTTCCCCTCGCCCTGCTCATCCGGAGGTTCCAGCCGATGCTGGGCCGCGCATACGGTGCCGTGCGGGCCCGGGTGGGCGACATGCTGGGTGCGATCAGTGAGTCGATCGTGGGTGCCACGACGATCCGCGCCTACGGTGTCGAGGACCGCACGGCGGAACGCATCGATGTCGCCATCGAGGCGCACCGGGACTCAGGGGTCAAGGCCCAGATCCGCTCGGTCATGGCGTACGTCTCGGGGCAGGCCTTCGCCGGTATCACCACTGCGATCGTGCTCGTCGTCGGGACGGTCCTCGCCGCGCGGGGGAGCCTCACCCTCGGTCAGCTCCTCGCGTTCCTCTTCCTCGTCAACCTCTTCACCATGCCGGTGCTGATGGCGACCGAGATCCTCAACGAGATGCAGAACGCCGTCGCCGGCTGGCGCCGGGTCATCGGTGTCATCGACACCCCGGCCGACGTCTCCGACCCCGAGGACGGGATCATCCAGCGTCGCGGCCCGATCACGGTCGAGTTCGACGGCGTCTCCTACGCCTATCCCGGCGGCGACCTCGTGCTGCGCGACGTCGACCTGCGGATCGAGCCGCACACCAAGGTGGCGGTCGTCGGGGAGACCGGCTCGGGCAAGACCACGCTCGCCAAGCTGCTCACCCGACTCATGGACCCGACCCAAGGGAGGGTCCTGCTCGACGGTGACGACCTGCGCCGCATCGCCTTCTCCTCGCTGCGGGAGCGGGTCGTGCTCGTGCCGCAGGAGGGCTTCCTCTTCGACGACACACTGATCAACAACATCCGCTTCGGCAAGCCCTCGGCCGATGACGACGAGATCGCTCTCGCGGTGACCGAGCTGGGGCTCGACGCGTGGATCGAGGGGATGCCGCACGGTCTGCAGACCCAGGTCGGTCAGCGTGGCGAGTCACTCTCCGCGGGGGAGCGGCAGCTCGTGGCCATCGTGCGTGCCTATCTCGCCGACCCCGACCTGCTCGTCCTCGACGAGGCGACCTCGGCGGTCGACCCCTCGACCGAGGTGCGGGTGCAGCGGGCGCTCGACGGCCTCACCCGGGGCCGGACCTCGATCGCGATCGCGCACCGGCTCTCCACGGCCGAGGCAGCCGACATCGTCGTCGTCGTCGACAAGGGCGAGATCGTCGAGCTCGGCCACCACCGAGACCTCGTCTGGGCCGGTGGGGTCTACACCCGGATGCACGCGTCCTGGGCGGCTCAGCAGGCGGGCTAGCCCACGCGGTCCGTGGTGCACCCCTTACTCCGTGAGGTGCCCACGTGCTCCGTGGTGCACCCCTTACTCATTGAGGCGCCCACGTGGTCCGTGGTGCACCCCTTACTCCGTGAGGCAGCCACTTGCTCCGTGGTGCACCCCTTACTCATTGAGCCACCCACGTGCTCCGTGGTGCACCCCTTACTCATTGAGCCACCCACGTGCTCCGTGGTTTGCGCGCAATTGCGCGTGCATTTCGGAGCAGGTGTCGAACGACGGAGGTTCTGCACCATCACGGAGGTTCTGCACCACGACACTCAGCCGGGGGCGTACCACAACGTGACAATAGGAACGTTGTGGTACGGAAACCGGCCGGAGGGTCGCGTGCGCGGGCCTACTCGCGAGGCAGCACCGTGAGCACGCGCGCGATGTGGTCGCGGAACTCCTCCATGAAGGTGGTGAGGATGCCCTTGAGGTCCTCGTCCAGCACCTCGCCGCTCTCGCCGTACGCCTCAGGCTTGAACTGGATGTAGGCCTCGGGCGCGGTCATCTGGCGGGCGTTGCAGAAGCTCATCACCCCACGCAGGCTCTGCTGGGCGACGGCGGTGCCGATCATGCCGGGGGAGGCACCGATCACGGCGGTGGGGACATGGTCGAACGAGTTCTCACCCCAGGGGCGCGAGGCCCAGTCGATCGCGTTCTTCAACGCGCCGGGGATCGAGCGGTTGTACTCCGGCGTGACGAACAGCAGCGCCTGGGAGTCGGCGATGGCCTGCTTCAGGGCCCGCGCCTCGGGTGGGTAGTTGCCGTCCAGGTCCCGGTTGTACAGCGGCAGGTCGGAGATCGAGATCTCGTGGAACTCGAGGTCGTCCGGTGCAACCGAGATGAGCGCCTTGCTCAGAGTCCGGTTGATCGACTCCTTGGACAGACTCCCGACGAAGTACCCGACTTTGTAGCTCACTTCGATCCTCCTGGTGACCAGAAGCACCCGCCAGTCGGGCGCCGACTCTCACGATGTCAGGTGTGCGGCTCTCCACGAGCCGGGCATCGGGGCCGCATCTGGGCCTGCGTGACGGCTCGCCACCTGCGTATCACCAGGACTGCGAATCCGAGACTATTGCGAATGCGCAGTAACTGCGGCTACTCTGTCGCTATGGCCACGGGAGAAGCAGACCTGGACGAGTTCATCGACGACGCGGTCGAGGCGCTCGCGAAGGCGAGGGAGGCGGAGAGCGCGACCGCGGCGCTGCCCCTTCTGATCGAGGCGCAGCAGCAGATCACCCGCGCCGCCGACGAGGCGATGGCGCTCGCCGTCCTCGACGAGGGTGCGTCGCTGCGGCAGGCCGGCCAGCTGGCGGAGCTGTCGGAGAACGCCGTAGGCCCGCGGCTCGCGCGGACCTCCCGGCTCAGGGCGTATGCGTCGCCCGAGGGCCGCATCACCCGCGCCGCGGTCGAGCGGGCCCGGTATGACGCCGAGCTCGGTCGACCGGCCCCTGAGGCAGGCACCCCGCCCGCCCCACTGAGATTCAGGCGTCGACGCGACACCTGACGACCCCGAGGAGACACCATGACCAAGCCGGACCTGACCCACCTGTACTTCCTCCTCGACCGGTCGGGCTCGATGCAGTCCATCCGGGAGGACACCGTCGGGGGCTTCGACGCGTTCATCGCCGAGCAGCGCAACCAGCCGGGCGAGTGCCGGGTGACCCTCGCGCAGTTCGACGACCGCTACGAGGTGGTCTATGCGGACCGCCCGGTCCAGGAGGTTCCCTCCCTCGACCTGCAGCCCCGGGGGATGACCGCGCTGCTCGACGCGATCGGCCGTCTCATCACCGACGCGGGCGCCTCGCTGGCCGCTCTCCCGGAGGACGAGCGTCCCGGCACGGTCATCGTCGGGATCATGACGGACGGTCTGGAGAACGCCTCCAAGGAGTGGACCCACCCCGCGATCAAGGCACTCATCGAGCAGCAGACCAAGACCTACTCCTGGGAGTTCCTCTATCTCGGAGCCGACCAGGACGCCATCGAGGTCGGCACGGCGCTCGGTGTCCCGGCGGCCCGGTCGATGACCTATACCCGCGCCTCGTCGCGCGCGGCCATGGCATCGACGTCCGCGGTCGTGGGCCGCATGCGGGCAGCGCGCGCTGCCGGCGTGGCGACGGCCGACATCGGGTTCACGGATGAGGAGCGCGAGGCGTCCAGCCGCTGATCCGTCGCCTGGGCGGCGACGTCACCCAGGCGACGGCCAAGCGGAAGCGCCACGCTCCCGCCCGGGCCGGCGACCTCACCGAGGTCGCCGGCCCTGCTCATTCCGGCTCATTGAGGAGCCGGGAAGGCGGTTTCGAGCAGCATGTCGAGCAGCTCGTAGATACCCGGCGTCTCGTCCCAGTCCACGTTGGCCAGGAAGACGATGGCCGTGTCGGTGGCCGGCAGGTAGCGGCAGAAGGTCGCCACACCCGGATCGCCGCCGCCCTTGCCGAATGCCCCGTTGTCCCGCACGTCGACGCCGTAGCCGGACGATCCGTACTCGTTGACGCGGGCACGAGGTGTGAGAACGAGCTCGGGGGTGACGCCCTGCCAGACTCCGCCGCGCTGGATCGCCCGGAGGAAGCGGTCGACGTCGGCTGCGGTGACGTAGGCGCCGCCGTCCCCGCCACCGACGGCCGGCACCGAGAAGACGTTCGTGCGCCAGGGGCCGTCGGGCGTCAACGGACGGAGATAGCCCTGGGCCACATGCGGGTGGACCTCGTCGAGAGCGAAGTACCCACTCGAGGTGATGCCGGCGGGGGCGAAGACGCGCGTCTCCACGGCTTGGGCGAACGGCATGCCGGAGACCTCCGCGAGGAGAATCCCGAGCAGCACGTAGCCGGCGTTGCTGTAGTGGTACGCCGTCCCGGGCGGGCACACCGGCGGCAGGTCGGCGAAGAGGGGAACGAGGGCCGTGTAGTCGCGCACGCGGTAGGTGGGCAGCTCCTCCCACAGTGCGCCGAAGTCCTCCTTGTACCCCGGCAGGTTCTCGTCCTCCTCGAAGTAGTCGGCGATCCCGGAGGTGTGCGAGAGGAGGTGGTGGACCAGAACGTCGTCACGAAGCGTGTTGGGGCGCTTGCCCTCCGGCAGCACCTCGACAACAGGGGCGTCGAGACTCACTTCCCCGCGACCGACCGCGTCGAGGACGCCGATGGCGGTGAACATCTTGCTCAGCGACGCCGTGCCGAACCGGGTCCGTGGTGTGACGGGGACTGCATCGGCGCGGTTCGCCATTCCATGGCACGACTCGAGTAGGACCTCGTCGCCGCGGCTCGCGCGAAGGATCCCGGAGAAGCCCTCCTCGGACTCGAGGCGGGCAGCCTCGTTCTCCACGTCCTCCCAGGCCGTCTCGCTCACCGGCTCAGCATGTCAGTGGCGGGTCGACGGCGCCATCACATATCGAAGCCGCCACGACGGATCGACCGCGTGCCACTACCGATCGAGCGCGTGCCACTACTTATCGACCGCGTGCCACTACTTATCCACCGCGGCCACTACCGATCGACCGCGTGCCGCGTGGAACCCTCGCCGGCCGCGACCCCGATGCCCTGGGCGTCGGGCCGGCTGGCCAGGGCGATCACGCGGTCATACGCATAGGCGTCTGCGACGCTGTCCTCGAGCTGAGCGAGCTGCTCCTCGATCGGAGGGTGACGGTCCTCCGGGGCATACTCGAGCAGGTCCTCGAGGGCGGACCTCAGCCGTCGTGCGATCTGTGGCGACCCGGCTCCTACGAGGACGAGCTCTTCGAAGCCGAGACGGACGTATGCGGTCCAGTCCATCGACGGCACCGTGACCCGGACCTCCCCGGTGTCGTCCCGCTGGACGTCCTCGGTGAGCTCCCTTCGCGAGAGCTGCCTGAGCAGGTCGTGCACGCGGTCGACCACCTGGACGACGGTGGTTGGATCCGCGTGGGAGCTGTCGGCCAGGGCCCGAAGACCCATGTCCACCAGCATCCGCAGACCGTAGGAGACGTCCTCCTCCAAGGTCCGTTCCAACGAGAGGACCAAGGCCTCCCGCACCTCGTCGACGTCGATCCCATCAGTGCCCTGCCCGGTCAGCCGGGCGAGCCGGGCGCCGGCGGGCACGAACTGCCCGATCGCGGGAAGGACATCGATCCGGCAGTCCGCCCTCCGGGCGAGCGTGACGAGCTGCTCCCGCCCGATCTGGGTCAGCACACCGGAGTGCGCCGCCGTGACGAGGTCGGGATCCCTCTGCTCGTCGCTGTCGAGACGGTCCGGATAGACCTCGTCGAGAAGTGACCTGGTCTGCTTGCCGACGAGCTCGATGAGTGAGGACACCTGGAGCTCTCGACCAATGTGGTGGATGTAGACGACGAGCACGACCACGTTGACCACGACGAGCAGGAAGGTCACGGCGACGGAGACGCCGGGGACGGTGGGGTCGTCCTCGCTGACGAGCACCTGACGCATGGTGAGCATGGCGTGCACGAAGGTGGCGACGAACAGACCGATGGCGTGCTGACTCGGTCCTGGAGGAAGGTCTGCACGATGCGCGGGGAGAACTGCCCCATCGCGAGCTGGACGACGACCATCGTGATGGACAGGACCGTGGCCACGAGGCTGATCATCGAGGCGGCCACCGCACCCAGGATGCCGAGGGCTGCATCCGGGCCACCGATGACGGAGAGCGGGATGAGCCGGAAGTCCGTCATCGAGTCGAGGGTCGTCGTGATGACGTTGAGGATGAGGCCGGCCACCCCATACACGAGTGGGATGAACCACAACCCGTGTCGTAGGTGACTCAGGATCTTGGCGACCTGCATCTGTCTCTCCTCGCCGTCGAGCTCGCCCGGCGAGGCGGATCACCGGACGGGACCTTCACACTATTGCCGCGTGCGGGGTGGTCCCGGGGTCACCGTCCGCCGACACCGCCCGCCGGGGAGACGGTCACGAGGATCACGTCAGCGTGCGACCGCCCTCCAGCGCAGAGATCTCCGCCGACTCCCCATAGGCCCGATGTATGCGTCGCACCAGGTCGGCCGCCACGCTCAGGGCGATGACGGCCGGGTCCTTGCCGACCAGCTCGGGCATCCCGATCGGCGTGCTGACCCTTGCCAGGTCCTCCTCACCGAGCCCGCTGCCGAGCAGGTGACGGCGTATTCGGGTCCACTTGGCGCTGGACCCGATGAGGCCGATCGTGGCGAGGCCTCGCGTCCGCAGGGCAGCATCGACGATCGCGGCGTCCTCGGCGTGGTCATGGGTCATGACGAGGGCGTGCGTGCCGGCCGGCAGCGTGACCAGGACCTGCTCGGGCAGAACCGGCACAGCATGGAGGTGTATGCGCGCGTCCGCGTCGGCGAGCGGCTCCAGCCGGTCTGGGGTGAGGCGGTCGGGCCGGGTGTCGACGAGGTGGAGGTCGAGGTCGTGCCGGGCCAGGATGCGGGCGACCTCATACCCGACGTGACCCATGCCGAAGATGGCGATGCACGCCGGTGCGGCGAGGGGCTCGAGGAGGACGGTGACCTCCCCGCCACAGCACTGGACGCCGTGACCGGAGACGACGTGCTCGCTGAGAGCGGAGGTGAAGGTCTCGGGAAGGCCGGACCCTGCAGCCAGCATCGCCCGCGCCCGCTCGATGGACGTCGCCTCCAACGCACCGCCACCGATGGTGTCCCACTCCTGCGTCGCCGAGACGACCATCTTCGCGCCGGCGTCACGCGGGGCGTTGTCCTCGCACCGCGATGACCGTCACCAGCACCCCGGGTTCACCACTGGTTCGGAGTCGTTCAAGGGCGGCCAGCCAGCGCAGGCGGTACCCGGTGCAGCGGCACAGGTTCCCGGACAGCGCGTGCGGGTCGGCCTCGTGACGGCGAGGCCGGTAGAACTCAGCCGCCATCGCACAGACGAACCCGGGGGTGCAGTAGCCGCACTGGCTCCCGCCCCGCGCCGCCAGAGCACGCTGGACCGGGTGCAGGGCCTCAGGTCTTCCGAGGCCCTCGGCGGTGACGACCTCCTGTCCGTCGAGCGCCGCGACGGGGGTCAAGCAGGCGTTGACGGCCACCCACTCTGTGGGCTCCGGTGCGCTTGTCGCTGTGGTGGGCCGAGCGATGAGAACCGCGCACGCGCCGCACTCGCCCTCGGCGCAGCCCTCCTTCGCGGCCGTCTACCCGCGCTCGCGGAGCCAGTCCAGGAGGGTGGTGTGGGGAGCCACCTCGCCCATGGGCACCAGGGCTCGGTTGACGGTCAGGTTCAGGTCCGCCACCGGGCTCGGGTTGCCGGGAGCGGTCCGGTCCGGGCCCGGGGTTCTTGCAGCGCTCGACGTCGTCGTCATGAGGCTCCTGATGCTGGGCGATCGCGCCGTCTCACGCTACCCCGCCCCTCACCTGGCGGTCGAGACTCCGCAGGGCGGCGGGGAGAGCGAAACGCCCTCCACAACACCGCGTGAGGCGAGTATCGTCGGACCCCCAACCGCTGAGACAGCCACCGACTGCAAGGACATGCGGCCCCTCCGGAGGGGAGCGGATCGTGGCGGGGGAGGACTGAACCATGACCGACAGACCCTCGATGTCGATGAACCAGATCATCCACAGCGCCGTGCGCCGCGACTTCGCGCGCCTGGAGGATGCGCTGGGACGGGCTGACGCAACTGCGCCGGATCGCGCGGAGGCCGTGGCCCACGCCTATGACCACCTGGCCTCGCAGCTGCACCACCACCATGTGACCGAGGAGAAGCATGTCCTGCCCGCGCTGACCGCACTCGGTGTCCCTGCCGAGGTGACGGGCCACGTCGCCTCGGAGCACGCCGACATGGTTCGGGCGCTTGCGGCCGCCGACTCCGCGATGGCCGACTACCGCCGGGCTCCGGATGAGGGCACCCTCGACGCAGCCCGCCGCGCCGTCGCGATGGCAGCGAAGGTGACCGTCAGACACCTCGATCACGAGGAGCAGGAGGTCGAGCCACTCTTGACCGAGCTCCACGACACCCCCGAGTGGCAGGCCGCGGAGAAGCAGATCCGCAAGGAGCAGCCGCTCAGGGTCACTGGTGCGTTCCTCGCCTGGCTCAATGACGGGCTGGCGCCAGAGGCCCGTGCTGCCCTCGATCAGCAGATCCCGAGGGCTGTCCAGAGCGTCCTGATGACCATCTTCGGTCGGCGCTACCGGAAGGACATCGCGCCCGTCCTGCGCTGAGTGGCGACGTCGGCGTATGACGCCTGTCCCGGCCTCTCAGGCGGGCTCGACCTGCGCCGCGTGGATGTCCGGGGCCTCGTCCGACGATGGCTCGGCTCCGGTCCTCGGCAGGTCTCGGGCATCGTCCGAGGGTGAGTGGGCTCCGGCCTCCGGGACCTTGGTCAGGAGGGCGAGGACCAGCCCGACGAGGGCGATGGCGAACGGGTAGACACTGACCGCCACCCGGAAGGCCATGCCCGGGTTCGGACCCGGGTCCGCGCCGGAGTAGTAGCCGAAGAGGACACCGAGGGAGCCCAGGCCGATACCTGCGGTCGCGCCGCTGAGACGGCTGAAGAACCCGAAGGCCGCGAGGAAGAGACCTGCCCGGTGCTGACCGTGGCGCCGGACGTCGGCGTCGACGACGCGCGCCTGGACGAGATCGTTGGTCGCCAGCAGACCGGACCAGCCGATGGCCACGACGCCGAGCCCGCCGATCGCGGTCAGCAGGGAGTCGGCGAGGAAGAACGGGATGAATCCCCCGGCGAGGAACGCGAACGCCAGCCGCCACGCCCACGGTGCACCGCGGCGGCGGATCACACGCGTCCACACCGGCAGCAGAGCGGCGGCGATCGCGATCGAGGACCCGATGAGCCAGAGTGCGTATGCGACGGGCAGCTCGAGCGTGTACTTCACGTAGAGCTGGATGCCGGCAAGGATGAACGCCAGCGGCACGAGGTAGCAGGCGGTCGCGAGACCGACGAGCCAGAAGTGCGGGTTGCGCAGGATGACCCCGACGCTGGTCCGCAGACCGGCCGGCTCCTCCGGTGCGGCCTTCGGGTCCTCCCGGACGCTCAGCGCCATGAAGAGCATCACGGCGAGGGCGACCACCGCATACAGGATCGCGGTGACCCGGAAGCCCTCGGGAGAGTCCTCCGAGCCGAAGACCGACGTCGTGAGGACCGGGGTGGCGGCCAGAGCGATGGTGAAGGCCACGAGCTGGAACACCTGCCGCAGCGAGTTCGCCCCCGCGCGCTCGTGCTCGGTCCGGAAGAGCTCGGGGAGGAGCGCGTGGTAGTTCGCCGAGAACATCGAGTCCGCTGCCTCGCAGAGGATGGCGAAGAAGGCGAACCACACCACGAGACCGAGGCCCTCGAGCCGGGTGGGCGCGAAGAAGAACCCGACGAGTCCTGCCGCGAGGGTCACGGCGCCGATGACGAGCCACGGTCTGCGACGTCCCCACCGGGAGCGGGTGCGGTCGGAGAGGTGCCCGAGCACCGGGTTGTCGATGGCGTCCAGCACGGCGTAGACGACCATGACCGTTCCGTAGGCGCGCACGTCGAGGGCGAGGATGTCGACGTAGAACAGCAGGGTCGAGATGCGGATGGTGTTGATCGGGATGGCCAGGCCGAGGAGGCCGATGGAGTAGCGCCAGGTGGGGACCGCTCCAGGCATCGACTCACCACCCGATCTCACCCAGCACACGGTAGCGGCGATTCGGGACGATGTGTGGCTGTGCCGCGCATGCCTCCCGCCTGTGGGCACGTGTCCTAACCTGCGGGCATGGACGTCAGGGAGTTGCCACCCACTGGCACGTGCGAGGTGAGCACCCAGGGCCGTCGCACCAGCGCGACCCGTCGGGTGGAGATCTGGTATGTCGTGGTCGACGGCCGTCTCGTCCTCACCGGAACTCCTGGGCCAAGGCACTGGCTCGCCAACCTGCGGGCGCATCCACACGCGTGGATCCACCTGCGGTCGCCGGTCACCGACGTGGCAGTGCTCGCGGAGGAGGTGACCGATCCGCAGGAGCGTCGACGGATCGTCGAGTCGGCCTGGCGCCTGCAGCCTTGGTACGCCGAGCAGCCCTACTCGGTGGAGGACTGGGTGCAGCGATCCCCGATGGTCGTGCTCGTTCCCGTTCCTCCCGAGGGCGATCGGTCAGCCAGGGGCAGCTCGAGTGGGGACGGGACATCTCAGGCGGGCAGCACTAGTCTGGCGTGATGAACCGATCGATCATGGTGGTCGCAGGGGCAGTACTCGTCCTCCTCGGGCTGCTGTGGACGGGGCAGGGACTGGGGTGGATCGGCGGCAGTCCCATGACCGGCGTGACGGTGTGGGCGATTGTGGGCCCGCTCGTCGCCCTACTCGGCGTGCTGCTCGCCGTGCGAGGCGCGCGCCGGGGCGGGGGTGGACGGCCCTAACCTCAGAAGGTGTCCGTCTCCTTGAAGTACGCAGTGGTGGAGCGCGAGAGGCGCCATCTCGTCGGTGGCCTCCCCGCCGGGGTGACATCCACCAGCGACATCGTCGATCGGTACCTGACCGGGACCCGGCTTCGACTCCGCGAGGTGCGTGAGGCCGACGGCTCCATCGTCCGCAAGCTGGGTCACAAGGTCCGCCTCGGATCAGGACCGGAGGAGATCGCGTGCACGAACCTCTACCTCGATGAGGCCGAGTGGGCACTCCTTGAGGCGCTGCCTGCTCGCACACTTCGAAAGCGTCGACACCTCGTGGTGCGAGAAGGATGGCGTGTCACCATCGACGAGCACGAGGACGGCACTCTCGTCGCGGAGATCGATGACGGCGACCGACCCTCGCAGGGAGTGCCCCAGTGGCTCGACATCACTCGGGACGTCAGCGACGATGAAGCGTGGGTCGGCGCGGCCCTGGCGCGGTAGGCCGGCTGCAGGATGGACAGGTGGAGTCGAGATCTGTTAGGTCCTGAGCAGCTCGCGTAGGTGCCGGGCGTTACGCACCGCGTGTCCACCAAGGTCGTTGTTGAAGTACGCGTAGACCTCCTTGCCTGCTCTCTCCCACTCCTCGATCCGAGCAGCCCACCAGGCAAGTTCCTCGTCCGAGTAGGAGCCTGCGTACAGCCGCTCGTCGGACGGTCCATGGAGGCGTAGGTACACCAGCGGCGAGGTTGTACGCAGCACGCGCGGAAGGCCGGGTCCGCTCATCACGCAGTACGCCGCACCATGCCGGCAAAGCAGGTCGAAGACCTCGTCGTCGTGCCAGCTGGGATGGCGCATCTCGACGGCGACGTCGATCTCCTTGGGCATCTGGCTCAGGAAGCGGTCCAGTCGCTCGTCGTCCCGTTCCATCGTCGGTGGCAGCTGCACGAGGAAGACACCGCGGTGGTCGTCGAGCTCGCGCCAGGACGCGGCGATGCGCTCGATCCAGATTTCCGGAGAGTCCAGCTTCCTGGCGTGCGTCAGCCCCCTCGGGGCCTTGACCGACATCCTGAAGCCCGACGGCAGTCGGGCGCGCCAACCGGCGAACGTCGTCGTCCGGGGCCACCGGTAGTGGCTGGCGTTCAGCTCGACCGTGTTGAACTCTCGCACATAGAGGTCCAGACGCCTGCCAGGTGGGGTCCGCGGTGGATAGAGGACACCTGACCAGTGGTCGTAGCTCCATCCGGAGGTCCCGATCCACGTCATGCGGCCAGCATCGCACCCGTCCACCGCGACAACCGAGGAGCGACGACAGCGGGCTGTGGGCCCGCCCGCGAAGCCGCGCTCAGCTGCTGGCCCGCTCCGCAAGCATCTGCTG
>JAAYCP010000220.1 GCA_012729695.1 Actinomycetales bacterium | reverse complement strand
TCGACTCGATGCTCGTCAAGCTCACCTGTCGTGGGCGCACCTTCCCCATCGCTGTCCGACGCGCGCAGCGCGCCCTGGCGGAGTTCCGCATCCGTGGCGTCTCGACGAACATCAGCTTCCTCCAAGCGGTACTGGCCGACGAGACCTTCCAGGCCGGCGCCGCGACGACGAGCTTCATCGACCAGCGCCCCGAGCTGCTGCGCGCCCGGGTCCCGGCCGATCGCGGCACGAAGCTGCTGACCTACCTCGCCGATGTCACCGTCAACCAGCCGCACGGTCCGGGGCGCGCACCGGTCCGCCCACGCGACAAGCTGCCCGAGCTCGATCTCACCGCTCCCCTGCCGCGGGGCAACCGGGACCTGCTCCTCGAAGTCGGCCCGGAGGAGTTCGCCCGACGGCTCCGTGAGCGGACCGACGTGCCTGTCACGGACACGACCTTCCGCGATGCCCACCAGTCGCTGCTGGCGACCCGGATGCGCACGCGCGACCTGCTCCACGTCGCCGATCACGTCTCCCGGCTGACCCCCGAGCTGTTCTCAGTCGAGGCCTGGGGCGGCGCGACCTACGACGTCGCGCTTCGCTTCCTCTCCGAGGACCCATGGGAGAGGCTCGCGCTCCTGCGCGAGGCGATGCCGAACATCCCTCTGCAGATGCTCCTGCGCGGACGCAACACGGTCGGCTACACGCCCTACCCCACGAAGGTCACCGACGTCTTCGTGCGCGAGGCAGCCCGCACCGGCGTGGACATCTTCCGCGTGTTCGACGCCCTCAACGACGTCGCGCAGATGCGTCCGGCGGTCGAGGCGGTGCTCGAGACCGGGACCGCCGTCGCGGAGGTCGCCCTCTGCTACACGGGCAACCTCCTCGATCCCGACGAGCGCCTCTACACCCTCGACTACTACCTCCGGCTGGCCGAGCAGATCGTCGGCACCGGCGCGCACATCCTCGCCATCAAGGACATGGCCGGCCTACTGCGGGCGCCTGCCGCGGCCAAGCTGGTCAGCGCCCTGCGGGAGAGGTTCGACCTGCCGGTGCACCTGCATACGCATGACACCGCCGGAGGCCAGATCGGCACCCTGCTCGCAGCGATCGACGCCGGTGTGGACGCCGTCGACGCCGCGTGCTCGTCGATGGCCGGCACCACCTCACAGCCCAGCCTCTCCGCACTCGTCGCGGCCACCGACCACACCGACCGGCCGACGGGGCTGGACATCGAGTCGGTCTTCGCGCTCGAGCCCTACTGGGAGGCCACCCGACAGCTGTACTTCCCCTTCGAGAGCGGCCTGGCCTCCCCCACCGGCCGGGTCTACTTCCACGAGATCCCCGGTGGGCAGCTCTCCAACCTGCGCCAGCAGGCGACCGCCCTCGGGCTCGGCAACCGCTTCGAGGACATCGAGAACATGTATGCGGCGGCGAACCGGATCCTCGGCAACCTCGTCAAGGTGACTCCGTCGAGCAAGGTCGTCGGCGACCTCGCGCTCGCGCTCGTCGGTCATGGCGCCGATCCGGACGAGTTCGAGGAGAACCCGACGAAGTTCGACATTCCGGACTCGGTCATCGGATTCCTGGAGGGCGAGCTCGGAGACCCGCCCGGCGGCTGGCCCGAGCCGTTCCGCACCAAGGCCCTGCAAGGACGCCAGGCGAAGCCGCGGGTCACCGAGCTGACCGCGGAGCAGGAGGCGGCCCTCGAGAGCGACCCGCAGCGCACCCTCAACGCGCTCCTCTTCCCCGGCCCCACGAAGGAGTTCGAGGCCTCCCGGGAGCAGTACGGCAACCTCGGTGTCCTCGGCACCCGCGAGTTCCTCCACGGTCTCGACCAGGGTGAGGAGTACGAGGTCGAGATCGAGGCCGGCAAACGGCTCCTGGTCGGGATCAGCTCGATCGGCGAGGCGGACCGGCAGGGGATGCGCACGGTGATGTGCACCCTCAACGGCCAGTTCCGGCCAGTCCAGGTCCGGGACCGCAGCGTCGACGTGCAGGTCAAGGCGGCGGAGAAGGCCGAGCCGGGCAACCCGGCCCACGTCGCAGCGCCCTTCGGTGGCGTCGTCACTCCGACGGTGGCCGAGGGCGACAGCGTGGACGCCGGCGACGTCGTGGCGACGATCGAGGCGATGAAGATGGAGGCCAACATCACCGCCTCGCAGGCCGGCACCGTCGAGCGGCTGGCCATCGGCGAGCACGAGCACGTCGAGGGCGGTGACCTCATCCTCGTCATCGGCTGAGCATGTCACCGGGCTCAGACACCCGCCCCCTACCGCTGTCGTTCCGCGCCGTCCTTGCACACCGCTTAAGTTCGAGTGAAGCGATGTCGCCGCGACGCGACGGCATCACCCCTCTACGGAAGGAGCACGGCATGGGACTGGGTGACAAGATCGAGAACGCCAAGGACAACCTCGTGGGCAAGGCCAAGGAGGCTCAGGGCAAGCTGACTGACGACGAGGCCAAGGAGGCCGAAGGTCGCATTCAGCAGGGCAAGTCCGACCTGAAGCAGGCCGGCGAGAAGGTCAAGGACGCGTTCGACAACTGACCACCTCGACGCGGTAGCGCGTGCACCGTGCGCGCCACGCGTCGAACACACAGAGAGAAGCGCCCCACGAACGACACGTTCGTGGGGCGCTTCCCTGCTACCAGGACCCGCCTGAGGAGCCTCCGCCGCCGCCTCCCGAGAAGCCGCCACCGCTGCTGAAGCCGGAGCCTCCCGAGGATCCCGGGGTCGAGGCGAAGGTGCCGGCAGCGACGGTGTTGAAGCTGTCCATCGACGACGCCATCTGGCCGAACGAGCCGGACCCCACATACCAGGTCGGCATCGTGACGGTGTGGCCCGCGGCAGCGGCGGCCCGGGCGACCTCCTCGAAGGTCTCCGCCCACTTATCGGCGATTCCGAACACGATGGCATAGGGCAGGAACCGCGAGAAGATCTGCTCGGCCTCCTCCCACTTGATCTGGTTGGCCTCAGCGGTCTCCATGTACTGACGGAAGCCCAGGGCCTGAGCCAGCACGGCGCTTCCGTCGGCCGTGCGGTGGGCCATGCGCCTGCCGAGGATGACGGTGATGATGCCGGCGATGATCAGACCGCCACAGAGGATGAACCACGGCTGGAACGGCAGCCCCGTGTTGTTGAGGAAGTAGCTCGCCGGTCCCCCGCCGAAGAACAGGCCGAGGACGCCGAAGACGACGAGCGTCATGCCGAGTCCCTGCCACATCTGACGCACCGACTCCGGTGACCGACGGAACCAGCCGCGGTCGACGACCTCGGAGTACATGCGACGCTGGACGAGGTCGAGGGTCGGCTTGAAGTGGTTCTTCAGCTGCGAGAGCCGGATCGGCGAGCCACGGCGGAAGAGCCCGTCGAGGAGCGAGTTCTCGTACGGCAGCAGCGGCTTGGCGTTGGCCGGAGGAGTGAGCCAGGTCAGCTCCCAGTCGTCGCGCCCGAAGAAGCCCGACTTCTTCTTCTCCTCGATCCGGAGGAAGCCGCGCACCGCGAGGTCCACGATGGTGGCCGACACGTCGACGACATCGGCGGACTCGTCCTGGATCACGCCGACCAGACCCGGCTGGACACCCTCGGGCGGGTGGAACTGCACGACCGGGGTCGGCGTGCCGGCGCGGCGGACCTCGGCCTGCTCGCCGTGTCCAGGCGTCAGACCGGGGGTGAGCCCCGCATACCACTCATCGCGACCGCGCTTGTGGACGAGCACACCCATGAGCGCAGCGGCACCGATGGGGAGCAGAAGGCCGGTCCCGACGAGCAGCCCGCCGATGGCCTTCTGGGAGGTCTCGGAGAGGGGGGACGACTCCCCGAAGCCACCGCTGGAGTCGTACTCGACGAGCTCCGGGGTGAGGTCGCCGAAGGCGGACCGGGGGTAGGAGGCGATGATCGTGACGCCCTGGCCAGGGCCGATGTCCGGGGACGAGAAGGTCGCGGTCTCCCCCGGCGAGTGGGTGCACTCGTTCGTCGCACCGAGCTCGCCGTAGTAGCAGGCGGTTCGGGTCGCCGCTGCCGGGCCGGTCACCGTCGCTGAGATGCCTTGGTAGATGTTGTTGTTCGAGGGGGCGATGAGATTGAAGTAGAACTCGGCGGTGCCGTCCCCGATGTCGTTGACGATCTTCGCGAGCCGGTAGGAGACGATGTACTCCTGCACCCCCGACACGAACACGTTGGGGTCCCCGACGCGGATACGGACGGTGCTGCCGAAGTCCGAGACGTTCACGTCGCTGGGAGCGCCCGTCGGCGAGGACGCGCTGATGTCGCTGATCGCGTACCGGCGGTAGACGTCGTCACGGTCCTGATAGCCGACGTTCGTCGTCACGAGTCGCTCGATCCCCCGGCGCTGCTCCCCGCTCGGGAACTCCCAGGCGATCCGCTCGGTGACGATGACCGAGCCGTCCTCCTGGAGCTCGAAAGTCACGTTGAACGAGCGCGCCTGGTCTGCGGTGACCACCGGGAACGTGACTTCGGCCTGGGCAGCCGTCGGGACAGCGACGAGGACGGCGAACCCGAGGATCAGCCCGAGGAGGCTCCCCAGGCGTCGAGCAGGACGGAGCAGCATCTCAGGTCCCCTTGTATCGAGCACTCATCGCCCGGTCGACCTCGCGGCGGTCCTGCCGCTCGCGAAGCGCCTGGCGCTTGTCGTGGAGCTTCTTGCCCTTGGCCACGCCGAGCTCGACCTTGACCCGACCGTCCTTGAAGTACATGGAGAGCGGCACGATCGTGTGTCCCGTCTCGCGCGTCTTCTGCGCGAGCTTGTTCAGCTCGGAGCGGTGGAGGAGCAGCTTGCGGCGGCGGCGCGGCGTGTGGTTGGTCCACGTGCCCTGGACGTACTCCGGGATGTGGACGCCCTCGAGCCACAGCTCGTCACCGCGGAAGGAGGCATACCCGTCGACGAGTGAGGCCCGGCCCATCCGTAGGGACTTCACCTCCGTGCCCATGAGGACCAGGCCCGCCTCGACCGTGTCCTCGATGTGGTAGTCGTGACGGGCCTTCCTGTTACTCGCGATGAGCTTGCGCTCCTGCTCCTTGGCCATGATCGACAACGCTACCTGCTCGGTGGCTCCGGACGTGCGCGACTATTCACCGCATACGGACTGCTGGGGATGCATCGGGCGGCCGGCTTGTGCTTTCGCCGTGGCCGCACCTGGCGCGCCCGGACCGACCGACCGTCAGAGCCAGCGGCGCGGATCGACCGGCGTGCCGTTCTCGTAGGTCTCGAAGTGCAGGTGCGGGCCGGTGGACAGTCCCGTGCTACCGAGGTAACCGACGGTCTGACCGCGGCTCACGCTGCCGCCGCGGACGGCAAAGCTGTTGAGGTGCTTGTAGACCGTGACGAGGTTGACGCCCCTCACCATGCCGTGGTCGATCATGAGCGTGTTGCCGCCGCCGCTGGTCCAGCTCGCGGAGATGACGCGGCCGCTGGTCGCGGCGACGATCCGGGTGCCCGTGTTGCCGGCGTAGTCGCGTCCGGCGTGGAGCCGCGAGTAGCCGAGGATCGGGTGCATCCGCCAGCCGAACTCCGAGGAGACCCAGCAGCCGGACGGGCACGGACGCGTGAGGACCGACGACGAGGAGCC
>JAAYCP010000219.1 GCA_012729695.1 Actinomycetales bacterium | reverse complement strand
GTGAGCCGCCAGGGCCAGGGGAAGTCCGGGCCCGGGTCCCGGCGGACAGCGCAGAGCACCTCCGCGCCGTGCTCGGCGAGGACGGCGGCAACGTTTCCGCCGACGAAGCCGGTCCCACCGGTGAGGAGCACCCGACGCACGGACCAGTCAGCCGATCTCGCTGATGGCGACCGGCCGTCCCTCACGCATCGACCGGGTCGCCGCCATCCCGATGGCCACCGGGGCCCGGCCGTCGACGGTGTCCACGGGTGACTGGCCACCGTCGCGGACGAGGGCGACGAAGGCCGCCCACTCGTGCCGGTACGACGACAGGTAGCGCTCCAGGAAGAACCACGGGAGCGGCTCACCCTCGCGGCCGTCGGCGGTCATCCGCCAGCCCCCGTGGCGCGACGGGTTGTCCGAGGCGGCCAGGCCGCCGGAGCCGAAGGCCTCGATCCGCTGGTCGTAGCCGTAGACCGCCTGGCGGCTGTTGTCGATCGTGGTGAGCGTGCCGTCCTCATGGGTGAGGAGGACGACCGCGGTGTCGACGTCCCCGGCCTCCCCGATCCGGGGGTCGATGCGCACGGCGCCCCGCGCATACACCTCGACGACCTCCGAGCCGGTGATGAAGCGCGCCATGTCGAAGTCGTGGATCATCATGTCGAGGAAGATCCCGCCACTGGCCGCGACGTACTCAGGTGGGGGCGGTGCGGGGTCGCGGCTCGTGATGCGCAGCGTGTGCAGCTCGCCGATGGCACCGGACTCGACGGCCTGCCGCACCGAGGCGTGGCCCGGGTCGAAGCGCCGGTTGAAGCCGACCATGAAGGGGACGCCCGCCGACTCGACGGCGGCGATGGCCCGGTCGACCTCGCCGAGGTCGAGGGAGACCGGCTTCTCGCACATGATCGCCTTGCCCGCCTCGGCGGCGCGGACGGTGAGGTCGACGTGGGTCGGCGTGCTCGTGCAGATCGCCACAGCATCCACGTCGTCGCTCGCGAGGAGGTCGTCGATCCCGAGAGCGGGCACCCCGAGGCCCGCGGCCACCCGCTCGGCGGTGTCCGGAACGAGGTCGGCCACGGCCGTCACGGTCGCCCCGGGCACCTCTCGGTGGAGCAGCTGGGCGTGCAGCCTCCCGATGCGCCCGACCCCGAGGATCCCCATCCGCACCGGGGGTCGGGAGTCTCCCTCCCCGGTGACGAACCCGGCTCCGCTACTCACCGGGTGTCCTCCCCGCGGGTCGGGTGGGACACGACGTCGGCGACCTCCTCGGCCGCTGACGCAGCGGCACCGCCGAGGGACTCGAGCTCGTGGGCCAGCGCCTCGAGCTCGGCACCGCCGGCCATCGCCTTGACGAGTGAGTCGAGGTCGACCTCGTCGCGGGTCCAGTTCTCCATCATCCGACCGCGGTTGAGGAGGAAGAAGCGGTCGCCGACGAGGTAGGCGTGGTGGGGGTTGTGGGTGATGAAGATGACCGCGACCCCGCGCTCCTTCGCCTGGACGATGTACTTCAGAACCACACCCGACTGCTTGACGCCGAGCGCACTCGTCGGCTCGTCGAGGATGAGGACCTTGGCGCCGAAGTAGACCGCGCGCGCGATCGCGACCGCCTGCCGCTCTCCACCGGAGAGGGTGCCCACCGGCTGGTCGACGTCACGGATGTCGATACCCATCCGGAGCAGCTCGTCGCGGGCAATCTGCTTGGCCTTCTTCACGTCGAGTCGGCGCAGCGGACCGAAGCCCGTCGTGGGCTCGGAGCCGAGGAAGAAGTTGCGCCAGACCGACATGAGCGGGACGGTCGCCAGGTCCTGGTAGACGGTGGCGATGCCGAGCGCGAGGGCGTCGCGCGGCGAGGAGAGGCGCACCGGCTTGCGGAGCACCTCGTAGGTGCCGGTCGACGGCTCGTGCACTCCGCTGAGGGTCTTGATGAGGGTCGACTTGCCGGCACCGTTGTCACCGAGGACGCACGTGACCGAGCCGGCCTCGACGTGGAGGGAGATGTCGCGCAGGGCGATGACACTGCCGAAGCTCTTGCTGACGTCCTTCAGCTCGAGAATCTTCTCGCCCGTGGGGACAGGGGCCTCGCTCAGGGTGGTCATTTCGTCGCTCCTGCCGACGCCCGCCGGGAGATGAGGGTGTTGACCATGACGGCCATGAAGAGGATGAGGCCGAGGAAGAGGAAGCTCCAGTCGGTGTTCCACCCCGCGAAGGCGATCCCGATGAAGGCCATGCCGATGATCGAGGCACCGACGGTCGCGCCGATCGCGGACCCGAAGCCTCCGGTGAGCAGACACCCACCGACGACGGCGGCGATGATGAAGGTGAACTCCTGCCCGACGCCCTGGCCGGCCTGCACCGACCGCAGCCGCAGGGCCGTCATGATGCCCACGAGTGCCGCCGACATGGCGGTCCCCATGAAGAGGAAGATCTTCGTGCGGTGCACCGGCACCCCGCTGTTGCGTGCGGCGTTGGCGTCACCGCCGACAGCGAAGATCCAGTTGCCGAACTGGGTGCGGGTGAGCAACCAGGTCGCGATGACCGTGAAGGCGATCCACCAGATGACCGCGATCCTGAACCGGTAGGGCTCCCACAGGTCGGTCGCGAAGACGGCCCGGGCGGAGTCGAAACCGGCGCCCCGGTCGATGCCCGCGACCCGGACGGTGCCGGTGATCAGCTTCGTGACACCGAGGTTGATGCCCTGCAGCGAGAAGAACGTCGCGAGGGTGACGATGAAGCTCGGGAGCCTGGTCTTGACGACGAGCCAGCCGTTCATGGCACCGACGGCCGCGGCGAAGACGAACGTGAGGAGGATCGCCGGCCAGATGCCGAGCCCGACCTCGGTGACGAGGAGGCCGAGGACGAGGCCGGTGGTCCCGATCATCACGCCGGCGGAGAGGTCGAACTCGCCGCCGATCATGAGGAGGGCGACCGCGACCGCGACGATCCCGATCGTCGCTGCCGAGTCGGTCCAGCGCGCGATCCCGTCGAGCGAGGCGAACTTGCCGGTGCTGTCCACGAGCGCGAAGAGGACGAAGACGACGATCGCTCCGATGGCAGCACCGAACTCGGGTCTGCGCATGATCCGGGTGGCGGGTCCGGTGCGCGCGAGGCGCTCGTCACTGGAGGGGGCGGCTGGGGAGGCCGGCATCGTTGCCATGGGCTCTTCCTGTCAACGGGTCAGCACTGGTGGTCAGCACGGATGTTCAGGTCACGGGCTCAGCTCGGTGGCTCGGCTCCACTGACCAGGAACAGATCAGTCGAGACGTTCGGCTCACCTGATCAGCACGATATGGCACGGGAGCGGTCTGCGGTGCGCGGCAGCAGATCTGCCGCGCACCGCATACCGGATCACCGCGTCAGCGGGTGCCGGCCTGCGCGAGGCTGGCGACCGTCGCCGCGTTGTCCTTGGTGACGAAGCCGGGGCCGGTGTTCACCGGGAGGCCGCCACCGACGGTGTTGGCGTTGGTGTTGTAGAGCTTGAGGAAGACGACCGGCAGGTATCCCTGGAGGTACTGCTGCTGGTCCACGGCGAAGAGGATCTTGCCGTCCTCGATGGCGGTCACCACGTCGCCGGAGAGGTCGAAGGTGGCGAGGTTCGCGCTCGAGCCGGCCGTCTCGACGGCCTCGACCGCCGCCATGGCGATGTCGGGGTTGAGGGCGAGGACCGCGTCGATCGAGGAGTCCGCCTGCAGCTTGGCCGCGATCTCGTTGGCGGTCTGGGTCGGGTCGGCGGTGCCGGTCACCTGGAAGTCCTCGACGTCGCCGCCGAAGGTGGACCGGGCGCCGGCGCAGCGGGACTGCAGGCCGACGTTGTTCTGCTCGTGGATGACGCAGAGCAGCTTGGTGCCGCCGGCGGCGGCGAGCTGCTCGCCGGCACCTGCACCGGCGATCTCCTCGTCCTGTCCCACGTGGGTGATGGCGCCGAAGTCCTTGTAGACCGTCGAACCGGAGTTCAGCGTGACGATCGGGATCCCGGCGTCGGCGGCCTTCTGCAGAGCGTCCTTGATGGCGTCCGGGTTGGGGACCGACACGGCGATGCCGTCGACACCGGCGCTGACCGCTGCCTCGATGAGCTGAGCCTGCTGCTGCGGGTCGTTGTTGGACTCCTGGTAGTCGAGCTCGACACCCTCGGCCTCGGCCGCGTCCTCGGCGCCGCGCTTGGCGACAGACCAGAACGAGCCACCGTCACCGTGGGTCACCATGGCGATCTTGATGTCCGAGGCAGCCGCCCCGTTGTCACCGGAGTCGGTGGTCCCGTTGTCGCTGGAGTCACCGTTGGAGCAGGCCGCCAGGGCAAGTGCACCCGCTGCCATCAAGGCAGCGAACTTGCGAGCCTTCATGTGTTGTCCTTTCATCCTCATCGATTGGTGGTCAGTGCAGCGGGAGACGCGGCACGACTGTGGTCCGAAGGTACTCGACACAGCGCTGGACGTCCCGCACGGGCCCGGTACCGAGATCGGGCTGCTCGGAGAGGGCGGTGTCCTGCTCGAGGACGTACCACCCGGAGTACCCCTGGTGCTCCAGGGTGAGGATCACCTCGTCGACGGCCACGTCCCCGTCACCGAGGACCGTGAACAGGCCCTCCTTGACCCCCTCCACGAGCGAGATCTCCCGCGCCAGCACCCGCTCCGCGGTCCGGACCACCACATCCTTGAGATGCACGTGGCCCACCCGGCCCGCGTGCTCCTTCGCGAACGCCACGGGGTCCACCCCACCGGCGACGAGGTGCCCGGTGTCGAGGCACCAGGCGACATCGGTGTGCTCGAGCGCGAGCTCGACGTCGCGGGCGGTCTCGACGAGGGTGCCGACGTGGGGGTGCAGCACCTGCAGCAGGCCGCGGCTGCGACAGATCTCGTCGACCAGGGCCAGACCCTCACCGACGACGGCCATCCCCGTCGCATCGAGAGGCACGGGCCTCGACCAGGCATCGTCCTGGACGACGGCGGTGACGAAGCGGGTGGCGCCGCACCCGGCGAAGAGGTCGGCCACCTCCACGGCGCGCGCGAGCATCTCGGCTCGCTGCGAGGTGTCGTGCAGGACGAGGGGGACGAACCCGCCGACGAGGGTGAGGTCGTAGCGGGCGAGGGTCTCCGTCAGCTGTTCGGCCGACTCCGGCAGGAAGCCCGGTGCCCCGAGCTCGGTCGCCGGCAGGCCGAGGTCGCGCATCTCGCTGAGCACGCGGTCCGGCGGCAGCATCTGTCCCCACCCCGGCACCTCGCAGATCCCCCAGGAGATCGGAGCAGCCGCCACCCGGCCTGCGAGGGTCCCGAGGCTCGCATCCAGGTGGGCTCGCTGCGGGTGACCTGGAGCGCTGTGCCCTGGAGCTCGGTGTCCTGGTGCTATCTGGGCGTGCTCGACCCGACCTGGTTCGGTCTGATCCGGCTCGGTCCGATCTGATTCCGTCTGACCTGGTGCCACTGCCGCGGTCCGCCTCCAGTCAATGAGCGCGGACGTCGGCTGTCCGCGGATTCCCACCACAATTGTCACAGGACCCTCAAATGTCAAGACATTCTGACAGATCGCGACCGGCTCGTGACCTCGCGACTGCGCTCCTGCTCGACGGGGTCCGACGGGGACATGCGAAGAGCCCGGGACGACCAGCGTCCCGGGCTCTTCGGTGGTGCTATGCCTCGGTCAGTCCGAGGCTCTGTCGTGCTACGGCAGGCTCTCAGCCGGCGACGACGTCGAGGACGACCTTCGCCTGGACCTCGGGGTGGAGGCGGACCAGGGCGGTGTGCTCGCCGACCGTCTTGATCGGGGAGGGAACCTCGATCTTGCGGCGGTCCAGCTCAGGGCCGCCGGCGTCCTTGACGGCCGCGGCGATGTCGGCGGTGGAGACCGCACCGAAGAGGCGTCCCTCCTTGCCGGCGTGCGCCTTGACGGTCACCGGGGACTTCTCGAGCGTGCTCTTGAACTCCTTGGCCTGCTCGAGGGTCTTGATCTCGCGGGTCTGGCGACCCTTGGCGATCGCGTCGACCTGCTTCTGACCACCCTTGGTCCAGCCGGTCGCCAGACCACGGGGGATGAGGTAGTTGCGGGCGTACCCGGGCTTGACGTCGACGACGTCGCCAGGGGTGCCGAGGCCGGAGACCTCGTGGGTGAGAATGACCTTCATGTCAGTGTCCTTCCTGCTTTTTCGCGTTCGGTTGAGCTCGAGTTCGCTCAGCGCGAGGAGCTGGAGTAGGGCAGCAGGGCCATCTCACGGGCGTTCTTGACGGCCTGAGCGATGAGGCGCTGCTCCTGGACGGAGACACCGGTCACCCGACGGGCGCGGATCTTGCCCCGGTCGGAGATGAACTTCCGCAGCAGCGCGGTGTCCTTGTAGTCGATGTTCTCGATCTTGGCGGCCTTGAGCGGGTTGGCCTTCTTCTTGGGCTTGCGAATGGCGGGCTTGGCCATCGTGGTGCTCTCCTTCTTCGGATGAGCCCGAGCTGAGCTCGGGATGGGTAGGTGTTGCTGTGTGCCGGGGCGTTCCGCCGGAACGGATCACCCGAGCGAGATTCAGTTGTGGATCACGCTGCGTAGATCAGAGCTGGGTTGATCAGAGCTGTGTGGCTCAGAAGGGGGGCTCGTCGTAGGACGGAGCGGCATTCCAGCCGCCGCCCTGCTGCGGGCCGCCCTGGCCGCCCCCGGAGGGACCACCCTGCTGACCGCCGTAGCCACCCTGGCCACTCTGACCCGAGCCACCCTGACCAGAACCACCCTGACCAGAACCGCCCCAGGCGGGCTGGCCGGACTGGCCGGAGCCACCACCGGTGGCCCAGGGGTCGTCCTGCTGGCCGCCGCCACCGAAGCCACCGCGACCGCCACTGCGCTCGGTCTTGTTGACCTTCGCGGTGGCGTACCGGAGCGACGGGCCGATCTCGTCGACCTGCATCTCCATGACGGTGCGCTTCTGGCCGGTCTCCTTGTCATCCCACGAGCGAGAGATGAGCTTACCGGTGACGATGACTCGGGTGCCCCGGTGGAGGGACTCGGCGACGTTCTCGGCCGCCTCCCGCCAGATCGAGCACCGCATGAAGAGGGTCTCCCCGTCCTTCCACTCGTTGGTCTGCCGGTCGAAGTTGCGCGGGGTCGACGCGACGGTGAAGTTCGCGACGGCCGCGCCCGAGGGGGTGAAGCGCAGCTCCGGGTCACCGGTGAGGTTCCCGACGAGGGTGATGAGGGTTTCTCCAGCCATGGGCGTGTCCTAAGTGGTGTGGGTACTCAGTGGTGGGTACTCAGTGGTTCGGCTGATCGAGCCGTCCTGACTCGACTGCGCTCATCGAGCTCGGCCGACCGGGACGGAACTGTTCGAGACGTTGCGTGAACCTGTGGGGAATGAGATCTGCTCAGGCGCCGGCGCGGAAGAGCTTGGTGCGAAGAACCGACTCGTTGAGGCCGAGCTGGCGGTCCAGCTCCTTGGCCGTGGCCGGCTCACACGTGAAGTTGACGACGGCGTAGATGCCCTCGGGGTGCTTCTTGATCTCGTAGGCGAGACGACGACGGCCCCAGATGTCGACGTTGTCGACGGTGCCACCATCATTGGTGATCACCTTGAGGAACCGGTCGAGCGAGGTGCTGACGGTGCGCTCCTCGGTCTCGGGGTCGAGGATGACCATGAGCTCGTACTGACGCATGCTGATAACCCAGCCTCCTTCGGTCTTGGCGGTCACGGTCCTTCCGTGACAGGAGGGTTGCATAGTCCACCGACAAAGGCAGGGACACTATCCACAGGGAAGCTGTCGACAAGGAGAGTGTCCGGAGCCCTCGCAACGCATAACCCCCTGATGGCAGGCAGGTATGAGTCGCTGCGGCGACCTGCCTAGGGTACCTGCTCGGAGCGGACCGGCGCGAACTCGTCAGCCCAGCCGCTGGGGCCTCGCCCCTGCTCGACCTGCGCCTCATCCAGGGAGGACTCGTCCTGTCCTCCCTCGCCCGTCCCAGCAGGACTCGCGGGTGGGGACCACCCTCCGATGCCGGCGGCACGCACCGCGAGGTAGCCGATCGCCGCGAGGCGGAGCAGGAGGAAGAAGGAGTACCACCCGGCGGGCAGACCCCGGTTCGGGTTCTCGAGGCCGCCGAGGTAGAGCCACACCATGGGGAAGTAGGCGACCTCGATCCCGGCCCAGATGAGCATGTCGCGCCAGGTGAGCGAGCTGAGCGCCACGAGGGGCACGAGCCAGAGGGACGCCTGGACCGGCACCGCGGTGCTCGTGAGCAGCGCCATCGCGACGCCGACAAGGGCCAGGTCGCCGAGTGCGACGGCCTGCGAGGTCTGCGGTCGCGGACGCCAGGCCACCCACAGCACGACGGTGCCGGCGAGGACCCACCCGCCCAGCGCGATCCAGGGTGTCGCCGACTGCGAGATGGGGCTCCCCGCGAGATTCGGCACCATCCACACCGAGCCGTAGGACGGCACCGTGTTCCACCACTGCTTCAGGGGTGCACTGAGCCACTGCCACCCCATGGCGGTCGCGAGCGCCCCGACGACCACGAGACCGAACAGCCCACCGAGACCGAGCCGTCGCACGGACCGACCGTGCTGGAGCGCTGAGGCGACCAGGACGACGGCGAGAATGAGGGCATAGCTGCGGGAGAACACCGCGAGAGCGAGCAGCGCCCCGGCGGTCGCATCGTGTCGCAGGCGCCACGCAAGGACAGCCAGCACTGCCAGCAGCACGCCGACGAGGTCGGCGGAGATGAGCAGACCGAGCGGCAGCGCCGGGCACAGGACGAGGAGCAGCGCCCGTTCGGGCTCCTCGATCCGGAAGGTGCCGACCGCCAGCGTCAGTGCCGCCAGCAGGACGACGGCGAGCAGCGCATACCCGATGACGAAGGCCGTCTGGGCCCGCGCGTCGGCCCCGGTCCCAGGCACGATCTCGGCGAGCACCGCCGTGACGGCACCGGTGACGATCGGGTCCCCGGTCGCCTCACCCGCGCGGAGCGCGCCGAGCATCGAGGGGAGGTCGGAGTAGCACGCGCGCCAGAGCGGGACCTGGCCGCCGAAGCCGTTGACGAGGCACCAGCCGCGCAGGACCAACCCGAGCAGGGTCGGGATCGCGGTGAGCGCCACGAGGATGCCGGCCCAGCCGGCGAGCGAGCGGGCCCGGTCGGTGGTATGCCGGCCGAGCGGACCGCCGACCACCCGCCAGGGGGTCTGCGTTCCGGCCACGTCGGGCGGGCGGCTCTGCGTCACGTGGCGACCCTATCCGGACGGGCGACCGGAGCCGGTCGGATCAGCCCCCGCCGCCTCGACCGTTGCCGCCGCCGCCCTGACTACTTCCGCCCGTCGGGCGCGTCGTCGGCTGCTGCCCCGGGGGTCCCCCCGAGCCCCGACCGTCCGTCGGCTCCTCGGTGGGCTCCTCCGTCGGCTCTTCGGTGGGCTCTTCGGTGGGCTCCTCCGTCGGCTCTTCGGTGGGCTCCTCCGTCGGCTCCTCGGTGGGCTCCTCCGTCGGCTCCTCGGTCGGCTCCTCCGTCGTCGGTGTCGGGGTCGCGGTCGGGACGTTGCTCTTCCCGGTACCGGCCGGCTCCGGGAACGGGATGACCTCGGTGCCCTCGAGGGCCGCCTTCATGTAGTCGGTCCAGATCCGCACCGGGATCGAGCCACCGGTGATGCCGCCCTCCCAGCCGGGGATACCGGTCATCTCGACCGGCGTGCCGTTCTGGTCCTTGAACATCCCGACCGCCGTCTCGAGCTGCGGCACGAATCCGTTGAACCACGCCGAGCGGAAGCTCTCCGAGGTCCCTGTCTTCCCGGCGGACGGACGACCGAGGTTGTCCCCCGCATACTCGCCCGATCCCTCCTGCGTCACGGCCTGGAGGGCATCGATGAGGTCACTGGTCTGCGCCGCGTCGAAGACCCGCTGCGGCGCGGGCTCGGCCTCGAAGCCGATGTCGCTGGACTCGACCGTGGAGCTGATCGACTTGATGAGGTAGGGGTCGGTGCGCACGCCCTCGGCGGCGAAGGTCGCGAACGCCTTGGCCATGTCCTGGACGCGGACCGTCGCGGTCCCGAGCACGTTGGCCGGGTTGTTCTCCAGACCCTCGGCGGGCACGCCGGCGCGCACCGCCACGTCAGTCGTCTTGTCCGGGCCGACGTCGAGGTTGAGCTGGGCGTAGGCGGTGTTGACCGAGTTGGCGGTCGCCTTGCGCAGGTCGATCCGGCCATAGGAACGGTCACTGAAGTTCTTCACCCGGCCCTGCTCGTTGCCGACCGACTTGAACTCCTCGAAGAAGGCCGGTGAGTCGCCGTTGTAGACGCTCTTGGTGGAGATGCCCTTCTCGAGGGCGGCCATCAGGGTGAAGGGCTTCCAGGTCGAGCCGGCCTGCATGGTGGCCTGCGTCGCGTTGTTGAACTGGCGGACCTGGAAGTCGGCGCCGCCGTACATCATCGTGATCGCACCGTCACCGGGGACGACCGACATGGCGCCGACCTGGAGGTCCTCGGCACCCTCGCCCTCGGGCATCCACGCGTCGATCGCGGCCGCGATGGCGTCCTGCTGCTGCTTCTCGATCGTCGTGACGATGCGCAGGCCACCGGTCTCGATCTGGGCGTCGGTGAGGCCGAGCTTGCCGGTCAGCTCGCGCTTGACCGCGTCGGTGATGTACCCGAGCGGGCCGGATGCGCCGCGGTACCCGCGGTTCTCGACCACCGTCGGGAACTGCGCCGCGTCCCGTGCCTCCTGGGTGAGGTAACCCTGGGCGACCATGCCGTCCATGACGTAGTCCCAGCGCGCCTTGGCGGCGGCGGCGTTCTCGGTGCCGACGGTGGGGTCGAGGTAGGAGGGCCGCTGGATGATCGCGGCGAGGAGGGCGCCCTCCTCGAGGGTGACCTCACTGATCGGCTTGTCGAAGTAGGCCTGGCTCGCGGTGGCGATACCGGACGCGCCGCGGCCGAAGAAGATCGTGTTGAGGTAGTTCTCGAGGATCTCGTCCTTGGTGAGGACGCCGTCGATCTTCAAGGAGATCATGATCTCCTTGGCCTTGCGGACGTAGGACCGCTCCTGGGTGAGGTAGAAGTTGCGGACGTACTGCTGGGTGATGGTCGAGCCACCACCGGAGGAGGTGTCCCCCGTCACGAGCCCGACGACGGCGCGGCCCAGACCGCGCACGGAGATGCCGTCGTTCTCGTAGAAGGTCCGGTCCTCGGCGGAGACGACGGCCTGCTGCACGTGCTCGGGGATCTCGGTGATGGATACCGACTCGCGGTTGATGTCCGAGAGCCGGTCGAGCTCGGTCTCCCCATCGCTGTAGTAGATGACCGAGGCCTGGGCCAGGGCGGCGTCGTTCGGGTTGGGCACCGGGGTCATCGCGTAGGCGACGACGAGACCGACGATGCCGAGGACGCCGAGCGAGAGCAGGGTCAGCAGGATCCGTCGGCCCCAGCGTGGCTTCGCTGCCTTCCGCTTCGCGCGGGACTCGGCGCGGCTGCGCGGGGCCGCGTTCGCCGACCCCCTCCGACTGCGGGGGGAGGGCGCGGCGGCGCGGCGGGAACGGGCGCTCATCGTGTGGCTACTTCTTCCGACTGGACTGCAGGGAACGGGGACATCGAGATCTCTGGTGACCGTAGCCGTCCGCGCGGGACGACGAGGGTGACCGCAATGGT
Organism: Actinomycetales bacterium; assembly: GCA_012729695.1. Classification (GTDB taxonomy): domain Bacteria; phylum Actinomycetota; class Actinomycetes; order Actinomycetales; family Dermatophilaceae; genus F2B08. Next base: position 2,054 of record JAAYCP010000219.1, on the reverse strand, counting down.
GACCATGACGTGTTGACCACTTATCTGACCGATGACTATCTGCCGTGACTATCTGAGCCGGTAAACATGTGACCGATGGCGGTGATCAGGACGTTGACGAACGGCGGATCAAGAGACGAAGGTCACGCCCGCGACGGTGGGAGCGTCTCCCCGAGTATGGGGGCACGGTGCAGTTCTCGCCAATGACGAGGGTCTCACCGCGGGTGACAACGCATGACCGCCAGCGCAGGGTTCCCGTATGCTGGGCCCCCGGAAGGTGACAAAGACTGCTGTTTGTCAGGCACCGCATACCGCCGCCGTAAGGCTGCCTCACAGCGCCGGTCAGGCACACCCCAGCACGAAGACCACCACACCCTAAACCACTACGAAGAACTTGCGGGCGCGACCACCACGCGTCGGCACCCTCATCAGGAGGAAGAGATGGGATCCATTCGAGTCGCGATCGTCGGCGTCGGCAACTGCGCAAGCAGCCTCGTCCAGGGAGTCGAGTACTACAAGGACGCCGACCCGCAGGGCACGGTCCCCGGACTGATGCACGTGAAGTTCGGCGACTACCACGTCTCCGACGTCCAGTTCGTCGCCGCGTTCGACGTCGACGACAAGAAGGTCGGCAAGGACCTCGCCGAGGCGATCAACTCCTCGGAGAACAACACCATCAAGATCTGTGAGGTGCCGACTCTCGGCGTCCAGGTGCAGCGCGGTCCGACGCTCGACGGACTCGGCAAGTACTACCGTCTGACCATCGACGAGTCGGCCACGGAGCCGGTCGACGTCGTCCAGGCCCTCAAGGACGCCGAGGTCGACGTCCTCGTGTCCTACCTGCCGGTGGGCTCCGAGGAGGCCGACAAGTTCTACGCGCAGTGCGCGATCGACGCCGGGGTCGCCTTCGTCAACGCCCTTCCCGTCTTCATCGCCAGTGACCCGGAGTGGGCGGCCAAGTTCGAGGCGGCCGGCGTCCCGATCATCGGTGACGACATCAAGAGCCAGGTCGGCGCGACGATCACCCACCGCGTCATGGCGAAGCTCTTCGAGGACCGCGGCGTCACGCTCGACCGGACCTACCAGCTCAACGTCGGCGGCAACATGGACTTCAAGAACATGCTCGAGCGCGACCGCCTCGAGTCCAAGAAGGTCAGCAAGACCCAGGCCGTCACGTCCAACCTCCATGGCTCGCTCGCCGGGAAGACCGAGGACCGCAACGTCCACATCGGCCCCTCGGACTACGTCGCGTGGCTCGACGACCGCAAGTGGGCGTACGTGCGCCTCGAGGGTCGCGCCTTCGGTGACGTGCCGCTCAACCTGGAGTACAAGCTCGAGGTCTGGGACTCCCCCAACTCCGCGGGCATCATCATCGATGCCATCCGCGCGGCGAAGATCGCCAAGGACCGTGGCATCGGTGGCGCCCTGCTGTCCGCCTCGTCCTACCTCATGAAGTCCCCGCCGGAGCAGCGCGAGGACACCGAGGGCCGTCGTCGCCTCGAGGCCTTCATCGCCGGCGACGAGCCTCGCTGACGTCCTTCCGTCCCCACCGGACCGAGCCGCTCCTGATCGGAGCAGTCCGCCCCGCATACCCAGGTGCTCAGTCACCCGGGGGTGCGGGGCGGCCCCGTTTCGGCCTAGTGTGCTGTGCCATGGCTCACGTCCACGTCGTCTCCGAGCTCGTCGCCAACGTCATGAACGTCTCCGTCGCACCGGGTGACACCGTGGCGATCGGCGACGAGATCGTGCTCGAGGAGTCGATGAAGATGGAGATCCCCGTCCTCACCGAGGTCGCAGGACGGGTCGTCGAGGTCAAGGTCGAGCCCGGCGACGTCGTCCAGGAGGGCGAGATCCTCGCCGTCATCGAGACCCCCGGCCGCTAGGGCCGCTCCGGATCCTCCGTCGTTCGACTCCTGGTCCGTGGGTCGACACCTGCTCCCACCTTTGCCCATTGGTCCGTGATTCGACATCCAGTCCCACGTTTGACCCTTGCCACCGGGTGCGCGCGCAATTGCGGTCGAACGAGCAAGCAAAGGTCGAGCCAGGGAGCAAGCGTCGAGCCAGGGAGCAAGCGT
>JAAYCP010000218.1 GCA_012729695.1 Actinomycetales bacterium | reverse complement strand
GCCGGCGCGCATCTCCTCGAGGACGTAGCGGTCCCCCACGGCGGTCTGGACGACCTCGATCCCCTCACGCCGCATCGCCTGGAGCAGACCGAGGTTGCTCATCACCGTCGCGACGAGGGTGTTCTTGGTGAGCGCCCCACGGGCCTTGAGCGCCACCGCGAGGATCGCCATGATCTGGTCGCCGTCGACGACGTTGCCCTGCGCATCCACCGCCAGGCACCGGTCGGCGTCCCCGTCGTGAGCGATGCCGAGGTCCGCCCGCCGCTCGAGCACGGCGGCCTGGAGCCGGCTGAGGTGGGTCGATCCGTAACCGTCATTGATGTTGAGCCCGTCCGGCGAGGCGCCGATCTCGTAGACCTCCGCACCAGCGAGCCGGAAGACCTCGGGCGAGACCTCGCTCGCCGCCCCGTGGGCGGCGTCGATGACGACGGTGAGCCCGTCGAGCGGGTTGGGCAGGGTGGACAGCAGGTGGGCGACGTAGCGGGCCTGGCCGGCACGGTTCTCGTGCACCCGGCCGACCTCGGCGCCGATCGGTCGGCGCCATTCCTGGCCGATCTGAGCCTCGATCTCGTCCTCGACCGCGTCGGGCAGCTTGTGGCCTCGAGCGGCGAAGAACTTGATCCCGTTGTCCGGCATCGCGTTGTGTGAGGCCGAGAGCATGACCCCGAAGTGCGCGTCCATGTCACCGGTGATGAAGGCGACTGCCGGGGTCGGCAGGACGCCGACATTGTGGACGTCCACGCCGGAGGACGCGAGTCCGGCGATGACGGCGGCGCTGAGGAACTCACCGGAGGCGCGGGGATCGCGGCCGACCACCGCCTTGGGCTTGCGGCCCTGTGCCCGGGCCTCGCGCCCGAGGACGTGGGCCGCCGCGACGGACATCTCGAGGGCGAGCTCAGCCGTGATCTCGGCATTCGCGAGCCCACGCACACCATCGGTGCCGAAGAGTCGGGACATCAGGGGGTGCTGCCTTCCTGCGGGGTCTTCCTGCGGGGTCAACGTCTCGAAGACGCTGGGTCAACTATCGGAACAAGGTACCGCGCCCGTGGACGCGGTCAGTGCTCGACGAGAGGGGGGCATGTCCGTGCCCACGTAGACGCGGCGACGGCGGCACCCTCGAGGGGATGCCGCCGTCGTCGGTGTGCGACATGGGAGGTCGCGGATCAGCGCTTGCTGTACTGCGGAGCCTTGCGGGCCTTCTTGAGACCAGCCTTCTTGCGCTCGGGAACGCGGGCGTCCCGGGTGAGCAGGCCCGCCTTCTTCAGCGCCGGGCGGTTGAGGTCGGGGTCGACGCCGTTGAGCGAGCGGGCCACACCGAGGCGGACCGCACCGGCCTGGCCGGAGGGGCCGCCACCGTGCACGCGCACGAGGACGTCGTAGGCGCCGTCGAGCTCGAGAACCTTGAGCGGCTCGTTGACGAGCTGCTGGTGGACCTTGTTCGGGAAGTACTGCTCGAGGGTGCGACCGTTGATGGTCCACTCGCCGGTACCGGGGACGATGCGCACGCGGGCCACGGCCTGCTTGCGGCGACCAGTGGCTGCGCCGGGGGCCGAAGCCGTCGGGCGGCGGGTCGGCTCGCCGGAGGCGCCGGCCTCGGACTCGGTGGTGTACTCGGTCACGGCGACGTCATCGGCATCCGTGCCGTACTCGTCGGCCACGACGTCGGTCTCGAGCTCGGTCGAGTCGTAGTTGGTCTCGGACATCACTGGGCCACCTGGGTGATCTCGAAGGGCTTGGGCTGCTGGGCAGCGTGGGGGTGCTCGGGGCCGGCGTAGACCTTGAGCTTGGAGAGCTGCTGGCGACCGAGGGAGTTCTTGGGGATCATGCCGCGGATGGCCTTCTCCACCGCCTTCTCCGGGCTCTTGGCGAGCAGCTCGGCGTAGGTCTGGCTACGCAGACCACCCGGGAAGCCCGAGTGCCGGTAGGCGCGCTTCTGCTCGGCCTTGGCGCCGGTGAGGGCGACCTTCTCGGCGTTGATGATGATGACGAAGTCACCGGTGTCGACGTGCGGCGCGTAGATCGGCTTGTGCTTGCCGCGCAGCAGGGTGGCAGCCTGGCTGGCCAGGCGGCCGAGGACGACGTCGGTGGCGTCGATGACGTGCCACTCGCGCGTGATGTCGCCCGGCTTCGGGGTGTAGGTCCGCATGGGAATGAGCCTTTGTCTCGTGAGTTCGCGCACGCAGTGCGGAACGGCTTGGTGCAATGTGTGGGTCAGTCAGTCAGTGTGATCGGGCGGCCGACTGGCCGGACCCGGATCCGGTATGCCGTGGGCGCCCATCAGGGAGGACTCGCCCTGGCAGGGGCGCACGGCACAACTCCACCAGTTTACGAGAGAGCGGACACCCACCCAAATTGCGGCTGGTGGATCCAGTTTGCTTGTGAAGGCGAGGGATTCGTCAGCCCGGCCGCCACAGCATACTCTCTATGCAAAGAGATTATGCAAAGGTATTATGCAATCTGTGCCCGAAACCGCCCCCTCCGTGACCCTGGACGCCAACGCTGTCCGCGTCCTCGCCCATCCCCTGCGCTCCCGTCTCGTCGCGGCTCTCCGTCAGCGGGGACCCTCGACGGCGACCGACCTCGCCCGCGAGCTGGGGACCAACTCCGGGGCGACGAGCTATCACCTGCGTCAGCTCGCCGCGGTCGGCCTCGTCGTCGACACCGGCGCGGGAGACGGCCGGCGGCGCGTGTGGGCTGCCGCCGAGGAACAACCCTTGCCAGTGTCCGACGACCTGGACGACGACGAGGACGCCGCGACCGCCATGGGGTGGCTCGAGCGGGACTGGCTGCGTCACTTCAGCGAGAAGTTCGGCCGCTGGCTCGACGTGCGCAGTGCATGGCCGAGCCGGTGGCGGGCCGCCGCGGGCATGCACGACTACCTCGTCGTGGTGACGGCCGAGCAGCTGACAGCCATGCACGACGAGCTCGGCGAGGTGATCGAGCGCTACCGCCGCGCCGGGCAGGGCAACCCGGACGCCAAGCGGGTCGCCGCCTACCTCACCTTCTACCCGGTGGACATGGACCAGGCACCGCGCCGCTGAGTCACCTCAGCCGCTCGTCACCGTGAGCACGTGGCCGGCGAGGTCGTAGCTGAAGGTCGTCGTCGCACCATCGGCCGGGACCGAGAACTGGTAGTTCGGCCCGTCCGGCACGCCGCCGACACCGTAGTTCTCGTCCCAGCTCAGGGCGTGGGCCACCTTGACCTCGTACGAGCCGGCAGGGATGAGCGAGGTGGTGAAGGTGTAGGTGCCGTCACCGTCCGGGTCCTGCAGCCACGGCCGCATGCAGTCGGGCTGCCAGTCGCCCGCGCACCCCAGCACGCTCTGGAAGGACCCCGGGGCGGTGATGATCGGGCCCTCGGCATCCGAGGTGACCCAGTGCGTGGCGTGGTCGTAGTAGAACGACACCTCGCCGCCGCCGGCAGGCACCTCGTACGAGATGTTCTCGCCCGACGGGACCGCATTCATCCCGTAGTTCTCGTCCCAGCTGTTGTTGATGGCGGCCTTGTAGGCCCACTGCCCACCCGGAATGGTCCAGGTGCCCTTCCAGATCTGGTCGTTCCCGTCGAGAGTGAGCTGGGCGAACTCGCACGCGGGCTGCCAGTCCCCGTCGTTCGGGTCTCCGGTACAGCCCATCTCCGAGTTGTGCGCGCCGGGCACACTCACGAAGTCCGGCTGCTCGACCGGGTCGTTGCTTCCACTCCCGCCGCCCGCGGCAGGCGCACCCACGACGCCCCACGAGCCGGCGGTACCGATCCGGTCCTGTCGGTCCTTGGCGATGATGCGGTACTCCAGGAGGGTCCCCTTCTCCATCGCGGAGACGTCGTGGAAGACGCGGTAGGGGGCGGTGTCGTCGGTACCGATGACGCGCCACTCGCTCGTCCCCACCGGCCGGTACAAGAACGTCGCGTCGATCGGGGTGTCGACGTCGATGTCGGCGCCGATCTCCGCTCGACCACCGACCGTGGCGCCCGGGGCCAGCGCCAACGACACCGTCGGGGCGTTGGCCGGCCGGTCCACCTTGGAGCTCGACCTCCACACGGCCGCGGAGAGGGCGGGCACGGTGAGGGTCACCGACATGTCCTTGCCCGACTTGGCCTTGGCGGTCGTGCCGTAGACCGGCTTGAACTGCTCGTTGCTGTTCCACGTGCTCACCGTGGCGGTCTGGGGCGAGGTCGCGTTGTTCACGGCGACGAGGTACTCCACCCCCGCCTGGTGGTCGTAGCGGGAGGTGACGAACAGGCCTGGGCCGTCCGCCGCATACCTCGTCTGCTGGATGCCGTCCGCGAGAGCCGGGTGCTCCTCCCGCAGGCGCGACAGCTCCGCAAGGTGCCGGTAGAGCTC
>JAAYCP010000217.1 GCA_012729695.1 Actinomycetales bacterium | reverse complement strand
GCAGTCCTGGTCAACTCTGAGAGGCTGAGGAGCATGAGCGAGTCCACCGGTGTCGTCTTCCCGCTCGTCGACGGCAAACGCTCGACAACGGCCACCGGACGCGGGATCGTCGCGGATGCCCTGCGCTCGGTCGACCCGATAGGTGCGGCGGCGGCCGATCGCGAGACCAGCTGGCGGGTGGGCTATCTCATCCACTTCCGGCGGCTCGTCGAGGCCGGGCTGCCGAGTGCCGACGCCGCCCTCTCCATCGCCCGGAACGGACTGACCTCCCTGCACTCGCGGATGCAGTGGGGTGACCCGGATGCCGCCGACGCTCCGCTCGCAGCGGCCTTCGGAGTCCCGCCCGCTCCGGTGCGGACCGAGGAGGTGCGCGGCACCGCCGATCCCGAGACCGAGCTCTCGGTGCCGTACCAGGGGGATCGACTGAGTGGCGATGCCCTGCGGCGCCGCGTCGACGAGTGGATCTCGAACGGGGTGGCCGAGCCCTCGCTCGCCGAGGCGATCCAGGACGTCATCGACCACCCGGAGTGGTTGTCACTGCCCGGGACCACCGTCGTCGTCCTCGGCGCCGCAGCCGAGATGGGTCCGCTGCGCAGTCTCCTCAGGTGGGGTGCGTCGGTCGCGGCTGTCGACCTGCCCCGCCCCGGACTGTGGCAGCACCTCCTCAGTGACGCGCACCGCTCGGCGGGACGGCTGCTTCTTCCGGTACGGGTGGGCGAGGAGTCCCTCGAGCGGCGTGCCGGGGGTGACCTCATCCACGACCTCTCGACCGTGGCAACCTGGATCGGAGACCTCGACGGCCGGATCGTGCTCGGCAACTACGTCTATGCGGACGGCGCGATCAACGTGCGGGTCTCCAGTGCGGTCGACGCCCTCACCGAGCACGTGCGGACGCTGCGTGCGCCGGGTGAGGTCGGCATGAGCTTCCTCGCCACCCCGACCGATGTCTTCGCGGTGCCGAGGGAAGCGGTCGAGGCCTCCGTCGCGGCGTACGGCGACCGGCGCGTCAGCAAGGTGCTCCGCGGACCGCTGCGTGCGCTCTCCGGTGGCCGCCTTCTGACGCGCAACTACGCCCCGGGCGAGGACCCTGGGATCAACGACTCGGTGGTCACTCAGCAGGGCCCGAACTACTTGCTCGCCAAGCGGATCCAGCGCTGGCGCGCGGCCGTCGCCCGCGACGGCGGCGTGAACGTCTCGTTCCACATCGCCCCTCCGACCCGCACCCGCTCGGTCATCAAGAACCGCGCGCTGGCCGCGGCGTACGCCGGCGCCCACCGCTTCGGGATCGAGGTCTTCGAACCGGGCACGTCGAATACGCTCATGGCGGCGCTCCTCGTGCGCGACATCATGACTGGTCCGCGCCCCAGCCTGGGACACCCGTGGCTCGACGAGGCGGACGCCGCCGTCCACGGCGGGCTCTGGCGCACGGCCTACGAACCCCGCAGCGCGCTCGGACTGGCCGCGCTGCTCGGGTTCGGCGCCTCGCGCTGACGGACTCGGCTGCCAGTGGGACTCGAAGAGGTCGCTGCCGAGCTGTACTCCCTTGCCCCCGAGGAGTTCACCGCGGCTCGCAACGCGAGGGCGAAGCAGGCCAAGGACGAGGGTGACGACGGGCTCGCCGCCCAGCTCCGACGGTTGCGCAAGCCCACCGTCGGCGCCTGGCTCGTCAATCAGCTCGTGCGCCGGAACCGCGCCCAGGTGGAGCAGCTCTTCGATCTCGGGGCGAAGCTGCGGGCCGCGCAGGGCACGCTCGGCGCCGATGCCCTGCGCGCCCTCGGCGAGCAACGGCGTCGGCTGACCAGGGCCGTCGCCGAGCAGGCCGCCGACATCGGCCGCGAAGAGGGCCGCAAGGTCTCCGCCCAGGTGGTCACCGCCGTCGAGGAGACCCTCCGCTCCGCCATGGTCGATCCCCAGGCCGGGAGCGCGCTCGCGACCGGACTGATCGTCGACACCTTCAGCTCGACCGGCCTGGATCCGGTCGACATCGCAGCCGTCGTCGCGGTGCCCGGGGCGGTCGCCGAGGACTCAGGCTCTGGCGCCGGGGCTACATCGGCGACCGCAGCACCTGCGCGCAAGGCGCCGGAGAAGCGTCGCGACGAGAAGGCGATCGCGAAGACCCGGCAGGAGCTCGAGGAGGCCGAGCAGGTCCTCGCGCAGGCCGAGGGCGAGGCCGAGTCAGCGCGCCAGGCTGCCGTGGAGGCAGCTCGCCGGACGGCCGACCTCGGTGCCGAGCTCACGGAGGCGCGGCGACGGGTGAAGGACCTGCACAAGCGTCTCGAGGCGGCCGAGAAGGCACAGGACGAGGCACGGCGCAGCCAGGTCGCCGCGACGAAGGCGGAGCGCTCCGCCGTGGAGGCGGCCCAGCGGCTGCGGCGGCGGCTGCAGGCGCTGCTCGACGTCGACTGAGCGCCGGAAAGACGGCTGGTCGAGACCCGCGACGCGCGTAGCCATCTCTGCGGTTCGGCGGCTCCAGACGCTGCTCGACGGCGACTGATCAGCCAAGTTGGCGCCGCACGAGCCCGGCACCACATACTTGCCTCGCCATGTTCTCCGCCTACCGTCCGATCCTCAGCGTCCCCAAGGTCTGGCCCTTCATCATCGGCGGAGTGCTCGCCCGTGTCGGCGGCGCGATGTTCGGGGTGGCCGTCATCGTCATGCTCAGCCAGCGCCGTGGCTCCTACACGCTCGCCGGAGCCGTGTCCGCGATCGGCATCATCGTCCTGGCCGTCGCCGGTCCGTTCATCGGCCGCCTCGCCGACAAGTACGGTCAGCGGCGCGCGGGTCTGCCGTTCGTCCTCCTGTCCGTGGGGGCCTGCCTCGCGACGGTGTGGCTGTCGGCGTCCATGGCGCCCATGTGGATGATCTTCGTCGCCTACGGGGTGTCCTCGATCACCCCTGAGCTCGGGCCGATGTCGCGGGCCCGGTGGGTGCACATCCTCCAGGACGAGCCCGATCGGCTGCACTCCGCGCTGTCCTTCGAGCAGGTGATGGAGGAGCTCTCCTTCGTCCTCGGACCGGTGCTCGCGGTCCTGCTGGCCACGACCTGGTTCCCCGAGGCCGGCGTCCTCGGCGCAGCCCTGATCTTCGGGCTCGGCATGCTCATCTTCCTGCTGGCCCGGACCCACGAGCCGCCGGTCACGCCGCACACCCACCGCCCGGGGGGTCTGGCCATCGCGCACCCGGGCATTCTGCCGATCGCCGTCATCCTCGTCATGAGCGGCATCATCTTCGGGGCGAATGAGGTCATTGCCGTGGCCGTCGCCGAGGAGGCCGGCGTCCCTCGGATGTCCTCGATCATCCTCGCCGCGTTCGCGCTCGGCTCGGCCACCTCGGCGATCATCTTCGGCACCCTGCGGTTCCGCGTCTCGCAGACCAGGCGCCTCCTCTTCGCCGCCCTCGGGATGTTCGTCCTCGAGGCGCCTGCCCTGGTCGTCGGAACGCTGTGGGACCTGTGGGGCCTCACCTTCGTCATGCTCGTCGCCGGAGCAGCCACCGCACCGATGCTCATCACCTCGATGTCACTGGCCCAGCACCTCGTGCCCAGGCCCATGCTCACGGAGGCGCTCGCGGTCGCCGTCACCGGCATCCTCATCGGGATCTCGATGGGCGCCGCGCTCGGCGGCGTGGCCGTCGACCACCTCGGGGCACACGCTGCCTACGCGGTCCCCGTCGGTGCCGGACTTCTCGCAGTCAGCCTGGCCGTTCTCCGGTACCGCGCCCTCAGTCGCGCCGAGCGAGCGGCCGTCCGAACCTGACCTGCGGCACCGCGCCGAAGCGGTCGGCTTACCCTTGGACCCATGAGCAGCACCCCCGCGCCCACGTCGTCCCGACCCGCACCGGGACCGGTCCTCGGCGGCGCGCTCGGGCTGGGGCTGCTCACCCTCGTCATCGGCCTGCTCGTCACCGGCGCGACCGACCCGCCCCGGATCGGCGACCCTGGACCGATCGTCCGCTGGGGCCTGCCCGTGCTCTCCCTCACGTGGCAGGTCGCGGCCGCGACGACGGTCGGCCTCACCGGCCTGGCCGCCTTCCTCATGCCCGAGCGCGGGTCGACCGATCGGCGGGCCACGGCGATGCGGTACGCCGCACGCGGCGCCGGCATCTGGGCAGTCGCCGGCGGGCTGACGGTGCTCCTCACCTTCTCCGACCTCGTCGGGGCCCCTCCGACCTCGGCCTCCGTCCTCTCCCAGTTCGTGACCTTCGTCTTCCAGCTCGACTACACCCGGGTGATGGCGATCTCCAGCCTCGTCGGGCTCTTCGTCGCGGTCGTCGCCTCGTTCGCCCGGGCGCGTTCGACGATGGCCTGGCTCACCTTCATCGGGCTCGCGGGCATCGTCGTCAACGCGCTCACCGGGCACGCGGCGAATGCCGTCGGGCACGAGACCGCCGTCAACGCCATGGGCTTCCACCTGCTGGGCATCGCGGTCTGGGTCGGTGGGCTCGCGGCGCTCGTCATCATGCGGCGCCTTCTGCTCACCCCCGGAGAGGGGCAGGATCTCGCCGTCACGGTCGAGCGCTACTCGGTTCTCGCGCTCTGGTCGTATGCGGCGGTCGCCCTCTCCGGTATCCAGTCCGGCTGGCTGCGGGTGGGCTCGATCGCCAACCTGGCCAGCGCATACGGCGTGCTGCTCCTGCTCAAGGTGGCTATCCTCGTCGGCCTCGGCGTCCTGGGCTGGCAGCAGCGCCGGTCCATCGTCGCGGCCTTGCGCACGTCGCCGACCTCGCGCGCGACGTTCGCCCGTCTGGCTGCGATCGAGGTCCTCCTCATGGTGATCGCGATGGGACTCGCTGTCGCACTCAGTCGGACCGCGCCCCCGCAACTGGTCCTGGTGCCGGAGACCGACCTGGTCACCGTCCTCAGCGGATACCCCGACCCCGGCCCCATCTCGGCGGCCGACTACGTGCTCTCGTGGCGGATCGACTGGCTCTTCCTCACCATCGCCGTTCTTGCCATCGGGCTCTATCTCGCGGGCGTGCGGCGGCTGCGACAGCGCGGGGACAGCTGGCCCCTCGGGCGCACCGTGTGCTGGATCGCGGGCTGGCTCGTCTTCGTCTACGCCACGTGCGGGGCGCTGGGGATCTGGGGTCGGGTCCTGTTCTCGACGCACATGATCATGCACATGGTGGTGGCGATGTTCGTGCCGCTGCTCCTGGTGCCCGGCGCCCCGATCACCCTGGCTCTGCGGGCGCTGAAGGCGCGTGCGGACAAGACCTGGGGTCCGCGCGAGCTCATCCTCCAGATCACCCACTCACGGGTGAACCAGGTGCTCACGAACCCCGTTTTCGCGGCCGCGTTCTTCTTCGCGTCGATGGCGATGTTCTACTACTCGCCGACCTTCGAGCTCGCCCTCACGACGCATACCGGGCACCTGCTCATGATGGCCCACTTCATCCTCACCGGGTACCTCTTCACGTGGGTGCTCATCGGCATCGACCCGGGTCCGCGCAAGTGGAATCCGTTGATGCTGCTCGTGATTCTCTTCGTCACCATCAGCTTCCACGCGTTCTTCGGGGTCATCCTCACCGGGACCGAGTACCTGCTCGCGCCGGACTTCTTCGGCCAGCTCAACCTGCCGTGGCTCGAGAGTCCGTGGAAGGACCAGTTCCGGGCGGGCGAGATCGCGTGGGGTGTCGGCGAGCTGCCTACCCTGATCCTCGCCCTCCTCGTCGCCCGCAACTGGGTCAGGGCCGACCGGCTCGAGACCAGGCGCAAGGACCGGCAGGCGCGACGCGACGGGGACGCCGAGCTCGCCGCCTACAACGAGTGGCTCGCCGAGCGGCGGCACGAGACCGAGCGCATGGGACGCTGAGGTATGGCCACCCCTCTGCGCGTGACCCTGGTCCAGCTCGGCTACGGCGACGACGAGCCGGTCGCCGACCGCACCTCCCGCGTCACGGACCTCATCCGGTCCGTATGCGGTGCTCCCGGGCCCGAGGACCCGCCCCGTCTCGTCGTGCTGCCCGAGCTGTGGGCGCCGACCGGCTTCGGGCACCAGTCCTGGCAGGAGCGCGCTGAACCCCTCGACGGGCCGACGTCGCAGGCCATGAGTGCGCTGGCGCGCGAGTGCGGGATCTGGCTGCACGCGGGCTCGATCGTCGAACTGCTGGCGGAGCCGGGCCCCGAGGGGAAGTCGCTGTCGAACACCTCCCTCTTCTTCAGTCCTGACGGGCTGCGGATCGCCAGCTACCGCAAGATCCACCGCTTCGGCTTCGGCAGCGGGGAGCCGAAGCTCATGGAGGCCGGCGAGGAGATGGTGGGCGTGCTGCTCCCCGGTCGGCGGTGGGCGGGTCTGTCCACCTGCTACGACCTGCGCTTCCCCGAGCTCTACCGACGCCAGCTCGACGAGGGCGCCGAGGTCTTCATCGTCCCCGCCGCCTGGCCGATGCCGAGGGTGAGCGCCTGGACCCTCCTAGGTCGCGCTCGTGCGATCGAG
>JAAYCP010000032.1 GCA_012729695.1 Actinomycetales bacterium | reverse complement strand
TAGCACCACACCTCGTCTCACTGCAGAGCGGCCCGTCTCCCGTCAGGGAGGCGGGCCGCTCTCGTTGCGTGACGGCCGGTCGCGTCCCGCACACGAGCAGCGCGGGTGTGAGGATAGCGGGGTGGCTGAGTTCGTCAAGCGAGTGGCGGGTGGACCGCCGCGGGCCGCCGAGTGGGAGGCCGCCGGTCTGGCGTGGCTCGCCGATGCCGAGGAGGTATGCGGGGGAGCCCGCGTCGTGCCCGTCCTGGGCGTCTCGCCGGAGGAGCTTGTCCTCGAGCGGCTCGACCCGGCGCCGCCGAGCGAGGAGCAGCTCGAGGACTTCGGGCGGCGGCTGGCCCGGACCCATGGCGCTGGTGCGGCGGCCTTCGGGGCGGGGCCACCGGGGTGGGACGGTGACGGGTACCTCGGGCCGGCCGATGAGCTGCTCCCTCTCCCGCTCCGGCACCGGGACTCGTGGGGGCAGTTCTACGGTGAGGACCGGATCCGGCACACCTTGCGCATGGGTCGGGACCGCGGACTCTGGTCAGGTACGGCGGTCTTCGACGCCGTCATCGATCGGCTCGTCTCGAAGGACTTCGACGACGACACCGCACCCGCGAGGCTCCACGGGGACCTGTGGAGCGGCAATGTCGTGTGGACCCGACAGGGTGGGGTGCTCATCGACCCAGCAGCCCACGGTGGGCACCCGCTCACCGATCTCGCGATGCTGCTCCTCTTCGGAGGTGGGCGGGAGAACCGGGTGGTCCGCGCATACGAGGAGGTCGCCCCGCTGCCAGCGGGCTGGCGTGACCTGATCGGGCTGCACCAGCTGCACCCGGTGATGATGCACGCGGTGCTCTTCGGTGGCGGGTACGTCCCTCAGGCCGAGGCGCTGGCACGGCGTTACACCTGAGGCCCAAGCCCCTCGCCGGCCAAGTGCCACCCGTCCTGGCCAACAGCAGGCCGGTCCGCGCTTGGCAAGGCGGCCCAGATCCCGGGGCGGTGTGTGAACACCGGCACACCCGCGTGCGGCCCTGGGGCGGGGACCAGGGAGCACTCAGGGCGGACCCCCACAGCACGCGCACGTCCGAGCGCCTAGCGTTGGGCGCATGACAGAGCGGATCGCTGTGGCGCAGCAGGAGCCAGTGGGAAATCAGGTCGCGGCCCGGGTCGTCGACCTCACGAAGACCTACGGGACCGGGGAGACCCGGGTCACCGCGCTGGACGCCGTCTCGCTCGAGCTCAGGACCGGTGAGTTCACCGCGATCATGGGTCCGTCCGGCTCGGGCAAGTCGACCCTCATGCACTGTGCCGCCGGGCTCGACGCCGTGACCTCGGGCCACGTCTTCGTCGGCGACACCGACCTGACGACGCTCAAGGAGAAGGACCTGACCGTCCTGCGCCGGGACCAGATCGGCTTCGTCTTCCAGTCCTTCAACCTCATCCCGACCCTCACCGCGAAGGAGAACATCCTCCTGCCGCTCAGCATCGCCGGTCGCTCCCCGGACCGGCAGTGGTTCGACCACGTCGTCGACACCGTCGGTCTGCGCGACCGCCTCGGTCACCGCCCGAGCGAGCTCTCCGGTGGCCAGCAGCAGCGCGTGGCCTGCGCCCGCGCGCTGGTCTCCCGGCCGGCCATCGTCTTCGCGGACGAGCCCACCGGCAACCTCGACTCGACCTCCGGTGCCGAGGTCCTGGGCTTCCTGCGCCGCAGCGTCGACGAGTTCGGCCAGACGATCGTCATGGTCACCCACGACCCGCACGCCGCGTCCTACACCGACCGGGTCGTCTTCCTCGCCGACGGGCGGATCGTCGGTGAGCTGCGCGAGCCGACCCGCGAGTCCGTGCTGGAGCGGATGGCCCACCTCGACGAGATGGTGGCCGCCGCAGCGGGGACGCACTGATGCTCAGAGCAGGCTGGAAGAGCCTCATGGCGCGCAAGCTGCGCCTGGCCATGAGTGCCTTCGCAATCGTCCTCGGCGTCTCCTTCGTCGCCGGATCGTTCATCTTCACCGACACCCTCGGCCGGGCGTTCGGCGGCATTGTCGAAGGAGGCGTGGGTGACGTCATCGTGCGCCCGGCCGGCGCCGGCGTGGAGACCCAGTCCCAACGGACCATCCCGGGCCCGCTCGTCGCCGAGCTCGCCGAGGTGGAGGGCGCCGCGAGAGCCGACGGCAACGTCGGCTACTTCGGTGCGTTCGTCATCGACAAGGACGGTCGCGTCGTCGGTGGACAGGGCGCACCCGCGATCGGCGGCAACTACACCGACGCGCCGGCCGCTGACGGCCGTGAGTTCGGCGTCATGGAGGAAGGTCGGCCCCCCGAGCGGGCCGGCGAGGTGGTCCTGGACACCGCGACGGTCGAGAGGACCGGCTACCGGCTCGGGGACACCGTCCCCATCCTCACTCCCGGCACGCCGCCGCGCACCGAGGCCGAGCTCGTCGGCACGATGCGCTACAGCGGCGGCACCATCGGCGCCTCCGTCGCAGTGTTCGAGACGGCGACGGCTCAGGAGCTGTTCCTCGAGGGGGAGGACGCCTTCAACGAGGTGTGGGTGACGCGGGAGAGCGGGGTGTCACAGGAGGAGCTCGCGGAGCGCGTGCGTGAGGTCGTGCCCGAGGACCTCGAGGTGGTCACCGGAGCGGAGGCCGCTGCTGAGGCCGAGGACTCCATCGGACAGGCGCTGAGCTTCATCAACACCTTCCTCCTCGTCTTCGCCGCTGTGGCGCTCGTCGTCGGAGCGTTCCTCATCGTCAACACGTTCTCGATCCTCGTGGCCCAGCGCAGCCGCGAACTGGCCCTCTTCCGGGCGATCGGGGCCACGCGCCGGCAGGTGTCCCGCTCGGTCGTCCTCGAGTCGCTCGTCGTCGGTTTCATCGGCTCGACGCTCGGTCTGGCCCTCGGCGTCGTGCTGGCGCTGCTCATCCGGCTTCTCTTCGGCGTCATCGGACTGGACTTGTCGGCGACCCCGCTCGCCTTCACGTGGAAGCCCCTCGTGGCCTCCTATGCGGTTGGCATGCTCGTCACGCTCGTCGCTGCCTACCTGCCCTCCCGACGTGCGGGTCAGGTGGCGCCCGTGGCGGCGATGCACGACGACCTCGTCGTCGCCGAGTCGTCGATGCGCCGCCGGGTCGTCGTCGGCCTCACGCTGGTCGTGCTCGGTATCGCCGGCGTGGCGATCGGGCTCTTCGTCGACGACGCACCACTGATCTTCCTCGGGGTGGGCATCCTCTTCGTCCTGCTCGGGGTCGCCGGGACGAGCCCCCTGCTCGGCAGGCCGGTCCTGGCTGCCTTCGGGGCGGTGTACCGGCGCCTCTTCGGAGCCGTCGGCGTGATGGCCCACGAGAACTCGCTGCGGAACCCCCGCCGGACAGCCGCCACCGCGAGCGCGCTGATGATCGGGCTGACGCTCGTGTCGATGATGTCCGTCTTCGGCGCCTCGGCCAAGGCGAGCATCGACAAGATCGTCGCGGAGAATGCCGCAGCCGACTTCGTCGTGAGCAACCCCATCGGTCAGCCGTTCCCAGCTTCGGTGACCGACCAGATCGCACAGGTCGATGGTGTCGAGCAGATCACCCGGGTCCGCGGCACCGTCGCCGAGGTCAGTGGTTCGTCGGAGTTCATCGTCGGAGTCGAGCCGGAGTCGCTGTCCGCGATCGTCGACATCCCCACGACGGAGGGCGAGCTGTCCGCCCTGGGCGAGTACGAGGTCGCGGTGAGCAGCGACGTCACCGGCGTGGCCATCGGCGACACTGTGAGCGTGGCCGTCCCGGTCGGCGACCCCCTCGAGCTGACTGTCGCCGCGGTCTTCGAGCCGACTCCGGTGCTGACCGGCGTGAGCTACCTCGTCGACCTGGCGACCTACGCAGCCCTGGGCGCGCCGGAGGAGGACTCCTCCGCCTACGTCACGGCGGATGGCACCGTCCCGCTGCCCGAGCTGCAGGATGCGATCTCCGATGCGGTGGCGAACTACCCGCTGGTCACGGTGACCGACCAGGAGGGATTCGCCGAGCAGCTCCGGGCCCCGATCGACCAGCTGCTCTACATGATCTACGCCCTCCTCGGACTCGCCGTCCTCATCGCGATCCTCGGCATCGTCAACACGCTGGCCCTCTCCGTCCTCGAGCGCACCCGCGAGATCGGGCTCCTGCGCGCGGTCGGCCTCAGCCGGCGACAGCTCAAGCGGATGGTGCGGTTGGAGTCGATCGTCATCGCGGTGCTCGGCGCCACTCTGGGGGTCGGTCTCGGCATCGCCTTCGGCGTCGCGGTCCAGCGCGCGCTTGCCGGTCAGGGGATCGAGGTGCTCCAGATCCCGGTGACCCAGCTCGCCGTCTTCGTCGTGCTGGCCGGCATCGTCGGTGTCCTCGCTGCCTGGTGGCCCGGACGACGGGCTGCGAAGCTCAACATGCTCGAGGCGATCGCGACCGAGTAGTCCTGAGTAGCCAGCAGACGCAGCTACAGGAACATCCGCTCGTTGGCCGCCTCCGCCTCGGCGTAGTGGGTCCCGGCCTGGCCGAGCGCAACCCCGATCGAGTCCAGCGACGCCCTGACCTGCTGCTGCGTCCCGCGCCACTCATGCACCACTGCGTGGAAGCGGGTGGCGGCGCTGCCGGTCCAGGCGTCCTGGAGGGCGGTGAGCCGCGAGAGCATCGTCGCGACGAGCGCCTCGAGCTCCGCCGAGATCGAGGCGATGTCGCCACTGGCTGCCTGGATGCGCTCGGTGTTGACCTGGAAGGTTGCTGACATGGTGTTCCCCTCGTCGTCCCCGGACCGGCACCTTGCCGGTCCGAGCGGGTCGGTCGACCCGCGTGCCGACGACGGTAGGCCCGAACCCAGAGCGACGCCGGAACTTATCCACAGGCCGCGGTTGTCCACAATGCGCTCGCACCCCGCTCGATCTCGGTGGGAGCATCGCTGACTTCGGGCCGGTGTGAGGGGCCGGCTGCGTCCGGGCAGCGGGCTAGGGTGAGCCGATGACGATCTGGATCGACCCGCCGGCCTGGCCCGCCCACGGTCGACTGTGGTCGCACGTCATCTCGGACCGCTCGCTCGAGGAGCTGCACGAGTTCGCCCGCCGGGTCGGCATCCCGGCGCGGGGCTTCGAGGGGGACCACTACGACGTGCCGGCCGAGTGGTACGCCAATGTCGTCGCCGCCGGTGCCCAGGAGACCAGCGGCCGCGACCTGCTCCGCCGGCTCCGCGACAGCGGACTGCGGATGTCGAAGCGCAAGGGCGACAAGGGAGTTCAGCGCATCGAGGCGGTCACCTTCCCGGACGGGACGAGCGCCGATGTCGACCTCATCACCTCGCCGAGGGAGATGGCCCACGAGCGGGTCTTCGCCGCCATGGTGCTCGTCCAGGACGGCACGGGCGAGCATCTCCTCACCTGGAGCGAGAGACGCAACGAGTGGAGCTCACCCGGCGGCTGGCGGGAGGGCGAGGAGGCCCCAGTGCTCACAGCGGTCCGCGAGACCTGGGAGGAGGCCGGACTCGAGCTCGACCCGGCCAGGCTCCAACCGGTGGGCTATGAGCGCTTCCGGCACCACGCGCATACCGGAGCGGGCCTGTGGGTGCCCGGCAGGGACGTCCTGCAGCTCTACGTGACCCGCCTCCAGGAGGCGCGTCCCACCGTGCGGCCCGAGACGGTGGACAGCCGCCCGCCGCAGTGGGTCGACGACGCGGAGCTCGAGGCGCGCTGCTCCGGAAGCTTCTGGTGGCCGCTCGCGGCCGAAGTCCTCTCATTGGCGCGCCGATACAATTGATCGGATGCCCGTCGGCTCGACTGGCCCCTCGATTCGTCAGTCTGCCCGCCCGTCCGCTCGCCTCGTCCCCTCGCCACCAAGGAGCCCCATGTCCCTCTCCGTGCTGTCCCTGAGCAGCGAGGAGCACGACGAGTTCGTCCGAGCACACCCGAACGGCCACCTCATGCAGACCACCGCCTGGGGCCGGGAGAAGGAGCACACGGGCTGGACCTGGAAGACCGTCGCAGTCGGCTCCGGCGAGGACATCCGCGGCGTCGCCCTCATCCTCTTCCGCCGCACCCCGGTGCTCCCCATGGCGCTGGCGTATGTGCCGCGTGGCTTCGTCGTCGACTGGGCCGACGCCGAGGCGGTCGACGCCCTGGTCGCCGAGGCGAGCCGGGTCGCCAAGGAGAACCGCGGGGTGCTGCTCCGCCTCGACCCGGCCGTCAGGATCAGCGACCCCCACGCCCGTCAGGCCCTCGAGAGCCGCGGCTTCACCCGCACCGACCCCGGTGACGACCCGGCGAAGACCCTCGCCCAGCCGGCGCTGCGGATGATCACCGACATCTCCGACCTCGATGCGCTGCACAAGCGTCTCTCGCAGGGCACCCGCTGGAGCATCCGCAAGGCCAGCAAGTCGGGTCTGGTCTACGAGTCCGTCGGCAAGGACAAGATCCCCGCGTTCTACGAGCTGATGAAGGTCACCGGCGAGCGTGACGGCTTCGGCGTCCGGAGCATGGAGTACTTCACGACGCTCTACGACGTGCTCAGCCCGACCGACGAGATCATCGTCTCCCTCGTGCGCCTCGACCCGGGCCTGGCGATCGAGGCCGCCGAGAAGCTGCGTGCCGAGTCGACGAAGCAGCTGGAGAAGCTGCGCGCGAAGAAGATCGGCGACACCTCTGCGGCCGAGAAGCAGGCGCGGCAGGTCGAGACCCTCGAGAAGAGCATCTCCAACGCCGAGGGCGTCATTGCGGAGTTCACCGCCCTGCAGGAGACCGACCCCGACGGCCCGTATGTCGCGGGCTCGATCTTCGCCATCAACGGCACGCGCGGCAGCTACCTCTACGCCGCCTCCTCCGACGAGTACCGCAACCTGCGGCCCAACTACCTCATGGTGTGGACCCTCATGCAGAAGGCCGCCGAGCGGGGGGTCAAGACCTTCGACTTCGGTGGGATCGATGCCTCCGAGGGGCTCGAGGAGTTCAAGCGGCAGTGGGAGCCGGAGCGCGTCGAGTACGTCGGCGAGTTCAGCAAGCGGCTCCGTCCGCTCACCGGGCGGGCCATCGAGCTCGCCGTGTCCCTCTACAAGCGGCGCTGAACGGACCGACCTGGTGACTACCGCATACCCTGACACCTCCCGCGGGACCCGGGACTACCGGACCTTCGACGACCAGCCCTTCCTACCCGTCATCGTCGGTGGCCACGTGGGCGCCTACTCGATCGCGCGCGCCTTCCACGAGGCCTACGGCGTGCGGTCGGTCATCGTCGCCGGCGCCCAGACCTGGGTGACCGACCGCTCCGCCATCCTCGAGGTCGTGCACTGCGCCAAGCCCGTGGACGCCGACACCCTCGCCGCGACCCTCCGGTCGCCGGCCGTCTCCGGGATCGGCGTGCCGAAGATCCTTCTGGCGACGTCGGACTCGCTCGTCGACACCGTCGCCTCGCTCGGTGACCGGATCAGCGACGACTTCGTCGTTCCGTATGTGTCGGCCGGCCCGCGCGAGCTGGCGACCCGCAAGCACACCTTCGCCGAGGTGGCCGACGCGGCCGGGGTCAGCCAGCCGGACACCCACATCGTCGACCTGGCCACGCCCGGGTATGCGGACGTCGCCGACGTCTCGCCGTTCCCCGCGATCGTCAAGCCCACGACGCCCGGGGCCTGGGCCGCGGTGGACTTCGCCGGGAAGTCGAAGGTGCACACGGTCGCCTCACCCCGCGAGCTCACCGACCTGCTCGACCGGATCCACGCCTCCGGCTACCGGGACAAGCTCATCCTGCAGGACCGGATCCCGGGTGACGACACCGGTATGCGGATCCTCACCTGCTACTGCGACAAGCAGTCGCGCGTCCGATTCGCCTCGTACGGCAGGACGCTCATCGAGGAGCACTCACCGGGCCTGCTCGGGGTGCCTGCGGCCATCCTCACCGACCAGGACTCCGAGATCGTCGACCAGGCCGCGCGCCTGCTCGCCCAGCTGAAGTGGGTCGGCTACGCGAACTTCGACCTCAAGTACGACCCGCGCGACGGCCGGACGAAGTTCTTCGAGCTCAACCCGAGACTCGGTCGGTCCAACTACTACGTCACCGGTGCGGGCATCAACCCGGTCACGTACTACGTCGACGAGTGGCTCCACGACGCGCTGCCGGACGGGGACGACCGGGTCGAGTCCACCGACCGCACGGTGTACTCCGTCGTCCCCAACCGGACGCTCAAGTGGGCCCTGCGGCCGCACCCGGAGCTCTGGGAGGAGGTGCGCGGCGTCATCAAGGGTGGCGGACTGCGCAACCCGATGCACTACCGTGCAGAGCGCAACCCCATCCGGTGGGCCAAGGTGCTCGCCGGCGGCGTGAGCTACGACCGGAAGTTCCGCACCTACTACGACCCCGAGGCCGCAGCGCAGGACCTCGGCTGAGCGGAGGGAACAGGACGATGGAGCACTGGACGAAGCCGGTCGTCGGCGTCCTCGGAGGTCTGGGCCCGGCGGCGACGGTGACCTTCCTCGACCTCCTGGTCCGTCTGACCGAGGCGGACAAGGACCAGGACCACGTCGATGCCGTCGTCCTGCAGCACAGCTCGGTCCCGGACCGCACCCAGGCGATCCTGCACGGTGCCCCCAGTCCCGGCCCGGTCCTGGCCCGGGACGCCCAGCTGCTCGAGCAGATGGGCGTGGACTTCGTCGTCCTCCCGTGCAACTCGGCCCACGCGTTCATCGACGAGATCGCGGAGGGACTGTCCGTCGACGTGCTCTCCATCGTGGGACTCTCCGCCGGCCAGGCTGTGGAGACCGCGGCATCCCGGGCGGACGACCCCGGTCCGCACACGATCGGCGTCTTCGCGACGGAAGGGACGATCGCGGCCCAGACCTACGAGAAGGCCGTGCGTGAGCGCGGTGCGCGGGCGTGGATCCCGCCGGGCGACATGCAGGCGGACATCACGACGATCATCTACGACCAGGTCAAGGGCGGACGACCGGTCGATGTCGAGCTGCTGACACGCCTCGTGGACCGGGCCCTCGCCGAGGGCTGCGACGCCGTCCTCTTCGGGTGCACGGAGCTCTCCATCGTCTATGCCGAGGTCGAGGACCTCTCGGAGCGGTGGGAGGTCGTCGACTCGTTGGAGACGCTCGCGGTCGCGACGATCGAGCGGGCCGGGCGGCACGTGCGCGTCTGGGACTGAAAACCCCCTCCACCCCCCGCTGCAGGTGCTCCTCGGGCTGACCGCCTCCCGGTCACGCCTGGAGCAGGTGTGGTCAGCCGCGCCGCAGCACCTTGCCGAGGACGCGGTCCTGGATGCTGCTGACCTCCTCGATCCGCAGGACACGGGAGAGCACGACGAACACCACCGTGAGGAGGACACCTCCCACTGCCAGGGCGAGCGCCTGGTCGAACCAGGGGCTGTCGGGACCGGCGATCCGGCCGGCCACCCACCAGCCGAGGAGACCGCCGAGGCCGGAGGCCACGGTGAGCCGGGTCCACAGCGACAGGACAGAACCGCCTCCGAGGCCCTGCAGCTGTTGTCGCGCGACGATGAGGAACGCGGCGGCGGCGAGGATCGCGGACACCGAGGCACCCAGGCCGACGACGGCGACGACGTACTGCGGCGGGGTGTGGAACGCCGCGATGTATGCGGTGAGCAGGTTCCCGGCCGCCATGACGATGACGGTCCAGAGGTTGAACCAGCCGTCCCCGCGGGCGAAGCAGTAGCGCTGCTTGAGGGCCGTGATCCCGAGCGGGAGGATGCCGATGGCCATCAGAGCGAGGATGAGGGCGACGTCGCCGGCCTCGTCGATGCCGCGGGCCGGGTCGTAGCGGAGACCGGGATAGAGCGTCGCGGACATCGGACGACCCAGGGCGATCAGGGCGACGGTCGCCGGGATGACGAGCACCGTCGGGGACTTCAGGCCCTGGACGACGAGGTCGCGCAGCCCGCCCAGGTCCGCCCGGTCCACCGCCCGTGACATGGCCGGGAAGAGGGCGGTGACGACCGAGACGGTGATGAGGGAGTGGGGGAGGATGTACAGGCTGTACGCGTACTGCTGCGCGGTGTTCCCCGCGACGTTGTCCATCTTCGCCGCACCCACCGTCATGGCCCGGACCGTGACGAGCGAGACGAGCTGGGTGATGAAGAGGGCGGCCATCGTCCACAGCGCCATCCGGGACACCTCGCGGAAGCCGTAGCCGCGCCAGCCGAAGCGCGGCCGGTAGTGGAACCCGATGCGGCGCAACGGGATCAGCAGCCCGGCCCCCTGGACCACGATGCCGAGCGTGGTCGAGCCGGCGAGGACCCAGATCATGTCCGAGGTCCACGCGTCGATCTCGGTCTGCTGGCCCCAGCGGGCGATGAAGTAGACCAGACCGGCGATGTTGACGATGTTCGCCCAGGCCGGGGCCCACGCATACGCCGCGAACTTGCCGTAGACGTTGAGCACCTGGCCCAGCACGGAGTACAGCCCGTAGAAGAAGATCTGCGGCATGCAGATGTAGGCGAAGATCGTCGTCAGCGCGAGGAAGTCCTCGTTCTTGTTCGAGCTGAGCGCATTGACGATCCACGGTGCGGCGAGCGTGCACACGAGGGTCACGGCGCCGAGGACGAGCAGCGAGAGGGTGATGAGTCGGTCGGTGAAGTCCTTGCCCCCGTCGGAGCGGCCCATCGCCTTCGTGAGCTGGGGGATGAGGACGGCGGAGAGCAGGCCGCCGTTGATCATCACGTAGATCTGGATGGGCAGCGAGTTGCCGATGGTGAACGAGTCGCCGACGAGCGAGGCGGCGAAAACGCCGGTGAGCAGGGCCGCCCGGACGAAGCCCAGCACGCGGGAGCCCATCGTGCCGATGGCCATGATGGCGCTGTTGCGGCCGATGTTGTCGGCTGCCGGCGCTTGCGGTGGGGTGCTCATCGAGGCCCCGGCCTGGCGTGGTGCATCGTGCTCCCTTCGAGTCGCCCGCGCCAGTCTAGAGCGCCTCGCGACCCGGCCCCGTGCCGTCAGGCCCGCGGTCGCCTCACCTATCCCTCAGCGTCGAGGTGCTCCCGGGGGCCGGACCCCTCCGGTTCCGGCTCGACAGCCTCGCGCTCGGTCGGCGGGTCGAGGTCGTCCACCTTCGCGTACGCGACGCCGACGGCGAGCACGATGAGGCCGGTGATGACGAAGGCCACGACGCGGAACAGCCCGCTGAGCGCCGAGAGGTCGAAGAGGAACAGCTTGGCGACGGCGGCGGCGATGAGCGCGAGGCCGAGCCGCACATACGGCGTGCGCTGGTGCGCCCGACGGGCGACCACGGTCACGAGGACCGCTGCCAGCACGGTCCACATGGCCGTCGCTGTCGCGTGACCGCCGAAGAAGCCGAGTCGGGTCTCGTCGTTCCTGGCACCGATCCAGGTGCCGAGGGAGATGACGACGGCGGATCCGGCGACGAAGCCGACGAGCCCCGCGGCCCGGGTGGCCGTGCGGCGGCGGGCTGCGTCACTGATGCTGCGGGCGAGCACGAGCGCCAGGACCGCGAGCGCCGTGAGGGTCACCCCGTGCAGCAGGTTCATCGGGCCCGTGTAGCGGGCCATCGTGCCCGCCGAGACCGTGGCTGCGGCGTCGGGCAGGAAGAACAGGGCCGAGAGGCCGCCGACCAGCACACCCATCACGGCGGTTGCGGCACTGCGCCGCCACACACCGACGAGGAGGTATGCGGCGGCTGCGACCGCGAGCAGCACACCGGCATGGTTGGGGCTGGGGAGCCCGGTCGAGGCGATGACCAGGAGCGCGGTCCCGCTCAGCAGACCTGCGAGCCAGGTCGTCGGCCGGGTCGGTGGCTCCGCATCCACGACGTGCTGGACGACCGGGCGGGCGCCCAGGAAAGCCGCGACGACGAGGAAGAGCGCTGCCAGCGCGCCGCCCACCGGCAGCCGGTGTGAGGAGTCCAGCATGGAGACCCCGAGCAGCATCGGCAGCGCCCCGCCGACGGCGGCGACCACGGCGTGCTGGTAGAGCCGGCGGTCGGTCTCCACGGTCCCCGCGGCCAGCATGCCGAGTGCCGTCGCCGTGACGACCGTCAGCACCGGGGCGGTAGCGTCCATGGCCATCACGCCGAGGAGCAGGACGATGCCGGACGGGATGACCCGCGCGAGGTAGAGGTGCGGCCAGGCACGTCCGATGTGGGCGAACCCGGAGCCGACGAGAAGGAGTGCGACGAACGACATCGTGGCCAGTGAGTCGAGCCCGGTGATCGCCGGTGCGAGCAGGGCGGGCGGCGCTGCGGCGAGCACCGCGAGGAGCTGGCTGTTCCAGGCACGTGCGAGGAGGAAGGTGCCGACCGCGAGGAGCGCCGCAAGGACGAGGCCTGCGGCCCCTGGGATGAAGTCGTAGAGCGCGCTCGCCGCCAGGACGTCGAGGTAGGCGGCGGCCAGACCGGTCGCAGCCAGCGCCTCGGCTCCGACCGTGTTGGGCGAGCGACGCCGGACCGCCACTGCGGCTCCGAGCAGAACGGCGGCGAGCAGAGCCCCGGAGACGACCCGAGGCAGCGGACCGAAGATGCCGGCGCGGATCGCGATGGCGAGCAGGAGGGCGACGCCGACGAGGGTGACGACAGCACCGACTGCGCCGAGGACCTTGGCCACGGCGCCCGGTCGCTCCCACCAGCGTGGTCCCGTGACGGCGGGTGCCGAGGGGAGGGCCGGACCGGCCGGGGTGGGTCCTGCCGGGGTGGCGCCGGGCGGAGGCATCGTGGGTGGAACGGCGGCGGTCGGCGGCGGGGCGGCTGGGGCGGCCGCTGCGGCTCCTGCGGGTGATGCTGACCCGGGCACCGGCCCCGGCGCAGGCGACGCGCCCACCGGAATGGGTGCCGTGCCCGGTTGGGCAAGGTCCGGCGCCGGTGCGCCGACGGCGCCGGCCTGGACGCCCGACGGCCGGGCGCCCACTGGGACCGGCGCGGTCCGGCGCACGTCCTTCTCGAGGGTGAACCGGACGTGGGCGAGGCCGTTGCCCACCGCATACAGCTCCTGCATGGCGGTGGCGAAGCGGGCCTCGAGGTCGCGGACCTGGGTGAGGGCGTCGGGGGTACCGGACGGCACGGTGGCGCTCGGTGTGGCGGTGCTCATGGAGTCAAATGTGCCGCACCGGGGCAGGGCGGTCACTGAGCGCGGCTACTCAGATTGCGTGTCGGCGTCGTCCGGGTCGTCCGCGGTGTCGTCCGGGTGGCCGGGGGACACCGGCGCACGCGGGATCTGGACGACGAACGTCGCGCCACCGCCAGGGGTCTGCGCGACGCCCACCCGGCCGCGCTGGTGGGTGGCCAGGGCCGACACGATGGCGAGACCGAGGCCGTTCCCGCTCTCACCGGTGCGTCCACGGGAGGGGTCCGCCCGGTAGAAGCGCTGGAACACCTTCTCGGCCTCGGCGCGCGGGATCCCGGGGCCGTGGTCGCGGACCTCGAGGACCGCCATGTCGTCGCGGTAGCCCACCGCGAGGTCGATCGGCGTCCCCTCGGGGGTGTGGTGGACCGCGTTCGCGATGAGGTTGGCCAGCACCTGCCGCATCGCGCCCTCGTCGCCGAGGGCGTGCACGGGAGTGATGGGCCCGTCCAGGCCGTGCAGGGTGATGCGTCGAGAAGGCTCGCGCACCTGCGCGTCGGCGACGGCGTCACCCGCGAGCACCGTGAGGTCGATGGGGCCCACGGTGAGGACAGGGGTCTCGTCCAGCCGGGCGAGGGTGAGCAGGTCCTCGACGAGCCGACTCATCCGGGACGCCTCCGACTCGATGCGCCCCATCGCGGCGTCGAGCGCCTCCGTGGTGGGGATGGCGCCCTGCCGGTAGAGCTCTGCGTAGCCCCGCACCGTCGCCAGGGGGGTGCGCAGCTCGTGCGAGGCGTCCGCGACGAACTGCCGCATCCGGTCCTCGCTCTTCTCCCGGGCGGCGAAGGAGGCCTCGATCTGCGCGAGCATCGCGTTGAGCGACCTCGAGAGCGAGGCGACCTCGTCATCGGCCGCGTGAGGGGGTATGCGTCGGGCGAGATCTCCTCCCGCAATCGCCTCGGCGGTGTCCTCGATCTCCCGGAGCGGGCGGAAGGCCCGGCGCACCGCATAGAAGCCGGTCGCCGCCGCCGTGAGGATGGCGGCGAGACCGAACAGGCTCGCCACGGCGACCATGCGCTGCACGGTCTGGGAGACGCTCGTGAGCGGCATCCCAAGGGCGAAGGTCGCCTGGCCGTCGGCGAGGAGGCCGGCGACCATACGCCAATCCGGTTGTCCGGGGCCGCTGTTCACCGTGAACGGTCGGCCGCTGCGCACGTTGGGGTCGTCGATGGTGATCGGCGCGACGTCGGGGTGCCCGTTCACGACGGTGGAGTCGATGGTGAGGATGGGGTCGCCGTCCGGCGTCATGATGATGAGGGAGTAGCCGGTGGGGATGCGCATCGATCCGGTGGCGCGCATGTCCTGGAGGGCCTGCGAGACGATCGGCCGGGAGGCGGCCTGCAGCTCGGCGTCGATGCGGGCGGTGAGGTCGCGCTTGAGGAGGACGGCGGTCGCGGCGGTCGTGAGGCTCACCGTGAGGAGGAGCAGCACGAGCAGGATCGCGATGAGACGGACTTGCAACGGCATTGACTGCAGACCCTGGTACAGCCGCTGCCGGAGACCGGGACGCCGTCCGACGGCCGGCTCACCCGGGGGCCCGCCGGACGCCCCGGCAGGCGGAGCGGGAGTCGGAGCGGACGGCGCTCCGATGGGTACGCCGCCGGTGGGCGCTCCGGTGGACACGTCGGTCGTCCCGCTCACGAGGGCGGCAGCCGGAGCACGTAGCCGACACCGCGCTTGGTGTGGATGAGCGGCGCCGCGCCGTCGACGTCGATCTTGCGGCGCAGGTAGGAGATGTAGGACTCGACGATCCCGGCCTCGCCGCGGAAGTCGTAGTCCCAGACGTGGTCGAGGATCTGCGCCTTGGACAGCACCCGGTTGGGGTTGAGCATGAGGTAGCGCAGGAGCTTGAACTCGGTGGGGGAGACCTCGATGGTCTTCCCGGCCCGACGGACCTCATGGGAGTCCTCGTCGAGCACGAGGTCGGCGAAGGTGAGCGTGCTGTTGCCCTCGTCCTCCATCGGTCGCGTACGGCGCAGCACGGCCCGGATGCGGGCCACGACCTCCTCCAGGCTGAACGGCTTGGTGACGTAGTCGTCCCCGCCGACGGTGAGGCCCTTGACCTTGTCCTCGACGGAGTCGCGGGCGGTGACGAAGACGATCGGCAGCGGGCGGCCCGACTCGCGCAGTCGCCTCGTGACGGTGAAGCCGTCCATGTCGGGGAGCATGACGTCCAGGACGCACAGGTCGGGGTGGTTGCGCCGGGCCGCTGCGATCGCCTCGGCCCCGGTGGAGGCCACCTCCACCTCGAACCCGGCGAAGCGCAGGCTCGTCGCGAGCAGCTCACGGATGTTGGGCTCGTCCTCGACGACGAGCAGCCGGGCCTCGGGCTCAGCGGTCCCGTTGGTCGGGGTGCTCATTCGGCCAGTCTCCCGCGCATACCTGGGAATCTGCTGAATGTTCGCTGAATCAGGACGCCCGAGCTCCAGCCGGGGGTCAGGAGCTCCCGACGACGTCCTCGGCGTCGAGGATCCGGTAGGCGTAGCCCTGCTCGGCGAGGAAGCGCTGGCGCACGGCGGCGTACTCGGCGTCCTGGGTGTCCCGGGCGACGACCGTGTAGAAGTGCGCGGTGCGACCGTCGGCCTTGGGACGGAGCACGCGGCCGAGGCGCTGGGCCTCCTCCTGGCGCGAGCCGAAGGTGCCGGAGACCTGGATCGCGACGCTCGCCTCGGGGAGGTCGACCGAGAAGTTCGCGACCTTGGACACGATGAGGCGGGTGATCTCGCCCTCCCGGAACGCCTTGAACAGCTTCTGTCGCTGCGCCACGGGCGTCTCACCGGTGATGAGGTCGGCGCCGAGGTCCTCGGCGAGCTCGTGCAGCTGATCGAGGTACTGCCCGATCACGAGCGTCGGCTCGCCCTCGTGGCGGTCCACGAGCGCGCGCACCACGGGGAGCTTGCTCGGGCTGCTGCTCGCCAGGCGGTAGCGGTCGGCGAACTCGGCCACCGCATACGCCATGCGCTCGGGGTCGGGGAGGGTGACCCGCACCTCGGCGCAGTCCGCGGGAGCGATGTAGCCCTGGGCCTCGATGTCCTTCCACGGTGCGTCGAAGCGCTTCGGGCCGATGAGCGAGAAGACCTCGCCCTCCCGGCCGTCCTCGCGCACCAGGGTGGCGGTGAGGCCGAGCCGGCGGCGTGCCTGCAGGTCCGCCGTCATCCGGAAGACCGGTGCGGGGAGGAGGTGGACCTCGTCGTAGACGATGAGGCCCCAGTCGCGCGCGTCGAGCAGGTCGAGGTGCGTGTAGACACCCTTCCGCTTCGTCGTGAGCACCTGGTAGGTCGCGATGGTGACCGGGCGGATCTCCTTGCGCTGGCCGGAGTACTCGCCGATCTCGTCCTCCGTGAGGGAGGTGCGGGCGAGGAGCTCGTCGCGCCACTGGCGCGCGGCGACCGTGTTCGTGACGAGGATGAGGGTCGTCGCCTGCGCCTCGGCCATCGCGGCGGCACCCACGAGGGTCTTCCCTGCGCCACACGGCAGGACGACCACCCCGGAGCCGCCGTGCCAGAAGCCCTCGACGGCGTGCCGCTGGTAGGGCCGCAGCTGCCACCCGCCGGTGACCAGCGAGATGGGGTGGGCCTCGCCGTCGACGTAGCCGGCGAGATCCTCGGCCGGCCAGCCCACCTTGAGCAGCTCCTGCTTGAGGTGGCCTCGCTCGCTCGGGTGGACCGCGATGGTGAGGTCATCGACGCGCGCACCGAGCAGCGGCTTGATCTTCGTGTGCCGGAGCACCTCCTCGAGCACCGCGCGGTCGGTCGAGTGCAGGACGAGCGGGTGCTCGGTCCCGTCGGGTCCGGTGACCCCGGCCGCCAGGGTGAGCCGGCCGTACCGGGCCATCGTCTCGGCGATGTCGATGAGGAGCGACTGGGGCACCGCATACCGGCTGAACGTCAGGAGCGTATCGACGACCGCCTCGGCATCGTGCCCGGCGGCGCGGGCGTTCCACAGCCCGAGGGGCGTCACGCGATAGGTGTGCACATGCTCCGGAGCGCGCTCGAGCTCGGCGAAGGGCGCGATCGCCTGCCTCGCCTCGTCGGAGCGGGGATGGTCGAGCTCGAGAAGGAGGGTCTTGTCGCTCTGGACGATCAGGGGTCCGTCAGGCACGCAGGTCCTAGAAGTCCGGCTCGATGTAGGTCTCCGGCGCCCACGCGATCATGCCCGCGACCCAGGCGACGAAGGCGAGGATCCCGAGGACGAACCCGGCGGCGAAGGCGATCCAGCCCCACTTGGTCAGCTTCCTCGACTGCTCCGGGTCGCTCGCCTGCTTGGCGAGGCCCAGGATGCCGAGGATGAGGGAGACGATGGTGACGCCGCAGCAGGCGAACATGCCGACGGCGCTGAGGATCGTGAGGACGAGCGCCGAGTTGTTGGTCTGCGACGGCGCCTGCTGGTAGTAGGCCGGCGGCGGTGTGCCGTAGGGCGCGTTCGGGTCGCCGTAGGGGCTCGCGCCGTATGCGGGGGTGCCGTAGGACGTCCCCTCGCCGTAGGGGCCGGGGGCCGGCGGGGGCGGCACGGGCGCGCCACTCGCGCCGGGGAAGCCGGAGGTGTCACCCGCCGGGGCTGTGGGGGCGCCCGTCGGTGCGCCGGGAGGCGGAGGGTATGCGGCGCTCCCGTACGGCTGCTGCTGCCCGGGCGCCGGGTAGCCGCTCCCCGTGTCGCCACCGAGGCCGGGCGCCGGGTAGGGCGGAGGCGGAGGCGGAGGCGGGGCTGGGGATGCCTGCGACGGGGACGCGGCGGACGGGGCTGAGGGCGCCGAGACGGGGGAGGCGGCCGCGCCAGGCTCGTCCTGCGCAGCGCCCGAGTCGCCCGGCAGGGTCTGGGTGGCGTCCGGGACCACGGGCTGGGTGAGATCAGGGCGCTCGCTCTCTGCAGGCGCCTGCCAGTCGCTCGATCCGGACGTCGGGTCGCTGAACGAGCCCTCGCCGGGCCGGTCGTCCTCGCGGTTGGTCTCGCTCAACGGGTCCTCCTCCTGCTCCGGTCCTGCTGCTCTGTGTCCGGCTCGGCCGGGGGCTCCGCTGCACAGGACGCTGTTCGTCGTCGCGCGATCGAGGAACCGCCATGCGGCCGCCTCCTGCGCAAGGATCGAGCGTAGCCGACAATGGGGTCATGACCACGAGCCTTCCTATGACCGTGCCGAGGCCTGGACTTCCGGAGCGGGTCACCATCTACGAGGTGGGTCCGCGTGACGGCCTGCAGAACGAGAAGTCCCTGGTGTCCGCGGCAGTGAAGGCCGAGTTCATCGAGCGGCTCGCGAAGGCAGGGCTCGAGTGGATCGAGACGACCTCGTTCGTGCACCCGAAGTGGGTGCCCCAGCTCGCTGACGCGAGTGAGGTCCTGGCGAGCCTGGGGGAGAGCGCTCGCGCGCATTCCCGGCCTGTGCTCGTGCCCAACGAGCGTGGACTGGACCGGGCGATCGAGTCGGGGGTGACCTCGATCGCGATCTTCGGCAGCGCGACGGAGACCTTCGCCCAGCGCAACCTCGGGCGCTCGGTCGAGGAGTCGTTCGAGATGTTCGCGCCGGTCGTCGCGCGGGCCAAGGACGCCGGGATGTGGGTGCGTGCCTACATCTCGATGTGCTTCGGCGACCCGTGGGAGGGGGCGGTCCCGATCGAGCAGGTCGTGCAGGTCTCCTCGCGACTCATGGAGCTCGGCGCCGACGCGCTCTCCATCGGCGACACCATCGGCGTCGGGACCGCCGGGCACGTCGCCGCCCTCATCGAGGCGCTGGACGCCGCGGGCGTGCGACCGGACCGGGTCGGCGTGCACTTCCACGACACCTACGGCCAGGCGCTCGCGAACACCCTCGAGGCACTGCGCAACGGCGTCACCGTCGTCGACGCCTCGACCGGCGGCCTGGGCGGGTGCCCCTATGCCAAGAGCGCGACCGGCAACCTCGCGACCGAGGACCTCGTCTGGGCGCTGCAGGGCCTCGGCATCGAGACCGGGGTCGACCTCGACGCCCTCGTCTCGACGAGCACGTGGATGGCCGAGCAGCTCGGCCGGCCGTCCCCGTCTCGCGTGGTGCGTGCCCTCAGCGGCGCCTCCTGACCTGTGCGTCCCGACCGCTCTGCCACTGTCGCTCCCCCGGAGAGATGGGCGGACTTCGCAGGCCTTCCTTGGCCGTGCGAAGTCGCCCTTCCCCCCGGAGTGACAGGCCGACGCCAGCTCAGGCAGGGGCGGCGCCGGTGATCCGGTGGATCGAGAGCACCCTGCGGGTGCCGCTGACCATGCCGGTGACCCGACCTCCCTCGGCGTTCTCGGGGTGGAAGAGCAGGCGCTCGATCTGACCCGAGCTGCTCGCATAGCCGATCCACACCGGCGTCTGGTCGGCGGCCGCCTCACGCAGGATCGCCAGCGCCGTGGTCGGGTCCGTGTGCGCCAGAGCGGGCCGCCCGGTCGGGCGACTCGCGGCGGCCTCCTCGCCGGCGCGCAGCTGGTGGACGATCTCCTCGGTCGCCTCCGGCGTCAGGAGGGTATGCGTCACGCGCCGACCCGGTCGGCTCACCGTCCGCCTCTCTCCCCGTCGCCGGTGCACCGTCTCCCCGGTGGCCGTCTCCGCGACCGCACCGATGCCCGCCTCGCGCAGCACCTCGTGGACGACGGACGGCTCGGCGGGCGAGACGAGGACGCTGGAGGAGATCTGGCTCAGCCGCAGCAGGGCCAGCTCGGGCCGGGACATCAGCTCGGCGACGCGGGCGGGGTCGTCGGTGCGGATGTACGTCGAGGCTCCCCCGATCCGGACCTGGCCGTGACGGCGGGCCTCGTCGCGGACGAGGTACTCCAGCGCCTGGGGGAGGGGTGTCAGGCTCGAGGCAGCGAGGGTCTCGACGAGCTCGTCGGCGGTCCAGCCGCGGTCGAGTGCCCGGGCGACGGACGCCGGGGAGAAGCGGTACACGGTGGCGCCGCCGCGGGACTCGACGTCGGACGTCAGTCGCATGATGTCGGCGAGCTGACCGGTGAGGGGTCCCGGCGCGATCGCGGTGAGGTCGCCCTGGAGGATCACGTGCTCGACAGGCTCGGGCAGGTGCGGGTGGATGGCGTCGGCCAGATCGTCGATCCCGTTGGCCTGCAAGAGAACTCGTCCGGCGTCTGACAGAGCGCCCATGCCCGTGACGCCGAGCAGGGCGGCCTCGTCGAGGGCCGTCCGGAGCACCGCGCCGAGATCGCGGGGAAGGCGACGGGGTCGTCGGAAGCGCAGCGCATCCTCGACCTGGGACGCGTCGAGCGCGTGGTCGTCGGAAGCCTGCAGCACCTTGACCGCGTCCTGGCGCAGGGCCCGGATCGGCGGCCAGGTCAGGTCGGCACCGAGGACCCCCGTGCCGGAGGCGGGCAGCAGGTGCAGCGTGCGGACCGACGTCCACCACGACCAGGTGAGCCGGGCCCACTGCTGGGAGGGTGGCGACGACCGCCAGATGTCGTAGTGGCTCGTCGGCACGAAGTGCGGCTCGAGCTCGCCGTCGTCCGCGACGAGCTCGGCGGCGACGAGCAGCTCGACGAGGAAGGCCGCGCGGCGCACGTCGGCGTCCAGGGAGCGGGCGAGGCTGCGCAGGTCGCGCACGGCGAGCCCGCCACCCTTGAGGACCGGGACAGGGTCGGCCGCGAGCAGAGCGAGGAGCTCGTCGCAGTGGGCCAGCAGCTCCGCGGCTGCTCCGCCCGCTGCGGTGTTGACGTGGTCCCGGTCAGGGATGGGCGCCTCCGCGGCTGACGGTGCGACGAGGTCCTCCGGCCGGTGCGACCGTCCGCCTCGAAGCAACAGTCCGAGCTCCCGCGGGACGAGGAGTGCGCCGGACTCCGTGTTCCCCAAGGCGTCTCGCGCCTGCAACCACTGGACAGCGCGCGCCGTCCGGCTGGCGGCATCCCCCGTCGGAGGTTGCGCCACCGGTGGCCCCCAGGTGAGGGCACCCAGCACGGCATGGACCTCGTCGGGCGCTCCCTCGAGGTCCTGCGGGGTGAGTGGGGTGGCTCCGATCTCCGCCGCGCCCGGTCCGAGCCCGGCCGGATAGGGGCCGAGCACGTCGACGACCGACGTGACCGGGCGAAGCCCGTGGTCGTCCCGCCAGAGCAGGGCCCGCGTCCACAGGTCGTCCAGGATCTCATCGAGCTCCTCGGCTGTGAGCGAGTTGCCCAGCAGCGTCGACAGTCCCTCCACGGTGACCGGGGGTCGGAGCAGGACGGCGGCCTCGAGGATCGAGAGAGCTCGGCGGTCGAGGGCGTCCACAGCCCGCGCGGTGCTCGCGATCGTGCCGGCCCGCGCAGCCATGGCCGTGAGGTCCGCCGGCGCCGGACGCGCCAGGTCGGGTCGGCGCAGGAGGAGGTCGGCGAGGTCGCTGTCGGAGCGCCCTCGGAGGTCGTCGGCGTACGAACGGGCCGCCTGCCGCATACCGCTTCCGCGTCGTCCTGGCACACACCAACGGTATGCGCTGCTCCGGCTCTCCGGTCCGGGTCGCCGATTCCGTGGACGCTACCTGCCCATGGACGCCGGCTGCGAGGACTCCCTTCCCTGGATTCCGTCTCCCTGGACTCCGTCTCCCTGGAGCCCGCCTCCCTGGAGCCCCTCTCCCTGGAGCCCGTCTACCTGGACTCGGGCTTCGCGCTGGCCGCAGCCATGGCCGCCTCGGCCCGCTGGATGACCCGTTGGTTGACCTGGGTGGCCACCCACAACACGACAAGGATCGTCGCGATCGGCATGGACCAGAAGACCGCCTCCAGGCCGAAGCGGCTGGCGATGAGCCCCCCGAGCGGAGCCCCGATCGCCATGGTCCCGAAGACGATGGTCCGGGAGGAGCCGCCGATCCGGCCGAGCAGCCCGGCCGGGACGACACGCTGGCGGATGCTCATCATGATGACGTTGCCGATCATGTTCGAGAACCCGACGATCACGCAGGCGATCGTGATCGCCCACCAGGTCGGGAACATGACCGGGATGAGCAGCCCGAGGGAGTTGACGATCCACGACCCGACGGCGACCCGGAACTCGCCGAGGCGCCGGATCGGTCCGCTCGGCACGAGCGAGCCGAGGACGGCACCGGCCGAGAGCACGGCCATGAGGAGTGGGTAGTGCCACGGCTCCAGCCCGACGCGCGACTCCGGCCCGACCACCCAGAGGACGAGGACGGAGGTGTATGCGGTGCTGAAGAGATTGGAGAAACCCGAGAAGATCGTCAGGGGGCGCACGACGGGGTGCTGCACGAGGCGTCGCAGCCCGAAGGCGATGTCGGAACGCACGCTCACCACCGCGTCGGGAGCGGCATCACTCTCGCGCGGGGCGACGAAGCCCTCGGGCCGGCGGAGCCTGGCGACGACGAGGACGACGAGCACGAGGAGCCCGGCGGGGACGCCGAACACCCAGGCGGTGCCGAGGGTGAAGAGGAGGCCACCGAGGGGCTGGCCCACGAAGTTCTGCATGAGGGTCTCGGTGCCGAGGATGCGGCTGTTCGCCTGGTTGAGCCGCTCCTTCTCGACGATCTGGGGGATGAGCGCCTGGGCTGAGAGGTCGGAGAACAGCTCGGTCACTGCATGGAGCAGGACGAGGGCGATGAGCACCCAGATGGTGAGGGTGCCCGTCAGGGCCACCGCCGTCGAGGCGACGAGGATGCCCACGCGGGCGGCGAGCGCCCGTTGTCGGATCCTTGCGCGATCCCCACGGTCGACGACGACGCCCACGAAGAGGGAGCCGAGGAGCCACGGCAGCCAGAACGCGGCCGTCGTGAGGGAGACGAGGAACGGGTCGCGGGTGAGGGTGACGGCGATGAGCGGCATCGCGCCGAATACCGCACCGTCGACGAGGTTGCTTCCGGCGACCCCGGCGAGGTGGATGCGGAACAGCCGGTTCCCGGTAGCCGGGGACGGTCGGTCCATCGTCGCCTCCCGGGTGGCGTGGCTGCCCTGTCCTCGCATGCGGTGCTCCTAGACTGGATGCAGAAGAAGTATTGCAAAGAACGATTTGCAAAGGTATCTCTGCAACATGTCGAAGCGCAAGAGTGTTCCGGAGGAATCCGGGAGCGCCTCCCCTGCGAGCGGGGTCGTCGCACGCCCGTTCCACATGGAGGATGTCGACCCGGCGACCCTCAAGGCGTTTGCCCACCCGCTGCGCATGCGGATGTACACCTACCTCAGGGACCATGGCGCGGCGACGGCGTCGAGGCTCGCTGAGGCGATGGGCGAGAGCACCGGTCAGACGAGCTATCACCTGCGCCAGCTGGCGCGGCACGGCCTCATCGGGGAGGACACCGGGCGTGGGACGGCCCGCGAGCGGTGGTGGGAGGCGAAGGGCTTCTCCGCCGGGCTCGGGACCGTCGACGCCGACCCGTCCGCGATGACGACCCTGCAGCTGGTCCAGCGGCAGGGGATCGAGGAGCGGCGCCGACGCCAGCTCGAGTGGGTCGAGCGGCAGTCCGAGGAGGAGCGGGCGTGGCTGGAGGCGGTGGCCTTCACCGAGACGACGACGCGGATGAGTCCCGATGAGCTGAGGGCCCTCGTCCTGGACATCACCGATCTCATCGAGGAGCACCTCGAGGCGGTGAAGCAGGCCCGCGCCGAGGATGACGGCGCCGGCACGAGGATGGTCAAGATCTACGGACAGTTCTTCCCCCTGCCACCCGAGTGACCCACGCCGGCCGGCTCAGTCGGCCAGAGCCCCCGATCAGGACGACCCGTCAGGACGGCCGGTCAGGGCAGCTGGACGGAACCGAGCGCAGATGGGAGGAACTCGACGATGACGACCACCCCGACGAGTGCGAGGAGGACGCCGGCCGCGACGAGCACCCGGCGGTAGATGCGGTCGGTGAGTCGTGACCGGCCCCCGGCCACCGCGACGGCGATAACGGCCTTCGCGCCGACGATCGCGACGTAGAAGCCCAGGACGAGCCAGATCGCACCGGCGGGTGAGTCGCGCCAGGTCTGCAGGGTGAGGGGTCCGAGAACGGTCGCCCAGAACAACCACGGATGCGGGCTGAGGACGTTGAGCACGGCGGCCGATCGCAGCGCCTGCCAGCCGAGCCGACGCTCGTCCCGCGTGCTCGACTCGAGCTGGGCGTCCTTCGCCTCACGGATCGTGACCCAGGCCGTCCACAGGAGGAACAGGCCGCCGGCGACAGCGAGGACGGCCAGGGCCTGGTCCGGGAGCTGTTGCAGGACGACCAGGACGCCGACGATGACGACGGCGTCGGAGACGAGCGGTGCCAGCGCCGCCAGTACCCCCGCACGCCGGCCCCCGCGAACCGCCGCGGTGACGACGAGGACGAGCAGCGGACCCGGGCTGATGCCGGCACCGGCACCAAGGCTCAGGCCGAGCAGTAGCAGGTCCACGGCCGCGAACCTACCTGGGCCTGACCGGCGCCGGTGCCGGCGTCTCCCCTGGTGACTGGAAGGGGCAGGACAGCCAACACCAGGCGGGCCTCGGTGCATCGGATGGCCGTTCAGCCCTGCAGCGGCTAATCCGAGAGCCCGACCCGGTGGAGCACCGTAGACTAGGGTGCTGGTCGGGCGCCCCCTGAGCGCGCGGCCATTCCAACGTGAGACGCTCACCCGACTTCGTAAAGGTGCAAAGGTGCCCACCGGCAAGGTCAAGTTCTACGATTCCGAGAAGGGGTTCGGCTTCGTCAGCAGTGACGAGGGCGGCGACATCTTCGTGCCCGCCAGCGCGCTTCCGGAGGGCGTCACGGCTCTCAAGAGCGGCCAGCGCATCGAGTTCTCCATCATCGAGGGCCGCCGCGGTGCCCAGGCGATGGCCGTCCACCTCCTCGATCCGCTCCCGAGCGTGACCGCCGCGCGCAAGGCCCGCGACCGCAAGCCCACCGAGGAGATGGTGGTCATCGTCGAGGACGTCATGCAGCTGCTGGACAACGTCTCCAACTCACTTCGCCGCGGGCACTACCCCGACAAGGCGTTCGGCAACAAGGTGGCTCAGGTGCTCCGGGCCATCGCGAGCGACCTCGAGAGCTGAGCGCGTGTCCTCCGCCACCATCACTTCCACGCGGGCTGCGAAGTCGAGTCGATCCGCGGTCAAGACCGATGCGGTCCTGGCCGCTGCGCAGGACGTGGCGCGTGCTGCGCTGGAGGAGATCACCGAGCCGGACAGCATCGGTCAGTACATCGGCTCGGCGATGATTGCCGAGCGCCTCGCGACGCACTACTTCCTCTGCACCTCACCCGGCTACCGGGGCTGGGCCTGGGCGGTGACGGTCGCGCGCGTCCCGCGTGGCAAGGTCGCGACAGTCTGCGAGACGAATCTCGTCCCCGGTCCCGACGCGCTCCTCTCCCCGCCGTGGGTCCCCTATGCCGATCGTCTTGCGCCCGGTGACCTCGGGCCCGGGGACGTGCTGCCGAAGGTCGAGGACGATCCCAACCTCGAGTTCGGCTTCGAGCAGACCGGTGACGACAACGTCGACCAGCTCGCGATCTGGGAGCTCGGGCTCGGCCGGGTCCGGGTGCTGTCGCGGCAGGGTCGCAACGCGGCCGCTGAGCGGTGGTATGCAGGGGACGGGGGTCCCCGGGCCGAGATCGCCCTGCGCTCGACCGCAGAGTGCCGGTCGTGCGGCTACTTCGTTCCCATGCCCGGCGCGCTGCGTGCCGTCTTCGGGGTGTGCGCGAACGAGTGGTCCCCCTCGGACGGGCGAGTCGTCGCCCTCACCCACGGCTGCGGCGCGCACTCCGAGACGGACGTCGCCTCGCCGGCGCCGGAGCCGATCGGCCGGCCCATCATCGACGACAACCGTCTCGACCTCGTCGACTGACGGCCGGCAGCTGCCGACTCACGATCGAGTGAGTGGCCGCGCTAGGGCGCGGTGGGGTGAGCCCGGCGGCCTACTCGACACCCGCGGCGTTGCCGCGGCCGCGTCGGACGTACAGGTAGCCCACGAGACCGAGGACGAGGCCCGCGACACAGGTCCAGGGCCACCAGTCCCGGTCGCCGGTGTGCAGGGCGGGGACCACGAGAGTGACGATGAGCGCGATCGCCCACAGCACCACTCCCACCTTGATGACTGTGACGGTCTTCACCGGCATGGGCGGGTATGCGGGGCCCTGGGAGGCGTCCAAGGTCACCGGATCGTGCTTCCGGCCGGTGGCGGAGTGGTCCTCGGGCATGCCCATACTCTAGGTCGCCCGCGTCCGCCCCCAGTCCATCGACGCGTGGACCGGTGCACGAGCACCTCCCGGGAGGTCCTATTGTGTGCGCCATGACTTCGACCTCGACCGAAAAGACCCGTACGGGCGGACCTGCCGGACCCCAGTGGCTGGACAGCTATTTCGAGATCTCGGCGCGTGGTTCCACGCTCGCCCGGGAGCTGCGCGGTGGCCTCGTCACGTTCTTCACCATGGCGTACATCATCGTGCTCAACCCGCTCATCCTGGGGTTCGCCCCCGACATGAACGGCGACTTCCTCGGTGGGGGGCCGGGTGACGGCTCCAACCTGCCCGCCATCGCCGCGGGCACCGCCCTGGTCGCCGGTGTGATGTCGATCCTCATGGGTGTCGTCGCGAACTATCCCCTCGCCCTGGCCGCCGGTCTCGGTCTCAACGCGTTCGTCGCATACTCGATCGCCTCCCAGATGACCTGGCACGACGCCATGGGCCTGGTCGTCCTCGAGGGTCTGATCATCCTCGTCCTCGTGCTCACCGGCTTCCGGCAGGCGGTGTTCAAGGCCGTCCCGACCCAGCTCAAGGTCGCCATCTCGGTCGGCATCGGTCTCTTCATCGCGCTCATCGGCTTCGTCGACGCCGGGTTCGTGCGGCGCACGGGCGTCGGCCCGGTCCCTGTCGAGCTCGGGATCGGTGGGTTCCTCGCCGGCTGGCCGACCTTCGTCTTCATCATCGGCCTGCTCCTTGTCGTCGGCCTGTGGGTGCGCAAGACCAAGGGCGCGATCCTCATCGCCATTCTCGTCACGACCGTCATCGCCATGATCGTCGAGGCGATCGCCAAGGTCGGGCCGAGTGGCGGCGAGCCGGCCAACCCCACCGGCTGGCACCTCAACGTCCCGCAGGTGCCGGACGCGTTGCTCGGTATCCCGCAGCTGTCGACCCTGGGTCAGTTCAGCCTGCTCGGCTCGTTCCGCAACGCCGGTCTGGTCGCGGCCCTCCTCCTCATCTTCACCCTCATGCTCGCGGACTTCTTCGACACCATGGGCACGATGACCGCGATCGGCGCCGAGGCCGACCTGCTCGACGAGCAGGGCACCCCGCCCAACTCGGAGAAGATCTTGGTCGTCGACTCCATCGCCGCCGCTGCCGGTGGTGCCGCGGCCGTCTCGTCGAACACCTCCTACATCGAGTCCGCGTCCGGCGTCGGAGAGGGTGCGCGCACCGGCCTGGCGTCGGTCGTCACCGGCGCGCTCTTCCTGCTCGCCATGGTCTTCGCCCCGCTCGTGAAGATCATCCCGAGCGAGGCCGCGGTCCCGGCTCTGGTCCTCGTCGGGTTCCTCATGATGCAGCAGGTCACCGACATCAAGTGGGACGACCCGGAGATCGCCATCCCGGCGTTCCTCACGATCGTCGTCATGCCGTTCACGTACTCCATCACCGCGGGTATCGGCGCCGGCTTCATTGCCTACGTCTTCATCAAACTCGTGCGCGGCAAGGGCGGGACCATCCACCCGCTCATGTGGGTCACCTCGGTGCTCTTCGTCGCCTACTTCGCGATCGAGCCGATCCGCGGGCTGCTGGGAGTCTGAGGACTCACCGCCCATAACCATCACGCCGTGGGTGGCTCGCCGCGCTGCGTTCGCGGGGAGCCACCCACGGCGGCTTTTCGGCAGCGGGCCGAGGTGTACCGGGATAGTAGTTGCGTTGCGTAACTATCTTTGACATGATGTCGGGGTCTCTCATCAGCCGTTCCACCTGCGCGGCGGCTCCCTCTCCAGAGGATGCCTGCTGCGCTCGTGTCCTCCTGCAGCGTCGCTGGCACCGGCAGCAGACCCGACCCTCGCGGCACTGTGTCCACCCCCGTTCTCGCGGAGCACCCGTCATGAAGTCCGACCCTGATCTCGCTACAGACCTGCGTCTGGCCTGCCTGCGCATCGCCCGCCGCAACCGGTTCGAGTCCGTCATCGAGGTCGCGCCGCACCAGGCCGCCGTCCTCATCTCCATCGAGCGCGGGTCGAAGTCGGCACGGGAGATCGCGGCCAAGGAGAAGATCAGCGCTCCCACGGTCTCGCGCACCATCGCCGCTCTCGTCGAGGCGGGCTGGGTGACGCGGACGGTTGATCCCGCGGACGGTCGGCGCATCGTCCTTGCCATCAGCGACACCGGTCGGCGCGTCCTCCAGGAGACCCGCCGGGCCCGCGAGGAGTGGATGTCGACCCGCCTCAATCAGCTCAGTGAGGAGGACATCGAGCTGGTCCGGGCCGCTTTGCCGGTGCTCGAGAGGATCGCCAGGCTGTGAGCCCCACCTTCCGCGCGCTGGAGGTGCGCAACTACCGCATCTATGCCGCGGGCGCCTTCGTCTCGAACATCGGCACCTGGATGGGTGCGATCGCGCAGAACTGGCTCGTGCTCACCGAGCTGACGGACCACTCCTCCCAGGCGCTGGGGCTGGTCGTCGGCCTGCAGTTCCTGCCGTTCGTCGTCCTCGCTCCTTTCACCGGGATGATCGCGGACCGCTATCCGAAGCGCCGCATCCTGCTGGCCACCCAGAGCTTCATGGGCTCGCTCATGCTGCTCACCTCGATCCTCGTCTTCACCGGGACCATCCGGCTCTGGATGATGTTCGTCATGGCCGCCCTGCTGGGCAGCGCGATGGCGATCGACAACCCGGCACGGCAGACGATCGTCTCCGAGATGGTCCCCATCGACACCCTCGCCAATGCCGTTGCGCTCAACAGCGCCTCGTTCAACGCAGGGCGACTCATCGGGCCCGGTGTCGCAGGACTCGCCATCGCCCAGTGGGGCACCGGCTTGGCGTTCCTTCTCAATGCCATCTCGTTCCTCGCCGTCATCGCGGCCCTCTCGACCCTGCGACCCGGGGAGATGCTGCCGACCCCGCTCGCCCGCGGGCGTGGCGCCATCCGCGACGGCTTCGCCTACGTCAAGCGCCGCCGGGACATCCAGCTCGTCATGCTCCTCGTCTTCGTCTTCGGCACGTTCGGCATGAACTTCCAGATCACCACCGCCCTGATGGCTACGACGGTCTTCGGGAAGGGGCCGACCGAGTTCGGCATCCTCGGCTCGGTTGTCGCGATCGGCTCCTTCACCGGAGCGCTCATGTCCGCACGGCGTGGGACGGCCCGGCTCCGCACACTGCTGCTGGCGCTCTCGGGCTTCACCGTCGCCTCGACCGCGGCTGCTCTGGCGCCGTCCTACGTGACCTTCGCGGTGCTCCTCGTCGTCCTCGGCTTCACCGCCCTCACGGCTCTCACGACCGCCAACGCGATGGTGCAGACCCGCGTCGACCCGCTCCTCCGTGGCCGGGTCATGGCGCTGTACATGGCGATCTTCATGGGCGGCACCCCCGTCGGCGCCCCCATCATCGGCTGGATCGGCGACGTGTTCGGGGCGCGCTGGACCATCGGGATCGCGCCCGTTGCGATCGGTATCACCCTCATCGGCGTCGCCATCTCCCTGATGCGCAGCGAGAATGTGAGAGTGAGCTTCGAGACCCAGCCCCGCCCGCGCCTGCTCATCTCCAGTGAGCCGGTGCGGTCCCGGGTGACTGAGCCGGTACTCGAGGAGGCGCAGTGACTGCACGGACCCGTCGACTCCTCACCCTCGCCGTTCTCGCGTTTGTCGTCGCGATAGCAGTCATGGCAGCGTTGCTCTGATGGTGTGTTCGAACTGCGGGTACCAGCTCGCCCCCGAGGACAAGTTCTGCGGGGGCTGCGGGGCGTACCTCACCGACGCTCCCGCAGAGCAGGCGGCACCGATCCAGGGCAGCCAGCCCCAGGCCAACCAGCCCC
Organism: Actinomycetales bacterium; assembly: GCA_012729695.1. Classification (GTDB taxonomy): domain Bacteria; phylum Actinomycetota; class Actinomycetes; order Actinomycetales; family Dermatophilaceae; genus F2B08. The sequence goes on along the minus strand of JAAYCP010000032.1, from coordinate 28 downwards.
AGGCCAACCAGCCTCAGTACAACCAGCC
>JAAYCP010000216.1 GCA_012729695.1 Actinomycetales bacterium | reverse complement strand
GCCGTGTGGGTGCTCGTCGGTCTCGCCCTCGCGGTCGTCGGCGCCAAGCCGTCGAAGCGGCTCATCGGGTGGATGGGCGTCGTCGCGACCTTCGCCCTCACGATCCTCGGTCCGCTCTTCAACCTCGACGAGTGGGTGCTCGACATCTCGCCCCTGTGGCACGTCCCCAACGTGGGCGCCACCGATCCTGCCTGGCTGGGGCTCGTCGGGCTAGCCGTGGTCGCGGTGTTCTTCACGACGGTCGGGTTCGTCGGCTACCGGAGGCGGGATATCGCCTGAGGTGCTGTTTGGCCGGTTTCCGGCGCACGGCTCGACACGCCGATTGACACGGACACGCCGTCGACACACCGGCGACACACCGCGGGGGCTGGAGCACTGTCAGACCCCGGTCCTATCGTCACGTGGATGATCGATGCGGGACCGGGGCTGAGGGGGAAGTCCGGTCGCGCTGCGACGGCGGGCATCGACCTCACCCCGGGCCCCGAGGGTCCGCTCACGGTCGAGGTCGAGTGCCGCACCAGCCCCCGGGCGAGGAAGGGCGCCCTGCACGAGATCACCATCGAGGCCGACTGGACCGTCACCACCCCGCACGATCTCGAGGCCGAGCGCGTGGCGGCCGCCTTCGGCGGGTACACCTCGTGCCTCACCCTCGTCGACGAGACGATCCCCGCCTTCCGTGAGTCGCTCGCCCTGCTGACCCGACGCATACGTCCTGCGCTCGTGCGCGACGGCCGCGGTGCCTGGCGGCCCGCACTGGAGGACCGCGTCGTCGGGTGCTGCACGACCGCCCGGTTCCGCACGGTCGAGAAGGCCGCGCGCCACCTGCGCTCCCTGCCGCACCTCACCGCGATCCACGACGTCCCCGGCTGGCAGCTCGGGCAGGTCGTCGACGGGGCGCAGCGCGTGTGGGGCGCCTGGGAGGGTATGCGTCGGCCCAGTCACGAGCTCACCCGCCTCGTGCGGGAGGTCGGCGGGATCGCCGAGCTCTGGCGCAGCGGCATCCGGCCGGACCAGATCGTCCAGATGGCCGCGCACGTCGAGGTCGTGGAGGAGCCGCTGCCCATCGCCTACTTCATCGGCCTCGCCTACGGCGGCGCCGACCCGGAGTGGGTGGGGCAGGTGATCCGGCACCGGCCGCAGGCGGATGTCGCGGCGTGGCTGGCGAACCTCGAGGTCGACCACACGATGGGCGATGCCGAGACGTGGGGTCGCTGGCTCGCCTACGGCCTGCCCCGGGACGACGTCCTCGCGATGGTCGCGTCGGGGGTGGATCCGGACCTCGTCGAGGAGGTCGCGGGCACGATCGGCTGGACCCGCTACAAGGTCGCCCGCACCCTCGCTGAGTGGACCCGCGTGGACACCCGCCCGACCGCCGCGGACTTCGAGGTGCTCGCGCGGCACCGGGTGATGGAGGTGCGCTTCCCCAGCGAGCTCATCGACGAGATCCTCGACGAGGTCGGTCAGCTGGTGCGGGACGCGATCTGGGAGCCGGTCGCACTGACAAGGACCGAGGTCGCGGTCATGTTCGCCGTCCTCGGCACCCGGCAGGGGGTCCTCGCCGCCGCTCGTGCCGGCGTGCGCGGCAGCGAGGGCCTGGACCGCTATGTCTCCGAACGGGACTCGGCATGAGCACCCTCGGCCCCGCCCCCGGACGAGGGGAGCTGACCATCATGATCCCTTGCGGCACCGAGGACCCGACCCAGGACGAGGTCGGTCACCCGGTGACCGTGCGGGCCGACTGGAGCCTGGACATGCCGCACGACCTGGAGGCCGAGCGGGTGGCGGTGGCTCTCGGTGGGGTGAGCACGTGCCTGGACCTGGCCGCGGGTCTCGTGCCTGCCCTGCGCCACCTGCTCGCCGTCATGACCCGCGCCTCCGACCGGCTCGTCGAGACCCGGTGGTGCGCACTCGGCCGCTGCCACGGCACGTACCACCATGCCTCCGACGAGGCCGCCTACCGCCACGAGATCACCCCTGTTCATCTCGCCGCCCGCTTCGGCCTGCGCACGTGGCAGGCCGAACGACTCCTCGATGCCGCCGGGACCGCGTGGCTGGCGGCGGCCGACCTCACCCTGGTCGACGAGGGACGCGAGGGGTATGCGCGGCTCTGGTCGGCTGCCATCCACCCCGAGCTCGTTCCCCGGCTCCTGCTCCTCGCCCCGCCCCGCGCGAGGTCGATGCCGTGGAAGTTCTTCGTCGACGCTGCCTACGGCGGGGCGAGTCGCGTCCGGCCCCCGGCCCAGGACGCTGCGGACACCCCGCTCTTCCGCACGCCGGATGCCGCGGAGGTCCAGACGCTCGTGAGTCGGTGGCAGCGCGAGTGGCACCGGGTGGGGTGCCGACCGCAGGCGGAGCACTACGAGCTCGTGGTGCGCCACCGCATACCTCATCTGCTGCCTGAGCCGGCCCAGATCGACCGCACGCTGGCCCTCTGCCGGCTCGTCGAGGACGACGTCGACCGCACCGACGTCGGCATCATGCTCGCCATGCTCGGCGAGCCGATCCTCGTCGCGACGGCCGTGCAGCACGGCATCACCTCAGCACTCGACCCCCGCCTGAACGCCATCGCAACCCGAGGAGAGCCGGTATGACCATCCGCACCAGAACCCAGTACGAGCAGGCGCTCCAGGCGCTCGGCATCTGCGTGAGCGCGCGCATCCCTGTGCTGCTGTGGGGGAATCCCGGTGAGGGCAAGACCGCGGTCGTCGAGGCTGCGTCCGAGCAGGGCTGGCACGTCGAGACGGTCATCATCACGCACAGCGAGCCGTC
>JAAYCP010000031.1 GCA_012729695.1 Actinomycetales bacterium | reverse complement strand
GCGGAACCTTCTCCGGTGCGGGCACTCTCGTGGACGACGCCGAGACCAAGACACTGATGGCGCAGTTCAACTTCACGGTGCCCGACGAGCTCGTCGACTGCTGACGCGCCGGTGAGCTGCCTGGCGGAGGCGGACCTCTGGGTCAACGGAGAGGAACACGACTGCGTCGCGATCCTGCTGACCGGCGCCATCGCCGGCGCGCTCCTCCTGCTCGTCCTCGGCCCTCGGCCGGCCCCGCTCGGTCCGGCGACGGGCGACCCTGCGTTTGCTGAGCAAATAGCCGAGGCGCTCCCCGACGGGGGCGCTGGCTATCCGGCGGTCAGTGCCGTGCGCATCACCGGAAACGACTCGGTCTGGGCCGGCTTCGGCGACGTGACGCCGGAGAGCCGCTTCGAGCTCGGCTCGATCACCAAGACGTTCACCGGACTCCTGCTCGCCGACGCCACCGAGCGAGGCGAGCTGCAGCTGACCGACCGGCTCGACGCATACCTCCCCGAGCTCGCCGGCACCCCGGTCGGCGAGGTGACGCTCGAGGAGCTCGCAAGCCACCGGGCAGGCCTGCCGGACCTCGGCCACATCGACTGGCTCGAGCTCATTGCCGAGGGCATGGCCGGGGCGGACTACTCCGCGTTCAGGGAGCCGGACCCCGAGCGCGTCATCGACGACGCCGCAGCCCAGGACCTGACCGGACGCGGCGAGTGGCGCTACTCCAACCTCGGCATCGCCCTCCTCGGCCAGGCCGTCACCCGGGCGGCCGGCGCCCCCGACTGGCCGGCCCTGGTCGGGGACCGGCTGCTCGGCCCGCTCGGCATGACCGACACCCAGATCTCCTGGGACCGGCCGGCGCCGGCAGACCTCGTGCAGCCGAGCCTGTCGTCGGGCAGGCCCGCAGCGCCCTGGGTGGGGACGGGGTATGGGTCTGCCGGCCTCGGCGTGACGACCACCGCCGCGGATCTCACCAGGTATGCCCAGGCCCTCCTCAACGGCTCGGCTCCCGGCATGAGCGCGCTCGAGGACCGGTGGCCGATGGCCTACGGACAACGGATCGGCCTCGCGTGGGTCACGGCTGAGGTCGATGGACGCGACATCGTCTGGCACAACGGGCGGACCGGCGGCTCGTCCTCGATGCTCGCGCTCGATCCCGAGAACGACGCCGCCGTGATCCTGCTGACCAACACGGCCAGGGACGTCACCGGTCCCGGCTTCGCCCTCATCGGTGCACGAGGGGTGCTCCCGGAGCCACCGCCCTTCGACATGGAGACCATCGGATGGGTCGTCGCCGGCCTGGTCACCGCGATCGCATTCGCCGTCGGTGCGGCCCGGGGACGGAGTCGCTTGTCGACCGTGGGCGCTGGACTGGCTGCAGTCGGTTCGCTCATCATGTGGTGGCTCGCTGCGCCGTGGGACTGGGCGCCGCCGTGGTCGTTCGGCATCGCCCTCGGCCTCTCCTTCGGCGCGCTCGTCGTGCTCCTCCTGCGCTGGTCCCGAGTGCCCCTGCTGCCCGACCGGCGACGCTGGCTCGCGCTCGCCGGACTGGTCCTCGGTGCTCTGTGGTGCGTCGCCATGCTGGCCTTCGCCATCCGGGTTCTGACCCTGCAGCCCTGACGCATCCCTGGCTACGCTGGCGGGATGGACGTCGCCTTCGTCGCCGGATTCGGCCCGATCGGGCAGGATCCACAAGCCACGCTCGACTTCTGGTCCGGGACGATCGGGATCCCCTTCCACGAGCTGGCCCCGGGCTATCACCACTCCGAGGACCTCGGCGGAGTGAAGGCGTTCGCGCTCCGGCCGCTCAGCCAGGCCGCCGAGGCGACCTTCGGCACCGACCGGTGGCCCGCGGACCGACCCGTCCCGCAGGCCTGGATCGAGCTGGAGGTCTCGTCACCCGAGGCGGTGGCCGAGGCCGTTGAGGAGCTGCGCGGCAAGGGCCAGGAGATCCTCATCGACGCGCACGAGGAGCCCTGGGGTCAGACCACCGCCCGTCTCATGAGCCCCGAGGGTCTCCTTGTCGGCATCTCGTACATGCCCTCCTTCCACGAGTCCGAGGGCGGCACGGAGCCGTAGCCGCAGCTCGCATGACCACCTCCCTCCCGCCGACGAAGGGGGGCGTACCAGAACGTGACAATAGGAACGTTCTGGTACGCCCCCTCTCCGGGGTCAGGGGGCTCTGACAACGGCCTCAGATCGCGGGCGGACGGCCACACACCGACCTACGATGAGGTATGCGCACGGCAGGTGAGCGATGAACCTCCTGCTCCTCGGTGGCACCGGCTTCCTGGGTCGGGCCATCGCGACGCTGGCGCGGGACCGGGGCATCGACCTCACCTGCCTCGCCCGGGGAAGTGCTCTACCCCCTGACGGTGTCCCCCTCATCCGCGCCGACCGCGACCACCAGGACGCGCTCGAGCCGGTGGCGGACCGGGAGTGGGACGCGGTCATCGACCTCTCCCGTCAGCCGGGACAGGTCCGCAGGGCGGTGCGCGATCTCACGACCTCGCACTGGGTGTTCGTCTCGACAGCGAATGTCTATGCCCGCTTCGACAGGCTCGAGCCGGACGAGGACTCCGAGCTCGTCGAGCCTCTCGAGGTGGATGAGATGAGGGGGGTCGAGGATTACGGGCCGGCGAAGGTGGCGTGCGAGAACCTCATTCGCTCGGCCCCAGGCACTTCCACGATCGTCCGTCCCGGGCTCATCGGGGGGCCGGGAGATGTGTCGGGCCGCAGTGGCTACTACGTGTGGCGCTTCGCCAACCCGACCGGTCCGGACATCCTCGTCCCACCGGACCTGTCTCTCCCCGTGTCCCTCATCGACGTCGACGACCTCGCGTCCTTCATCCTCACCTGTGCCGAGCACCGCGTCGCCGCGACGCTCAACACCACCGGACCGACGCATACCCTCGGCGAGGTGCTGGAAGCCTGTCGTGAGGTGGTGGGCGATGGCGCCCCCGAGATCCGTCCGGTGCCCGCCGACATCCTTGAGCGCGAGGGTGTCCAGCAGTGGATGGGTCCGAGGAGCCTGCCGCTGTGGATCAACGACCCGGAGTGGCGCTTCTTCGCCACGCTCGACACGTCTGGGGCACGGTCGCACGGACTGCAGACCCGGCCGCTGGTGGAGACGATGGCCCGGACGCTGGACTACGAGGAGAACCGGACCGAGCCGCGCGAGGCCGGGCTCACCGATGACGAGGAGATCGCCCTGCGCGAGACCCTCGAGCTGGAGGGGTGACTCACGGCCCGGCTCACATCTTCTCCCCGGGCACACTGGCGGACTGCTTGATCCAGGACACCAGCTGCTTCTCGTCGAGCTCATCGTCCTCGCGGATGTCGAGGTAGCGAACTTCCTTGTGCTTCGAGGACTTCGGCGGCATCGGGTCCAGTGACGTCCCCTTGAGGAAGGTGATCTGCACATACTCGGTGTAGCAGCGGAAGGAGAGGAAGAACCCGCCTTGGTTCTCAGAGCCGTAGAAGGGCTGATTCCACTTCACCGCCTTCACGACGTCGGGGACGGTGTCGACGACGAGCTTGTCGAGCCGCTCACCCACTGCGCGCTTCCAACCTGGCATGGCGGCGATGTAGGTCTGGACAGGAGCGTCCCCGTCGCCTTTCGGCACCTGCGGGTTGCCACCCGAGAGGAGCTTCGGCGAGCCGGTCTGCTTGTCAGCGCTCATCGACCCAGTCTCACAAACGTCCAGGCATGCGTTCCAGGCCGGAGGCGGCGGTCCTCACTCAGGCTTGCGGTACCGCCTGCCGGTGTTGGCGTAGACGATGAACCCGAGCGCCAAGACCACCAGCAGCACCAGGGCGGTCTTCATGAGCCACGGGAGCCCGAGGAGGTCGCCGACTCCTGCGACGACGAGAAGTCCGGCGATCAGGAATGCGAAGTTGCCGACCCCGCTGGTCAGCTCAGGCAGGTCGTAGGTCTCCTTGGTGGCCGGCGAAGACGTGTTGTAGCCCGCGATCAACCAGGCCCAGCGCCGGAACCGGATGAGATAGCCGACCACGCCCATCAGGGCCGCCACGATCAAGAAGCCCATGGCTTCATTGTCCCACTCGGCTGTATGCCCTGGCTGGCGGGAGCCGTTCCGTCACCGCCCGCGATCACCCGTACCAGAACGTTCCTATTGGAACGTTCTGGTACGGGTGTGAGGGGGCGGGAGGTGCGGGCGGGTGTACCAGAACGTTCCTATTGGCAGGTTTTGGTACACCGGCTGCGTCACACCGGTTGCGTCACTCAGGGGCAGTGGCGGCGGCTCCGTGGTCGAGGGCGTCGAGCAGCGCCGAGCAGAAGGCCGGGAGGTCGTCCGGCTTGCGGCTCGTCATGAGGTTGCCGTCGACGACGATCCGCTCGTCGACCCACTCGCCGCCGGCGTTGCGGATGTCGGTCTGCAGACTCGGCCACGACGTGAGCGTGCGACCGGAGACTACGTCGGCCTCGACGAGCGTCCAGGCTGCGTGACAGATCGAGGCGACCGGGCGGCCCGAGGCGACGAAGTCGCGCACGAGTGCCACGGCGTCCTCGTCCATGCGCAGGGCGTCCGGGTTGGCGACCCCGCCAGGGAGGACGAGCGCGTCGAAGTCCTCAGCTGAGACCTCGGACACCGTCTTGTCGACCGGCCAGGTGTCGGCCTTGTCGAGGTGCTCGAACAGCTGCACCTCACCGGACCTCGGGCTGACGAGCACCGCCTCGTGGCCGGCGTTGGTCACCGCGCTCCAGGGCTCGGTGAGCTCGACCTTCTCGATCCCCTCGTGGGCGACGAGGAAGGCGATCTTCTTGCTCATGGTGTTCTCTCCTTTGGTCAAGGGTTCAGGGGTCAAGGTTCTGGGTAGTTGGTCGTCGGGAGCGGCCGTGTGAAGGCAGGCAGATCAGTGCCGCTGGCTCACCCGACGACCCGCACGTCGATCGGCTTGCACGTGCCGTTGTTCGACTTCTCCGCCGAGCACGCAGTGATGCCCGCGAACAGCGGCATCTCGGCCCGGATGGCGAAGATGTCACCGGGCCTCGTCGGCGGCGGATCGATGTGCAGCTCGCCGGTGCGGTCGGTCCACACGTCCATGAAGACGTTGAGCGTCGTGCCGATCCGGTCCGGTGACACGCCCACCGGACCCAGGACCCCGCACAGGTTCCCGAAGCAGCTCGGGTGCGGCGCTCCCTCGAACTCGGGGTAGAGGATGTCGAAGGTCTCCTGGCTGCACGGGGTGAGCGTCATGTCGTGCACGCCGACGGTGTCCTCCACGATGCTCGCCATCACCGCGCTCCGGTTGCTCCACAGCTTCGAGCCGACCGACACATACAGGGTGTTGTTGTAGTCGACTGTCCGACCGGCCGAGAAGCACTCCTCGACGTCGTTGCGCGAGACGAGGTAGAGGTCGCTCACCTGCTCGCCGCACGGG
>JAAYCP010000215.1 GCA_012729695.1 Actinomycetales bacterium | reverse complement strand
TTCGCGCGCGGAGGATGGGCTGGGGGGAGGTCAGGACTTCTTGTGCGGTTTGAACCAGGCGTCCAGGACCGCGGGGACGAGGAAGACGACCCAGACGATCCACCACTTCCCGGTCGTGAAGCCGAGGACGAAGAAGGCCAGGACTGCAAGAGGCGCGCTCGCCGACCTGATGCGGTCGCCAAGGGTCGGCGTGCGGGTCGGCAGATCGACCTCGCCCCCAGGCTCGTAGGGGACCGGCGGCACAACGGGTGGCTCATCGCCGGGGCTGAGCGCCCGGGGCGGGTCGTCCTCGGAACCGACGTGCGGGTCCTCGGGCTCGGGCTGGCTTGGCTGGTCTACGGCCATGCCCCCACTGTAGTGGGGACAGAGCAGCTCGCTCTTGGGAGTGGGATGCGGACGAGGGTGCCCGACCGGTCGTGACCGATCAGTCGTGGCCGAACTCCGCGTCCACCGCGATGACGGCGCGCTCTTCCTCGCTCTCCTCGGCGTCGTCGATGATGAGCTCGCGTCCGCCGGGCGGGAGGGCGCCCAGGAGGATGCCGTTCTCGACAAGGACCTGGCCCTCGTTGAGCGGCTGCTTGGCATAGAGCTCGAGCTTGTCCCGGGTGTCGGCGATGTCGAGGTTGCGCATGGTGAGCTGACCGATGCGGTCGCTCGGGCCGAAGGCCGCGCTCTCGGTGCGCTCCATGGACAGCTTCTCCGGCTGGTAGGAGAAGGCCGGTCCCGAGGTGTTCACGATCGAGTAGTCCTCACCGCGGCGCAGTCGGAGGGTCACCTCGCCGGTCACGACCGAGGCGATCCAGCGCTGGATCGACTCGCGCATCATCAGCGCCTGCGGGTCGAGCCAGCGGCCCTCGTAGAGGAGCCGGCCGAGGCGACGTCCCTCGGAGTGGTAGTTCGCGATGGTGTCCTCGTTGTGGATGGCGTTGAGGAGCCGTTCGTAGGCAATCCAGAGCAGCGCCATGCCGGGGGCCTCGTAGATACCGCGCGACTTGGCCTCGATGATCCGGTTCTCGATCTGGTCGGACATGCCGAGCCCGTGCCGGCCGCCGATGGTGTTGGCCTCGTGGACCAGGTTGACAGCGTCCTCGAAGGTCTGGCCGTTGATCGCGACCGGGCGGCCCCGCTCGAAACGGATCGTGACGTCCTCGGTGGGGATCTCGACCGAAGGATCCCAAAACTTCACGCCCATGATGGGCTCGACCGTCTCGAGGCTGACATCGAGGTGCTCGAGGGTCTTGGCCTCGTGCGTCGCGCCCCAGATGTTCGCGTCGGTCGAGTACGCCTTCTCCTGGCTGTCCCGGTAGGGGAGGTTGCGCGTCGTCAACCAGTCGCTCATCTCATGGCGGCCGCCGAGCTCGGTGACGAAGTCGACGTCGAGCCACGGCTTGTAGATCCGCAGTGCCGGGTTGGCGATGAGGCCGTAGCGGTAGAACCGCTCGATGTCGTTGCCCTTGAAGGTCGAGCCGTCACCCCAGATGTCGACGCCGTCCTCGTGCATCGCGCGCACGAGCAGCGTGCCGGTGACGGCGCGCCCGAGGGGAGTGGTGTTGAAGTACACGCGCCCGGCGGAGCGGATGTGGAAGGCGCCGCAGCTGATCGCGACCAGGCCCTCCTCGACGAGGGCGGCCCGGCAGTCGACGACCCGCGCACCCTCGGCGCCGTACTCCATCGCGCGGGCCGGAAGCCCGTCGATGTCCGGCTCGTCGTACTGGCCGAGGTTGGCGGTGTAGGTGTAGGGGACCGCGCCCTTCTCACGCATCCAGGCCACGGCCACCGAGGTGTCAAGGCCACCGGAGAAGGCGATGCCGACGCGCTCGCCGGCGGGGAGGGAAGTCAGCACTTTGGACACCAGGCCAGTATGCATGACTATGCATCGTCATGCAAAGTGACTCATGAGTGGGTTGCGGGGGTCTAAGACCCTGAGCGCTATGCTTTTCCGTATGCGCCTCACGGGTCCGCGGGACGGACCCGCCTCACGCACACATCCAGACGGTCGGCGAACAGAGAGCCCGGGGCCACAGGTTTATGGCCACCGCGGCGCCCCGGGCAGGCTCCCCGAGAACACGCTGGGCTCCTGCGCCTTGGCCGCGTCGATGGGGGTGGAGTTCATCGAGTTCGACCTCGTCTGCAGCAAGGACGGGGTGCTCATCGTCCGGCACGAGCCGAACCTCACGCACTGCACCGAGGTGGCCCAGCGACCGGAGTTCGCCGATCGCCGGCGCTCGATCGAGGTCGGGGGACACCGGGAGGAGGGGTGGTTCACCTTCGACTTCACCCTCGAGGAGCTCAGGTCGCTGCGTGCCACCGAGCCGCTGACGAGCCTTCGGCCACACACCATGGACGGCGCTATGGAGTGGACCATCCCCACCCTCGACGAGATTCTGGCGCTGCGCGCGCAGGCGAGCGCCGACCGCGGCTGGGAGCTCGGCATCATCCCGGAGATCAAGCACTCGAGCCTGTTCCACGCACTCGGCCACGACCCAGAGGCGGCCCTCATGGCTTCCCTGGCGGGTGCCGGTCTGCAGGACGCCGGGGCGCTGGTGCGCATTGAGTCCTTCGAGGTCGGCAACCTCAGTCGGCTCCGGCACGACCTCGGCTTCGAGGGGGTCCTCGTCTTCCTCGCCGAGGACTCCGGCCGGCCGCTCGACTTCATCCTCAGCCAGGACGAGCGGACCTTCGCCGACCTGCTCACCCCGCGGTTCCTCGAGGAGCTGGCGCACGTCGTCGACGCCATCGGCCCCAGCAAGCACCTCGTGATCGGCCGCACCGCCGAGGACACGCTGGCGGATCCCTCGGCGCTGGTCGCCGACTGCCATGCGGTCGGTCTCGAGGTGACGCCGTGGACGTTCCGGGCCGAGAACCACTTCCTCCCCGCCGAGCACCGGAGCAGCGCGGACCCCGCCGAGCTGGGTGACTACGCAGGGGAGCTCCATGCCTTCTTCGAGGCCGGAGTGGACGCGGTGTTCTGCGACCAGCCGGACCTGGCACTGCTGGCGCGCGACGCATACCTGGTCGGTCGGTAGCCGGGGTCGGGCGTCAGGGGACGACTCGAAGTTCCCGGTGCAGCCGCCAGCGAAGGTGGCTGCACACCTTCGCCGGCCACGTGCAGGCTGCTGAGCCGCTGGGCCGGGCCGGACTCAGGCGTCGCCCCCGGCGTTGCCCGAGGTCCCGGCAGTGACATCGGTGATCCGGTACCGCTCGGCTGCCTTGGCCGGCGCCGACCGGTCCACTTCGCCGCGCTCGGCCAGCATCTGCAGGGCCCGCACGGCGACGGACGGCCCGTCGATGTGGAAGAACCGGCGGGCCGCTGGGCGGGTGTCCGAGAAGCCGAAGCCGTCCGCGCCGAGTGAGCCGAAGTCGCCCGGCACCCAGGGTGCGATCTGGTCCTGCACCGCGCGCATGTAGTCGGACACCGCCACGATGGGGCCCTTGGTGTCCTGCAGACGCCGGGTGACATAGGGCAGCCGGGGGGTGTCCTGCGGGTCGAGGAAGTTGGCCTTGTCGACGGCGAGGGCCTCGCGGCGCAGCTCGTTCCACGACGTCACGGACCACACGTCGGCGACGACGTTCCAGTCGTTGCGCAGCAGCTCCTGCGCCTCGAGCACCCACGGCACACCGACACCCGAGGCGAGGAGCTGCACCCGCGGTGCATCGCTGTCGCCGCCGTCCTCACCGGGCTGGAGGAGGTACATGCCCTTGAGCAGACCCTCCCGGTCGAGGTTCTCCGGCTCGGCCGGCTGGACCATCGGCTCGTTGTAGACGGTGAGGTAGTAGAAGACGTTGCGCTGCTCGTCGGTGAGGGCGTCGTCGGTGCCGAACATGCGGTGCAGCCCGTCCTGCACGATGTGGGCGATCTCGTAGCCGTAGGCAGGGTCGTATGCGACGACCGCCGGGTTCGACGAGGCCAGCAGGAGGGAGTGGCCGTCGGCGTGCTGCAGACCCTCACCGGTCAGCGTGGTCCGGCCGGCCGTGGCGCCGATGAGGAAGCCACGCGTCATCTGGTCGGCGGCCGCCCAGATCCCGTCGCCGGTGCGCTGGAACCCGAACATCGAGTAGAAGATGTAGATCGGGATCATCGGCTCGTGGTGGGTGGCGTACGACGTGCCGGCGGCCGTGAACGCCGCGACCGAGCCGGCCTCGTTGATACCGAGGTGGAGGATCTGCCCCTGCTCCGACTCGCGGTAGGCGAGCATGAGCTCGGCGTCGACTGCCGTGTAGCGCTGGCCGTGCGGGTTGTAGATCTTGATGGTGGGGAAGAAGCTGTCCATCCCGAAGGTGCGCGCCTCGTCGGGGATGATCGGCACGATGCGGTTGCCGAACTCCTTGTTGCGCATGAGGTCCTTGAGGAGGCGCACGAACGCCATCGTCGAGGCGACGAGCTGCTTGCCCGAGCCCTTCTTCACCTGGGCGTAGGCCGAGTCCTCGGGCAGCGTGATCGGGATGTGCGTGGCCTGGCGCTTCGGGACCGGGCCCCCGAGCTTGCTGCGCCGCTCGAGCGCGTACTGGATGACCTCGTCCTCCTCGCCGGGGTGGTAGTAGGGCGGCAGGTACGGGTCCTTCTCGAGCGCCTCGTCGTCGATGGGGATGCGCAGGCCATCGCGCAGACCCTTGAGGTCGTCGAGGGTGAGCTTCTTCATCTGGTGTGTCGCGTTGCGACCGGCGAAGGACGAGCCGAGGCCGTACCCCTTGATCGTCTTGGCGAGGATGACGGTCGGCTGGCCGGTGTGCTGCATCGCGGAGCGGTAGGCGGCGTACACCTTGTGGTAGTCGTGGCCGCCACGCTTGAGCTTCCACCAGATCTCGTCGTCGGTCCAGTCCTTGACCATCCGCAGGGTCCGCGGGTCGCGGCCGAAGAAGTGCTCGCGGACGTACTTGCCGTCGTTGGCGCGGAAGGTCTGGTAGTCGCCGTCCGGCGTGCTGTTCATCAGGTGCACGAGGGCGCCGTGGTGGTCGGCAGCGAGCAGCGGGTCCCAACCGCGGCCCCAGGCGACCTTGATGACGTTCCAGCCGGCGCCGCGGAAGAACGCCTCGAGCTCCTGGATGATCTGGCCGTTGCCGCGCACCGGCCCGTCGAGGCGCTGCAGGTTGCAGTTGATGACGAAGGTGAGGTTGTCGAGCTCCTCCTGCGCGGCGATCTGCAGGGTGCCGCGCGACTCGGGCTCATCCATCTCACCGTCACCGAGGAAGGCCCACACATGCTGCTGGGAGGTGTCCTTGATGCCTCGGTTGTGGAGGTACTTGTTGAACTGCGCCTGGTAGATGGCGTTCATCGGCCCGAGTCCCATCGAGACGGTGGGGAACTCCCAGAACTCCGGCATCAGGCGCGGGTGGGGGTAGGACGGCAGGGCGAGCGGGTCGCCGTCGACGATGTGGCTCTTCTCCTGCCGGAAGCCGTCGAGACGCTCGGCGGAGAGGCGCCCTTCGAGGAACGCACGGGCGTACATGCCGGGGGAGGCGTGGCCCTGGAAGAAGATCTGGTCGCCGCCGCCGGGGTGGTCCTTACCCCGGAAGAAGTGGTTGAAGCCCACTTCGTAAAGCGTGGCGGCCGACGCATAGGTGGAGATGTGCCCGCCGACCGAGATGCCCGGCCGCTGCGCGCGGTGGACGATCATCGCGGCGTTCCACCGCACGAAGGCGCGGAAGCGACGCTCGACCTCCTCGTCGCCGGGATACCACGGCTCCTGCTCAGGGCTGATGGTGTTGACGTAGTCGGTCGTCGTCAGCGACGGCACCCCCACCTGGGCCGAGCGGGCGCGCTCGAGCAGCCGGAGCATCAGGTAGCGGGCCCGGCGCCGGCCGTTCCCCGCGATGACCGCGTCGAGCGAGTCGAGCCACTCCTGGGTCTCGTCCGGATCGATGTCCGGCAGGTGGGTCGGAATGCCATTGAGGATCGGGCCGAAGTCCTCGTTGGGGGTCACGGTGGTTCCCTTCGCGTCGGTGGCGTTGTGAAGCGCTCGGCTGCGTCGGCCCGGTTCGCGGGCATCACACGACGTGGCGGCGCTCACACTCAAGCATCAAACTTACCCCGTCGCACGGATCGGCTGTTTCGGCCACTGGATGCTCAGGTGCGGCCCACGCTCTCGCCGGCCGAGGTGGGAGGGGATCAGCCGATGATCAGCTGATGATTCCGTGGCGGAGGTTCCAGAGCCGGGCACTCGAGTAGCCGTCCACCATCGCCCAGATCCACAGCACCGGAGTGGTGAGGAAGCCGATGAAGACGACCAGGAGAAGGAGGCTCACGCACCAGAGGGCGAAGAACGTGATGGCCTTGCCGACCTGGCCGTTGATGAGCTGCCCGAGGCCCGGCACGAAGAAGGACCCGAGAACGGCCAGTCCCGGGCTCTTGGGCGAGACCTGGTAGACCTGCGGGGGTGGGGCCGTGAACGGCTGTGGGTATGCAGGGGTCGGGTTGTAGGTGGGGGCGGCGTTGTAGGTGTTGCTCGTCCAGGCGGTGCCGTTCCAGTACCGCGTCTGACCACGCCCGTCGGGATACCAGCCGGGCGCTGCAAGCGGACCCTCGTACCCGTAGTGGCTGCTCATCGCCCTCCCTTGTCCAGGTCGTCTCCCTGCCTGGTCGTCGCGCTCGGCAGACCTTCAGGTCGATGGCCCGGCGTCCGCCAGTACGCGATGTGGGTGAGTGTAGACAGTGCAGCGCGCACCGCGGGCGAAGGCGACGAGAGTGAGACCCTGCTCACGAGCCAGGTCCACCGCCAGCGAGGTCGGGGCGGACACGGCGACGAGGGCCGGCAACCCCGCCATCACCGCCTTCTGCACGAGCTCGAAGCTGGCGCGGGCCGACACGACGAGGACGTGCCCGGTGAGCGGGAGCATGCCTTCGCGGGCCGCCCAGCCGATCACCTTGTCGGCGGCGTTGTGCCGGCCGACGTCCTCGCGGACGGCGAGCACCTCCCCCTGCGCCGTGGCGATCGCGGCGGCGTGCATGCCTCCGGTGCGGTCGAATCCACGCTGCTGGGTGCGCACCTCGTCCGGGAGCCCGGCGAGCACGCTGCCGGCGAGGCGGACGGGGTCGGCGGCCACCGCATACGGCGTCGTGGCGGTGATGGCGTCGATCTCGTCCTTGCCACAGACGCCGCAGGCACTCGTCATGACCTCGGGCCGGTGCCGGGGCCGATCGGCAAGGCTCATGCCGTCGCGGAGGACCACGTCGACGACATTGAAGGTGGGTCGGCCGTCGGGGCCGACGTCGGTGCAGTGCATCATCCCGGCGACCGTCTGCGGGTCGGTGAGCAGTCCCTCCGTGAGCAGGTGTCCGAGGGCGAGGTCGAAGTCGTCCCCCGGCGTGCGCATGGTCACTGCGATGTCCTCGCGTCGCCGTGCACCCTCCGGGCCGTGCTCGACCCGCAGCTGCATCGGCTCCTCGACGGCGAGGGTCTCGATCCGGTCCAGGCGGGCGATCTCCGCGGAGGGGTCGAGGCGAGTCGCGCGCACCCGTGCGGTCACCCGTCCCATGCAGCCACTGTAGGTGCTGCCGCCTGAGGCGGCGGCGGGTCCTGCATAGAGTTGTGGCGTGACGACCACCCCCCAGCCCTCGTTCGAGCCGCCCGCTGATCAGGCCGCAGACGCGCTGACAGATAGCGCGGTG
>JAAYCP010000214.1 GCA_012729695.1 Actinomycetales bacterium | reverse complement strand
TGGTAGACGAGGCCTACTCCGTCGTCGGTGCAGTGGGTCTCGCCCAGGGTGCGGTCCGCCACGAGCGCGTGGATGGTGGGGCGGCGCCGCTCCTCGCTGTCGTAGTGCACGCCGTTGCCGTACGGCAGGAAGCCCAGTCCGTTGGTGACCGCCCGCAGCTGCGGACCGAACGAGTCCGTGCAGCCGCCTTCGAACCAGCAGATCGACCCGGCTGAGACACCGGACAGCACCACGCCATTCCGCCAGGCAGCACGCAGCGGACCGGCCAGGCCGTGGACCTCCCAGACCGCCAGCAGGTTGGCGACGGAGCCGCCCTGCACCCAGATCACGTCCTGCTCGAGCAGATGACCGGGAATGTCCTCGATGTTGGGCATGGGGAACAGGTCCAGGCACGTCATGTCGAACCCGGCCACCCGGGCCGCCTCGTGGATCATCGCGTTGACATGGCGCTGGTCACCGCCAGCGGTGCCGATGTAGGTCACCTTCGGACGACGGCCGTGCACCCCCGAGAGCTCGACGGCGTGGTGGAAGAGGGGGCTGAACGCCAGGGCAAGGCGCTCGTGCGCCCGGTAGCCACCTGATGTGGCGAGGATGGTGGGCTGGTCGGCAGGCATGCACCTCACCTTAGGTTGGGGGCGCCCTCGCAGACAGCCCCTCCGTGACCTGTGGATAACTTCCGGGGGCCCGCGTCGCGTGGCGGCAGACTGCTTGGCATGACGTCAGCGGATCGTGCAGTGACACCTCCCGTCGTTCCTGGGTATGCGGTGGGCAGCCTCATCGCCAGCGGCACCTTCGCGACAGTCTGGTCGGCGAGACCGGTCGATGGTGACGCGGACGTTGCCGTCAAGGTGGTGCCCGTCGCGAGCTCCCAGAGCGATCCGTATCCCGACGGGCAGAACGCCGAGGCGCTCGCCTTCGAGCTCTCCGCACTGGCCGGCACCAGGGGGAGGGCGGACCACATCGTCGAGGTGTACGACGTGGTGCCCATCAGCGACCCCGGTCCAGCAGTGGCGATCGTCATGGAGAGACTGCGCCACGGCACCCTCGCCAGATTGGTCTCGACGAGGGGACACCTGCTGGCCGGCGAGGTGGTCACCGTCGTCACTCCCATGGCCCACACGGTCGGGCTGCTGCACGAGGGCGCGGTCGTGCACGGTGACCTGTCCCCGTCCAACATCGGCTTCGACGCCGTCGGCCGCCCGGTGCTCCTGGACCTCGGGGTCAGCTCGGTCATCGGCACGCCTCGGGAGCACGTCTACGGCACTCCGGGTTTCGTCGCGCCGGAGATCGCGGCGGGTGGACCACCGTCGGCAGCATCAGATGTGTATGCGCTGGGCGCCCTCGGCTGGTATGCCCTGACCGGTGAGCCGCCGGAGATCCCCTCCGAGCGCCCCACCCTGCTCGAAGCCGTGCCTTCGGTGCCGTCGGCGCTCGCGGAGGCGATCGAGCGGGCGCTCGACCCGGAGCCCGTGGAGCGGGGCTCGGCACTGGAGCTGGCCACCGCGGTGTACGAAGCGACCCGGGCAGCCCCGATCAGCATGGTCCACGGAGACGACCCGGCCCTCTTCCTCACGCACCGGGTCAGGCAGCTGGCGAGGGCGAGTGCGGGAGCACCGGCTGAGCCGCATCGTCAAGGCCTGCGGGGTCAGGCGTCGCGGTGGCGTGATCGGAAGAAGGGACGCGACCGCGAGGCTGGGGAGTCGATCGACACACCCCGCACCGGACGACCCCCGTCACGTGACCATCGGGACGCGCGCGACCCGACCCGCCGTCCCGACCCCGGCAAGGCGCCCGGGGCCGGCGAGCCAGCGGACCCGATGTCCAGATCGCAACGCCGGACGGCGATGCGGGACCAGGAGCGGCTACGCCAGAGGTCCCGCGGAGCGCATCTGCGAGTGCTCTCGACCCTGGTCCTCGCCGTGCTTCTCGGAGTTGCCGGCGTTGCCGTAGCGACGGCCGAGCGGGGCCCGGCACATGATCAGGAACGGACGTCGAGGTCCGCGGCGGCGGATCCGCCGTCTCATCGCGAGAGCTCGCCACCGCAGGAGGAAGGCATAGAGGCGTCGTCGGCCCAGGCTGTCCTGCAGGAGCTCCTCGAGGCCCGAGCACGGGCCTGGTCGAGCGGGTCGAGCGCGGTCCTCGATGAGGTGTTCGCCCCGGGGGCGCCGATGCACGCGGCCGACCTGGCGGCGCTGGAGAAGGCGGCGGGCTTCCGCTACGAGGGGTTGTCGTTCACAGCCTCGGAGACGAGGGTGCATAGCGAGAGCAGCGACCGCATCGTGGTGGCGGCGACCGTGACGACGTCTGGGTACGAGGTGCGGAACCGGACAGATG
Source organism: Actinomycetales bacterium (assembly GCA_012729695.1). GTDB lineage: Bacteria > Actinomycetota > Actinomycetes > Actinomycetales > Dermatophilaceae > F2B08. Next base: position 30,355 of record JAAYCP010000214.1, on the reverse strand, counting down.
GCATGGCGGGGGAGAGCGCACTGGAGCAGCGCCTAGCGTCGGCGTCGCGGCTGCGGGTCACGCTTGCCCGGGGGGACGGGGGTTGGCGGATCCTCGAGGTGGAGGAGGTGTCGACGTAGCGGGTCAGGAACCCGCGACCCACCGCGCAGCGCTCGTGACGTCGGGCTGCTCGAACTCGAAGCGACGTTCCACCAGGACCTCGGGGCGCACCCGCTGGCTGGAGAGGATGTCGCTCGCGAACTCGCCCATGACGATCCGCAGTGCGGGCGGCGGGACAGGGATCAGGGCCGGACGGTTCATGGCCTTGGCGATCGCGCGGACGACCTCACCCTGTCGCGCCTCGCCGGGTGCGGCGAAGTTCACCGGTCCGGTGATCTGTGGACTCTCCAGGAGGAACGCGATGCCGCGGACGACGTCGTTGAGGGTGATCCACGGCCACCAGGCCCGGCCCCGTCCGAAGGGGCCGCCCACGCCGAGCTTGATCAGCCGTAGCAGCGGCTCGAGCGCGCCACCCGAGCGGCCGAGGACGATCCCGTTCCGGACACAGGCGACGGGAACCCCCGCCACCGCGGCAGGCTCGGTCGCACGCTCCCAGGCGACCACGAGCTCCGGGAGGAACCCCGCACCGGGCGCGCTCGACTCGATGAGGATCTCCTCGCCCCGATCGCCGTAGTAGCCCACGGCAGACCCGGCTACCCAGCGAAGCGCGTGACCCGCGTCGGCGAGGGTCGCGAGAGCACCAGCGATCGCGGTCGCCCCGTTGGTCCGGGAGGTGAGCAGCTCGCGCTTGTATGCCGGCGTCCACCGCTTGTCACCGATTCCGGCCCCGTGCAGCGAGACGATCGCGTCGCAGTCCGCGACCGTCTCGACGTCCAGCCGCCTGCGGTCCGGGTCCCAGGACCGCTCGTGGTCGGCCCGGGGCGTCCGTCGGACAAGGTGCACGACCTCCACTCCGGTCGAGCGCAGGTGCTCGGTGAGGGCGGAGCCGATGAAGCCACTCGCCCCGGTGATCGCGACCCGCATGCGGCTAGAGCCCGAGGTCGGCCTCGAAGGCCCCCTCCTCCAGTCGGGCCTTCATGGTCGTCAGGAAGCGTGCGGCGTCGGCGCCGTCGACGATCCGGTGGTCATAGGTGAGCGCCAGGTAGCACATGGGCCGGATGGCGATCGTCGAGCCACCGGCGTCATCCTCGACGACCACCGGGCGCTTGACGACGGCGCCGGTGCCGAGGATGGCCACCTGGGGCTGGTTGATGATCGGGGTGTCGAAGAGCGCACCGCGACTGCCAGTGTTCGTGATCGTGAAGGTTCCGCCGGAGAGCTCGTCCGGAGTGATCTTGCTGTCACGGGTGCGGGCAGCGAGGTCGGCGATCTTGCGGGCCAGGCCGGCGATGTTGAGATCGCCGGCGTCCTTGATCACGGGGACGAGCAGGCCCCGGACGGTGTCGACGGCGATGCCGAGGTGCTCGGCGGCGTGGTAGGTGACCTCATCGCCGTTGATCGAGGCGTTGACGTTCGGGTGGGCCTTGAGCGCCTCGACGGCGGCCTGGGCGAAGAAGGGCAGGAAGGACAGCTTGGTGCCCTCGCGCTTGAGGAACTCCTCCTTGGCGCGCTCCCGGAGGCGGGCGATCCGGCTGACGTCGACCTCGACGACGGTCGTGAGCTGGGCCGAGACCTCGAGGGACTCCACCATGCGCCGGGCGATCGTCTGACGCAGACGGGACATCTTCTCCGTGGTCCCGCGCTTCGCCGCCGCAGCAGAAGGAGCGGCAGTCGCCGTCCGGGCCGGGGCCTGCGCGGCCGGCGCCGGCTCGGCCTTGGGGGCCTCGGCCTTGGCTGCCTCCGCCGTGCGGGCCTCGGCCGCCGCGAGCACGTCCTGCTTGCGGATCCGGCCACCGATACCGGTGCCCTCGATCGAGGACAGGTCGATGCCGTGATCGGCGGCGAGCTTGCGCACGAGCGGGGTGACGTAGGCAGCGGCATCCGCGCCCCGGTCCTGGCTCGAGGGCTCGGGGCTGGTCGCCACCTGGGTGGAGGTCTCGTCGGCGTCACCCTGGGCGTCCTCGGCCGCCTCGGCCTCGGACGACCCGGCCTCCGGCTCGGCCTGCTCCTGGGCGGGTGCCTGCTCCGGCTCCGCCTCCTGGGGCTCCTCGCTCGGGGCCGCTGCCTGCTCCGGCTCGGCCTGCTCGGTGCTGGGCTCGCTGCGCTCGGCTGCCTCCTCCTCGGCCTCCTCGGCGCTCTCGGGTGCGCCAGAGGGAGCTGCCGAGTCCACGGATCCGCCGATGATGGCGAGCGCGCCACCGACCTCGACGGTCTCGTCCTCCTGGGCCAGGATCTTGGTCAGCGTGCCGGCGACGGGGGACGGGATCTCGGTGTCGACCTTGTCGGTGGACACCTCGAGGAGCGGCTCGTCGACGGCGACCTCGTCGCCCTCCTGCTTCAGCCAGCGGGTCACGGTTCCCTCGGTGACCGACTCGCCGAGGGCGGGCATCGTGACGGTCTCGCCGCCGGAGACCTCTCCGCCGCCGGAGGAGCCGCCGCTCCCACTCTGGGCCGGCGCCTGCTCGGGCTCGGGCTCCGGCTCGGGCTCGGCTGCCTGCTGCGGCTCCGGCTCGGCGGCCTGCTCCTGACCAGCGGAGGAGTCGTCGGCGCCCCCGGCGCCGGACCCGTCACCGATGACAGCGAGGTCGGCACCGACCTCGACCGTCTCGTCCTCCTCGACGAGGATCTGCTCGAGGACCCCTGCGACGGGGGACGGGATCTCGGTGTCGACCTTGTCGGTCGAGACCTCGAGGAGCGGCTCGTCCACCTCGACCCGGTCGCCGACACTCTTGAGCCATCGGGTGACAGTTCCCTCAGTGACGGACTCTCCAAGGGCCGGCATCGTCACGCGTTCGGACATCGAGTTCGCTCCTTCGTTCCCCACCCACGATCGGGCGAGTCGGATCTGTCGGACGGTCGGGTGCATCGCGGCCGGATCAAGCAGCAGCGACTCATCTCACGTCGTGTTGTCAGGATCATGCTTATCAGGTCGGTAGGGCTCGGCGGTATGACCTGCAGTGCCTAACCCTACGCGTTCAGCCGTGAGCGTGAAGGGGTGTCCCGGCCAGCGCCATGATGGCCTCGCCGACAGCCTCGTTCTGGGTGGGGTGGGCATGGATCAACGGAGTCACATCCGCGGGCGTGGCCTCCCAGCCGACGAGAAGCATCGCCTCGCCGACCTGCTCGCCCATCCGCTCGCCGACCATGTGGACGCCGACGATGGGGCCGTCCTCCAGCCGCACCACCTTGACGAACCCCTGGGTGCCGAGGATCTGGCTCTTGCCGTTGCCGCCGAGGTCGTACTGGTAGGTCCGCACGGCGTCCCCGTGCTGCTCGCGGGCCGCCGCCTCGGTGAGCCCGACGGACGCGATCTCCGGGCTGGAGTAGGTCACCTTGGGGATGAGCACGTCCTGCACCGGGGCAGGGTCCTTCCCGGCGATCTCGTCGGCGACGAAGAGTCCGTGGGCGAAGCCGCGATGCGCCAGCTGCGGGCCCGCAACCAGGTCGCCCACCGCATACACGTCCGGGAGTGAGGTGCGCAGCCGCTCGTCCGTGACGACGAAGCCGCGGTCGAGCTCGACCCCGGCTTCCGCATACCCCATGCCGTCGCTGACCGGACCCCGGCCCACGGCGACGACGAGCACATCGGCCTCGATCGAGTCGCCGCCCTCGAGGGTGACCGTCACCCCGTCGTCCGTGCGCTGGACGGAGTCGAACCGGGTGTCGGCCCGCACGGTGATGCCGCGCTTGCGGAAGGCGCGCGAGAGAGCCGCTGAGGCTGCCTCGTCCTCGGCTGCGACGAGGCGGGGGAGGGCCTCGATGACGGTGACCGTGGACCCGAAGGAGGCCAGCACCGAGGCGAGCTCGACGCCGATGACACCTCCACCGAGGACGACGACCCGCTGCGGGACATGATCGAGGGCGAGCACCTCGGTGCTCGTCATGACCGGCCCGCCGATCTCGAGTCCGGGGAGGGTCTTGGCATAGGAGCCAGTCGCGAGGACGACGGAGCGGCCCTCCAGCCGCTGGTCACCGACCACGACGACGGGGGTATGCCCGGGTCGGCTCTCGAGACGTCCCTCACCCTCCACGAGGGTCACCTCGGCAGAGGAGACGAGACCGCTCAGACCCTTGTAGAGCCGGGTGACGACCTTGTCCTTGTAGTCCAGGACGGCGGGCATGTCGATGCCGTCGAGGCTGGCCAGCACCCCGAAGCGGGGCGCCGTGCGCGCGGCGTCCGCGACCTCGGCCGCATGCAGCAGCGCCTTGGTGGGAATGCAGCCCTGGTGCAGGCAGGTGCCACCCACCTTCGACTTCTCGACGAGAGCCACGCTCAGGCCGTGCTGTCGGGCGCGCAGCGCACAGGCGTACCCGCCGCTCCCACCTCCGAGGATGACGAGATCGAACTGCTGGGGCTGGTCCTGGAGCTGCGGCATGGGTGGCCTGACGTCCTTGTCTGGTCGAGCGCTGGTGAGCCAGCGCGTGCTCGGTGCGGTGGTGACCGCGCTGGGAACGGTGGCGTGCTGGGCGACGGAGTGGATCCGCCCACGGGTCGCTTGCGGTGGGTCCAATCCTGCCATCCCGCTCGCCGCACCTTAGAGTTCTTCCCATGGCGTGGTGGAGGCTCGGCTCGAGGCGGCGACGCACGTCCGGGTCCGCTCCGGCCGAGCCGGAGAGCAGCGGAGGATCACGCCGTAGCGAGGTGCTCGCGCACTTCCGCGAGTTCGAGCGGACCAGGGTCGGGGTCGAGGCCTACATCGAGCCCGCGACCAACGTGACGGGGACGACGATGGTGCTCATCGACTTCCAGGGCGAGTGGACCAGGCGGGCGATTCCCCATCCGGGGGCAGGCGTCGCACTGGCCAAGGACCTCGGCATCCCGGTCTACGACGTCAATCTCACCGGGTACCCCCAGCGGATGAGGGACTGGAACGCCCGTCAGCGCATCGAGCGCGAACGGCGTCGCCGGGCGGCTGACGACCCACGGCGGGACAGCACCGCAAGCGACGACTGACCGACCGACCCTGATCCGAGCAACGACTGAGCGCCTGCCGAGGCAGGCGCTCAGTCGTGGTGCCGTTCAGCCCGGCCCAGATGGCCGGCCGATCCGATCAGCCGATCAGGCGTAGGACTCCAGCACGGAGAGCAGGCCGGCGACGCCGAACCCGGTCGCGCCCTTGGGGGTGTGGCCCCACGGCGCCTTGTCGTTCCACGCCGGTCCGGCGATGTCGACGTGGGCCCACGGGATCCGCTCGTCGTCCTTGCCGCTCTTGGGTGCGCCGATGAACTCGGAGAGGAAGATGCCGGCGGTGAGCATGCCGCCGAACTGGTCGCCCTTGTGGGCGATGTCGGCGTTGGGTGTGTCGAGCGTGGCGCGCAGGTCCTCGGGGAGCGGCATCGGCCACATCGGCTCACCGGCCTCGGTGCCCATCGCCGCGATGAGCTCGCGCAGCGAGTCCTCGTTCGCCATGACGGCTGCCACCCGGTTGCCGAGAGCGATCATCTGCGCGCCGGTGAGGGTTGCGATGTCGATGATGGCGTCCGGGTGGCTCTCGCTCGCGAGGGCCAGGCCGTCGGCCATGACCATCCGGCCCTCGGCGTCGGTGTTGAGGACCTCGACGGTCTTGCCGCCGCGCATGGTGACGACGTCGCTGGGGCGGTAGGCCTCGGCGCTCGGCATGTTCTCCGCGAGGCACAGGTAGCCGGTGACGGCGACGGGCAGCTTGAGCTGCGCGGCGGCGATGACGGTGGCGGCGACAGCGGCGGCACCGGCCATGTCGCACTTCATCGTGACCATGCCGGTGGGCGGCTTGATGCACAGACCACCGGAGTCGAAGGTGATGCCCTTCCCCACGAGCCCGACGGAGGCCTTGGCACCTCGAGGCTTGTAGGTCATCGTTACGAGACGCGGTTTGCGGGAGCTGCCCTGGCCCACGGCGAGGATCCCGCCGAAGCCGCCCTTGGCGAGCGCCTTCTCGTCGAGGACCTCGACCGTCACCTTCGCCTTGGTCTCGGCGACCTTCTCGGTGACCTGCTCGGCGAAGGACTGGGGGAAGAGGAGGTTCGGGGGAGTGTTGACGAGGTCCTGGGCCCAGGCGCGGGCCGCGCCGAGAACCTCGACGCGCTTTGCCAGCGCGGCGTCCGAGAGGGACGTGACGACCTCGATCCGCTCGACCTTGGGCTCGGCCGGGTCCTTGGCGGTGAGCTTCCTGATCGCATAGCTGCCCGCGTATGCGCCCTCGGCGACCGCGGCCACGGCCTCTGCCGAGGTGGTCGGGAGAGCGAGGGCGACAGCGGCCTTCTTGCTCAGGGTCCGGGTGACGGCACCGGCGGCGCGGCGCAGCACCTCGGGGCTCGTGGGAGCGGTGGCCGGGGTGCCCTTGCCGAGCCCGACGACGAGCACGCGCTTGGCTTTGACGCCCGGCACGGCGACGAAGCCGGTGACTTCCTCGGCCTTGCCCGTTGCGCCGAGAGTCTGCAGGCCGGACGAGATGTGGGTCGCGGCCTTACGTGGCAGGCCGTGGTCACGCACGAGGGTGGCGACACCGTCCACGGAGACAGCCCCGATGACGAGCGCGTCAGCGGCCAGGGTTGCAGGCTCGCTGGAGGTGAGGGCGACAGTGGGCATAGAGCAACGGCTCCTTGAGGGGGACGGCAGGGGATGTCCCCCAGACTACGCGCAGGTAGGTTGGGGCCATGGCCAATGACGCGCTGCGCTTCTCGCCCCTGCACGACCGCCATGTCGCCCTCGGGGCCAAGCTGGCCGACTTCGGCGGCTGGGAGATGCCGATCGAGTATGCGGGGGCCGGGGTCGTCGCGGAGCACACCGCGGTGCGGGAGCGGGTGGGGGTCTTCGACGTCACTCACCTGGGCAAGGCCCGCGTCAGCGGGCCGGGGGCGGCGGACTTCGTCAACGCGTGCTTCACCAACGACCTGCGCCGGATCGGCCCGGGCAAGGCGCAGTACACGATGTGTCTCGATGAGTTCGGCGGGGTCGTCGACGACCTCATCCAGTACCTCATCAGCGACGAGGAGGTCTTCCTCATCCCCAACGCTGCCAACACCGCCCGCGTCATCGAGCTGCTGAGCGCCGCGGCACCGGCCGGCATCACGGTGACCGACGAGCACGAGAAGTATGGCGTCATCGCCGTGCAGGGCACGAAGAGCGACGAGGTGCTCGAGGCCCTCGGCCTTCCGGTCGGACACGAGTACATGAGCTTCGTCGAGGCCACCTGGGAGGGTGAGCCCGTCATCGTGTGCCGCACCGGCTACACCGGTGAGCGAGGGTACGAGGTGCTGCCCACGTGGGAGAGCACGCCGAAGATGTGGGATGCGCTCCTCGCTGCGGCGGCCGAGTACGGCGGCCTTCCCTGCGGGCTCGGCGCCCGCGACACGCTACGCACCGAGATGGGGTATCCGCTGCACGGCAACGAGCTCGGCCCCGACATCACCCCGGTGATGGCCCTGGCCGGTTGGGCGGTCGGGTGGGACAAGGAGACCTTCTGGGGCAAGGACGCTCTCGTCGCCCAGCGCGCAGCCAAGGCGTCGCGGCTCCTGCGTGGACTGCTCGCGACGGGGCGGGGGATCCCGCGAGCGCACTGCGAGGTCAAGGACTCGACCGGCGCCGTTGTCGGTGAGGTGACGTCGGGAACCTTCTCGCCGACCCTGAAGCAGGGCATCGCCCTTGCTCTCCTTGAGCGCTCTGTCGCCGTCGGGGACGAGGTCGTCATCGACGTGCGTGGGCGCGACCTGCCCGCGCAGGTGGTCAAGCCGCCCTTCGTCGACGTCTCCGTCCGCGAGAGCTGAGGGGTTGTGTGAGATGGCGAGCGAGACATACCGCTGGATCTATCTGGACGCCGACGGGTCCGAGGTCGAGCACGAGGATCTCGTCACCTCGGCCTTCCCCACGCAGGCCGACGCCGAGGCCTGGTTCGCCGAGAGCTGGGAGAGCCTTCCCGAGATCGGGGTGTCGGCGGTGACGCTCATGCGGGACGGTGCCGTCGTCTACGGGCCGATGAGTCTGGAGCCGGCCGACTGACCTCCGCCGGTCGAGGGACACGTCGGTCGGCAGGAGTCACGACTCTCAGGACCGCATTCCCGGGTCGGTGAAGTCGGCTGACGCCTCAGCAGGTGGGGACCGATCAGGGAACGGGGAACTGACCCCGCGCAACCTGTGGGCGCGGCATCCGCCAGCGCCGCAGCTGGAACATGCGCACGAAGGTGTAGAACCCCCCGCCGCGCAGCTCGGACTCGTCGTACTTCTCGCTCAGCGCCTTCTTGATGCGGCGCCAGGTGAGGATGCTGTCGCCGACGGCGAGGATCACGAGGATGTAGAGCATCAGGCTGATCGAGAGCACCCACGGGGCGTTCCCGCCGAAGAACGAGGCGAGCAGCATGACCAGCATGATCGGGAGGAGGAACTCACCGACACTCCACCGGGCGTCGACGTAGTCGCGGATGAAGCGCTTGACGGGTCCCTTGTCGCGCGGGGGAAGGTGCCGCTCGTCGCCAGTGAGCATCGCGCGGTGCTGGACCTGGGCCGCCGCCCGGCGCTCGTCCCGAGCCTTGCGCCGTGCCGCCTTGCGGTCGGCCTCGACGAGGGGACGCTTGCGCGCTGCCTCCCGCTCGCGGCGCTTGGGCGTGGGACGGTTCTTCGCGCCCTCGCGATAGACGTGCTCCCTCTGAGGGGCGACGCTCACGGGCGCGTCCTGAGTGGTCTTCTTCCGGCCGAACACCCTCGCACTCTATGTCACCCATCTGGTCGCCTGGGACCGGACCGTCAGCCGGCACGGGCAGGTAGGCGCTGGACTGGCCATCAGCCCCTGGACGGGGTTCGCGCCTGACTAGGGTTGACGCGTGAGCAACCCATCCAGCAGTCCGACCCTGTCCGCGCCGGTGGTGGCCGGGATCACCGAGCGGGTCCGCGCCCTCATGCCGCAGGTGCGTGCCGACCTCGAGGCCCTCACCCGCATCCCGAGCATCTCCCTGGACGCCTACGACCAAACGCATGTCGAGGCCAGTGCCGAGGCGACCGCGGAGCTGCTGCGCGCCGAGGGGCTCGACGTCGAGATCGTCCGGGAAGGGGGCCGGCCCGCCGTCATCGGACGGATCGCTGGTCCGCCCGGAGCTCCCACCGTCATGCTCTACGCCCACCACGACGTGCAACCGGTCGGCGACGAGCGGGACTGGGACAGCCCGCCGTTCGAGCCGACCGAGCGCGACGGCCGGCTCTACGGCCGGGGCGCCGCCGACGACAAGGCCGGGATCATGGCCCATATCGCCGCCCTACGTGCCCACGCGGGTGATCTGCCCGTCGGGGTGACGGTCTTCGTCGAGGGCGAGGAGGAGATCGGCTCGGACTCGCTGCCGACGATCCTCGATCGGCACGGTGAGAAGCTGCGCGCCGACGCCATCGTCCTTGCCGACTCGACGAACTGGGCAATCGGGGAGCCCGCGCTCACCACGACCCTGCGCGGCATGATCCGTGTCCTCGTCACCGTCTCCACCCTCGACCACGGCGTGCACTCCGGGATGTTCGGCGGGGCCGTGCCCGACGCGCTCATGGTCCTCGTGCGGCTCCTCGCCGGCCTCCACGATGACGACGGCAGCCTCGCCGTTCAGGGGCTGCGGTCGGGACACGCCGCCCAGCTCGAGTACTCCGAGGAGCGCCTGCGCGAGGAGTCCGGTCTGCTCGACGGGGTGCAGACGATCGGGTCGGACTCCCTCCTCTCGCGGCTGTGGACCAAGCCGTCCGCCACGATCATCGGGATCGACGCGCCCGCGGTGGAGGCCGCCTCGAACACGCTCGTCCCCACGGCCCGGGCGAAGGTCTCCGTCCGGCTCGCTCCGGACCAGGACGACCTGGCCGCCTTCGAGCGCGTCAAGGAGCACCTCCTCGCCAACGTTCCGTGGGGCGCCGCGGTGACCGTGGAGCTGGAGGAGCGCGGACTGGGGTTCGCCGCCGACGCGAACGGCGCGGTCTACGACGAGGCCCGGGCCGCCTTCGCCGACGCCTGGGGCGTCGAGCCGGTCGACATCGGGGTCGGCGGGTCCATCCCCTTCGTGGCCGCCTTCGCCGAGAAGTTCCCGGAGGCCGCGATCCTCGTCACCGGGGTCGAGGACCCGGATGCGAGGGCCCACGGGGCGAACGAGTCGCTCCACCTGGGCGAGTTCGAGAAGGTATGCGTCGCGGAGGCGATCCTGCTCGCCCGGCTCGGCGCGATGAAGGGAGGCGAGCGTGGCTGAGGGCAGGCGTGGCAGCTATGTCGAGGAGTCCTACGAACGGGACACGACCTACATCACCGACCGCATCGTGTCCGAGGGTGGTTCCACGGACGGCGCGGGAGGTCGGTGGCCGGTCGAGCCGGGTCGCTACCGCCTCGTGGTCGCCTGGGCGTGCCCGTGGGCGAACCGCACCATCATCGTCCGGAGGCTGCTGGGGCTCGAAGGCGTCATCTCGCTCGGGATCTGCGGCCCCACCCATGACGCGGACAGCTGGACGTTCGACAAGGACCCGGGCGGAGTCGACCCGGTGCTCGGCATCCCTCGGATCAAGGACGCCTACCTCGCCCGCGATCCGGAGTACCCGCGGGGCATCACCGTGCCGGCGGTCGTCGACACGACGACCGGCAAGGTGGTGACGAACGACTTCCCGTCGATCACCCTCGACTTCACGACGCAGTGGGGTGAGTACCACCGGGAGGGTGCACCGGACCTCTACCCCGAGCACCTCCGCGACGAGATCGACGCCGTGAACCGTCGGGTCTACACCGAGGTCAACAACGGGGTCTACCGCTGTGGCTTCGCCGGGACCCAGAAGTCCTACGACGCGGCCTACGACCGGCTCTTCACCGCGCTGGACTGGCTGAGCGAGCGCCTCGCGGGTCAGCGCTACCTCGTCGGGGACACCATCACCGAGGCCGATGTGCGCCTCTTCACGACGCTGGCCCGCTTCGACGCCGTCTACCACGGGCACTTCAAGTGCAACCGTCACAAGCTCAGCGAGATGCCGGTCCTGTGGGCCTACGCGCGGGACCTGTTCCAGACGCCCGGCTTCGGGGACTGCACCCACTTCACCGACATCAAGCGGCACTACTACGAGGTGCACACCGACATCAACCCGACGCAGGTCGTGCCGAAGGGGCCGGACCTCTCCGGGTGGATCGAGCCGCACGGACGCGAGGCGCTGGGCGGCCGGCCGTTCGGCGACGGCACCCCGCCCGGTCCGCCGCCGGAGGCCGAGCGCGTCCCGACTGTGGACAACCCGCACATCGGGGAGGACGGTCTCGTCCGGGCTTAGCCCTACCCCCGGTTCCGTTCTCCGGTCGGGTTCGGGTCCCGTCCTCGACGGCCTGATCCGGGCAGGCTCTGACGCTGGACCGGCGCCAGAGCTTGTTCGACTACTTCTGCGCCACTAGTCCTTGTGCGTCTCACCCGGCAGGGCGAGCATCTGGTCGAGGGCGACCCGCGCATAGTGCGCGACCTGGTCGTCGACGCGGATCGGGTTGACGACGCGACCCTCGACGAGCGACTCCAGCGCCCAGACCAGGTGCGGGAGGTCGATCCGGTTCATTGTCGAGCAGTAGCAGACGTTCTTCTCCAGGAAGGAGACCTGCTGGTCCGGGAACTGCTCGGCGAGACGCTTGACGAGGTTGAGCTCGGTGCCGACGACCCACTTGGTTCCGGCCGGGGCGGCCGCGATGGTCTTGACGATCTTCTCGGTCGAGCCGACCTCGTCGGCGAGCTCCACGACCTCGTAGCGGCACTCGGGGTGGACGATGACCCGCACGCCTGGGATCTCGCGGCGGGCTGTCTCCACGGCGTCAACGGTGAACCGTCCGTGCACTGAGCAGTGTCCCCGCCAGAGGATCATCCGCGCCGACTGGATCTGCTCGATGGTGAGGCCGCCCATCGGGCGGTGCGGGTCGAAGACCACGCAGTCCTCGAGCGAGCCACCCAGGTCCCGCACATAGGTGTTGCGGCCGAGGTGCTGGTCGGGGAGGAAGAGGACCTTCGAGCCCTGCTCGAGGGCCCAGGAGAGCGCGGTTTTCGCGTTGCTCGAGGTGCAGATCGTCCCGCCGTGCCGACCGGTGAACGCCTTGATCGCGGCGGAGGAGTTCATGTACGTCACCGGGATGGTGTCCTGCGCCACCCCGGCCTCGACGAGGTCGTCCCAGGCGTCCTCGACCTGGTGGATGGCGGCCATGTCGGCCATCGAGCACCCTGCTGCGAGGTCGGGGAGGATGACCGTCTGCTGGTCGCTGGTGAGGATGTCCGCCGACTCGGCCATGAAGTGGACGCCGCAGAAGACGATCCACGGGGCGTCGGGACGAGCGGCGGCCTCCTTGGCCAGCTTGAAGGAGTCTCCGGTGACGTCGGCGAACTCGATGACCTCGTTGCGCTGATAGTGATGCCCCAGCACGAACACCCTGTCGCCGAGAGCGGCCTTGGCGGCCCGCGCCCGCTCGACGAGTGCCGGGTCCGAGGGTGGCGGCAGCTCGCCCGGGCACTCGACGCCGCGCTCGGTGTGCAGGTCCGTTCCGGCGCCGAGGACGAGCAGCGGCAGGGGCATGGAGGTGGACATCGCGGTGGAGGTCATTCTCCGATGGTAGGTCGTCCCGGCTCGGACGTCCTCGCCGTCCACCCGCCGTAGGCTGACCTGCGTGCGCGTCGTCATCGCCCCGGACAACTTCACCGGTACCCTCACCGCGGCCCAGGCGGCAGCTGCCATCGCCGAGGGCTGGCTCGAGGGGGCGCCCCACGACGAGGTCGTCCAGGTTCCCCTCTCCGACGGAGGACCCGGCTTCCTCGACGTCATCGCCACCGGCCTGGGTGACGACGCCGTCGAGTCCGTCATCGCCACCGTCGAGGACCCGCTCGGGCGTCCGGTGCCTGCGCTCGTGCTCATCGACCGGGCAGCCGCCGGGGTCGTCGGCGCGGTGCCCACCGCATACATCGAGTCGGCGCAGGCGATCGGGCTGCACCTGCTCGACGCCGCGGAGCGCGACCCGACCATCACCTCCACCTACGGCGTCGGCCAGCTCATCGAGGTGGCTATCGAGGCGGGCGCCGAGCGGATCGTCATCGGCCTGGGCGGGTCGGGGACCAACGACGGGGGCGCAGGTATGCTCGCGGCGCTCGGCGCCGGCGACACCCCACTGCTGCGGGCCGGCGGGGCCGGCCTGATCGGGCTCGCCGACGAGGACCTCGCAGGCCTGGAAGCCGTCACCCAGCGATTGAGCGGCATCGACCTCGTCGCCGCGACCGACGTGACCTCTCCACTGCTCGGCCTCCAGGGCGCCAGCGCAGTCTTCGCGGCCCAGAAGGGGGCCACGCCCGAGCAGGCCCAGGAGCTCGAGCGGGCGCTCGGTCGATTCCACGAGGTGGTGTCGCGGGCGATGGACGCACCCCAGGACCTGCTCACCGGACGCCCGGTACGGCTCGACCGTGCGCCGGGAGCCGGAGCCGCCGGGGGCCTGGGGTATGCGCTCCTCGCCATCGGCGCCCGGCGCGTGAGCGGTGTCGAGCTCGTCATCGAGGCGGTCGGTCTGCGCGAGCAGGTCGCCGACGCGGCGCTCGTCGTCACCGGCGAGGGAACCTTCGACTGGCAGAGCATGCAGGGCAAGGTGGTCGCGGGCGTGGCCCAGACCGCACTCGAGGTGGCGACCCCGAGCATCGTCATCGCCGGCCAGGTGACCCTCGGCCGTCGGGAGGCGATGTCGCTCGGGCTCTCCGGGATGTATGCGGTGGCGGAGTCCCCGGCCCAGGTCGAGGCCGCGATGCTGGACCCGGTGGGCTCCCTTCGCCGCCGCACAGCACGGGTGGCCAGGACGTGGTCGCCACGTCGGCCCCCGGCTGCCTCATAGCGGGACAGCTGCGTGCGACCGGCGCATGAGGATGCTGCGGGAGGATGCTGCGTGAGGCCGGCGCGCGAAAGCGTCCCTGGCCCTCGCTGCATCCTGACGTATCCTGTTTCAACAGGGAATGAACCGCTCTGCCCCTGACGTTGCGCCCTGTGCGCAGCGGACCACCTCGGCCGAGCGCCCACCTCGCACACTCGTTAGGACGAACTTCATGACTGAGCAGGCAACCGCCGACCAGGCCACCGCCACCCACGGCGTCATCCTCACCGATGTCGCCGCCGCTAAGGTCAAGTCCCTGCTGCAGCAGGAGGGCCGTGACGACCTCCGCCTCCGGGTGGGCGTCCAGCCGGGTGGCTGCTCCGGCCTCATCTACCAGCTGTACTTCGACGAGCGCACCCTCGACGGTGACCTCGTGCGCGACTTCGACGGTGTCGAGGTCGTCGTGGACCGCATGTCGTCGCCCTACCTCGAGGGAGCGACGATCGACTTCGCCGACACCATCGAGAAGCAGGGCTTCACGATCGACAACCCGAACGCCGGCTCCTCGTGCGCCTGCGGTGACAGCTTCAGCTGATCGGCACTCCTCGGTGATCGGCCACCTCGGCTGACCGACGACGTCAGCAGATCGCCCATCACTGGTCGGCGACCGACCTCGGCGATCACCGCATACCTCCGGTCCCTGGCAACCGCCTCCCTCGAGGCGCCGCCGGGATCTGAACCCTTGAAGAGCGACGGCCCGGCCCCACGCACTCGTGGGGACGGGCCGTCGTCGTGCATCGGGTAGCCTCTGCGAACGTGCGCATCGCCATCTGCGGGTCCATCGCGACCGACCATCTGATGACCTTCGACGGCCGCTTCGCCGACAGTCTCGTCGTCGAGCAGCTCGACAAGATCTCGGTCTCCTTCCTCGCCAGCGACCTGCAGATCCGTCGAGGGGGTGTCGCCGCGAACATCGCCTTCGGGATGAGCCAGCTCGGCCAGCAGCCGGTCCTCGTCGGATCGGTGGGGGAGGACTTCGACAGCTACCGCTCGTGGCTGGAGCGGCACGGGGTGGACTGCGAGTCGATTCACGTCTCCGAGACCCTCCACACAGCGCGCTTCGTCTGCACGACCGACACCGACATGGCGCAGATGGCGACCTTCTACGCCGGGGCGATGGCCGAGGCGCGCAACATCGAGCTCGGGCCGGTCGCCGCACGGGTCGGGGGCCTCGACCTCGTCCTCATCGGCGCCGACGACCCCGAGGCGATGCTCCGGCACACGGACGAGTGCCGGACGAGGGGCCTGCAGTTCGTCGCCGACCCCAGCCAGCAGCTCGCCTTCGCCGACGGCGAGACGATCCGGCGGCTCATCGACGGGGCCGACTACCTCTTCACGAACGAGTACGAGTCACATCTCACCGAGATCAAGACCGGCTGGTCCGCGGCTGAGATCGCCGACCGGGTCCGCACGCGGGTCACCACGAAGGGTAAGGACGGCGCGACGATCTACACCCAGGGGGAGGAGCCGGTGCACGTCGACGTGGCCACCGGGGTGACTCCTCTCGACCCGACAGGAGTCGGTGACGCGTTCCGGGCCGGGTTCCTCACGGGCCTGGTCAACGGTCTCCCGCACCAGCGGTGCGCGGAGATCGGCTCGGTGCTCGCCGCATACGTCATCGAGACGGTGGGCACCCAGGAGTACACCCTCTCTACGGCCGCCTTCCTCGAGCGGGTCCGGAGCAGCTACGGCACGACGTCCGCCGAGGAGATCGCGCCGCACATCCGCTGCCCGCGACCCTGAGCGTCGCGCCTGCCTCCGACCGTGCACATCCCTCTGACACCTCACGTCGCTGACACCTCCCTACTCTGACACCTCACTTCGACGCCGTCACACTGACAGCATGAACCTGGCCATCACCGGACCGCAGTGGCCGCCGATCGAGCCGCCGCCTTCCCGGTGGCGCTTCGACCTGCGGCACGCCCGACCCGGCGAGGACCTGCTCACCGCCGGAGGTGACCTGTGGCCCGGGACGCTGCTCGCCGCATACCGGGCCGGAGCCTTCCCCATGGGCGTGGGCCGGCACGGCGGCCCGCCGATCGGCTGGTGGTCGCCTGATCCGCGCGGTGTCCTGCTCCCCGGGGGCATGCACGTCTCCCGCTCGTTGGCCCGCTCCGCCCGTCGCTTCGAGATCCGTGTGAACACCGCCTTCGACGAGGTGATCGCCGCCTGCGCTGACCCGCGGCGTGACGGACGGTGGATCACCGAGGACGTCGTCGAGGCCTACCGCCAGCTGCATCTGCTCGGCTGGGTGCACTCGATCGAGGCGTGGCGGGACGGGCGCCTCGCCGGGGGGCTCTACGGCGTGATGATCGGTGGCCTCTTCGCCGGAGAGTCGATGTTCCACCGTGAGAGCGACGCCTCCAAGGTGGCCCTCCTCGGGCTCGTCGAGCGCTTCCTGCACGGGGGCCGGATCATCGACGTCCAGTGGCAGACACCGCACCTGGCCTCGCTCGGGGTCATCGCGATCCCACGCGAGGAGTACCTCGAGCGACTGGCGCGAGCCCTGACCCTGCCTGCTGAGCCGCTCTGACCCGAACGACCTGCCCAACACTGCGATCGGAGAGCGGCTCTTCAGCTCGAGCCGACGTCGTAGGCCGTGCCGCCATCGGAGCGCTCAGTGACCGTACGCAGCACCCGGCCCGTCATCCGGCACCAGGCGGGCACATCGACCCTGGCCGCCTCGTCGTCGGCAAGAAGCGTGACCGAGTCCGCGTCCGGGTGCGCGTGCCACCAGCGCGCCAGGTCGATGATCGGCTGCGGGCACAAGGTGCCCCGCGAGTCCAGGACCGCCTGCTGCTCCCGGGAGAGGTCCTCCGACACCGTCCGGGGCTGAGCCGCGCCAGCGGCATCCTCGTCAGGGGCAGAGTCGTCCTCCATCGGACTCCCTTCCGGCGTGTCCTGGCCCACCTCGGTTGCACCGCTCCCGGTCGTGTGGATCACGGCCCTGGCCCGGCGCAGCACATCCTCGAGGACCGCGGGCAGCTCGGCGCAGTCCTGGGCGCGGCCGGGGGAGAGCGCTGCCAGGGGGAGGGTGATTCGGATGTTGCCGTGGCTGAGGGCACCCATGGCGGCCAGGACGTGGCTCGGCTCGAGCGTGCTGGAGGTGCAGGCGGACCCTGACGCGACGAGGAAGCCGTCCCTGGAGAGCTCGTGCACGACGGTCTCCCCGTCGACGTAGAGGGCCGAGGCGGTCAGCACGTGCGGCAGCCGGTCGGTGGGGTGGCCGACGACCTCCAGGCCCTCGATCCGGCTCAGCCGGATGCGAAGGGCGTCGATGAGCGCGTATGCCTCGCGCTCCTCGGCCTCCCGGGTCGCCTCGACCTGGCGCCAGGCCTCCGCAGCGGCCAGGACGAGCGGAACCCACGGATCGGTCTCGGCCCGGCCGTGCTCCGCCTCCCGGACCCGTCCCGGCAGGGCGAAGCGGGTTCCCTCCCGCACGACGAGGAGCCCGACGGCGGGCGGGCCGCCGAAGCTGGCCGCGCTGCCGACGATGACGTCGGCGGTGCTCGGCGGGTCGATCCGCCCGAGGGAGGCCTGGGCGTCGGTGAGGAGAGGTACCCCCGCCTCTCGGGCGAGCGCGTAGGCCTGTTCCAGCGGCTGCAGGGTGCCGACCTCGGCATTCGCGTGCTGCAGGGCGGCCGCGGCCGTGTCCTCGGCTGCCACCGCCGCCGCCCAGTCCTGCAGGTCCACCTGTCCGTGGTGGTCGACGGGCACCTCGATCAGCGGTCCGGACCCCGGTTGGCCGGTTGCTGCCCCCGCCGCGCGCGCCCGGCCCAGCGTGAGGACGACGCTGTGCTCGACCGCGCTGGCCACGAGCGCCGTCCCTCGGCGCCGGCGGCCGTGCAGCAGCCCGGTCAGGCCGGCCTCGAGGGCGGCAGGGCCGCTGGAGTGGAAGCTCAGCTCGGCCGGCCGCACGCCGAGCCCGGCCGCGATGATCTCGCGCGACTGGTCCAGGAGGGCCCGCGCCCGCCTGGCCTGCGCATACAAGCGCCGCGGATCGGCCCAGCCGGCGTCGAGAGCGGCGATGAGCGTGTCTCTCGCAGCCGGGTGAAGGGGCCCCTGAGCGGCGTCCAGTAGTCGGTTCAGCTGGTCAACACCTGGCACGCCACGACGCTATCGCGGACCTGCCCTCCGTCAGCGTCCTTGCTGGAGTAGTGTGTCTGCGACAGTGCCATGTTTACGTGTTGAGAGAGGGTGCTCTGTGCCAAGGTCTGACCGTCTCGACGCCGCCGCGCGACGGCGAGGGGGCCGCCGGGTCGCCTCATTGAGTGCCATCGTGCTCGGTGTCGTCATGCTCACCGGCTGTGGCCGGGCCTCGTGGTCCGACGGCCTGCTCGTTCCAGGGGTGACCGAGGGAGCCGAGCGGGTCACCAGATTGTGGGTGGGGACCTGGATCACCGCCATCGTGGTCGGTTTGCTGGTGCTGGGGCTGCTCGCCTGGTGCCTGATCGCCTACCGCCACCGTGAGGGGGACGACGAGCTCCCGGAGCAGCTCCGGTACAACGTGCCGATCGAGGTCCTGTACACGATCGTCCCGGTCTTCATCGTGCTCGTGCTGTTCTTCTACACCGCGCGTGACGAGGAGATCCTGCTCGACACGTCCACCCCGCCGGACAACGTCATCAACGTGGTCGGCAAGCGGTGGAGCTTCGACTTCAACTATGTCAACGACGACGTGCACCTCGCCGGCACCCAGGCCCGCCTGACCGGTCAGGAGGGGGTCGAGGAGACTCTGCCGACGATGTACATGGTCGTGGGGGAGCGCACCGAGTTCGTGCTGACCTCCCGCGATGTCATCCACTCGTTCTGGGTTCCCCAGTTCCACCAGAAGCTCGACATGATTCCGGGCCGGGTGAACCGCTTCGCGGTCGTCCCGACCCAGACCGGGACCTTCCAGGGCAAGTGTGCAGAGCTGTGCGGCGCCTACCACGCCAGCATGCTCTTCAACGTCAAGGTCGTCGAGCCGGAGGAGTACGAGGCTCACATGCAGGAGCTGCGCGACGCGGGCCAGACCGGACTGCTCAACAACGACCTCAACATGGAAGAGCTCCTTGACAAGGACCTCGACCTCATTCCTGAAGGGAACGCCTGATGGCTACCGCCTCCGAGACGACCTTCCTGCGCACCGCAGACCAGGCACCGGCGCGAGCGAGGTCCGCGCCGGGTAGCCAGGTCGTGCGCTGGATCACCTCGACCGACCACAAGGTCATCGGGAACCTGTACTTCATCACCTCGTTCGTCTGGTTCCTCATCGGTGGGGCGATGGCGCTGATCATCCGTGCGGAGCTGTACACCGAGGGCCTGCAGATCGTCGACAACGCCGAGCAGTTCAACCAGCTGTTCACGATGCACGGCACCATCATGCTGCTGCTCTTCGCGACGCCACTGTTCGCCGCGTTCGCCAACGCCCTGGTGCCGTTGCAGATCGGCTCCCCGGACGTCTCGTTCCCGCGTCTGAACATGTTCGCCTACTGGCTCTACCTCTTCGGCGGACTCATCGCCGCCTCCGGCTTCCTCACCCCGGACGGCGCGGCCTCCTTCGGTTGGTTCGCCTACGTCCCGCTCTCCGACTCCGTCTACAGCCCCGGCCTCGGTGGCGACCTGTGGATCTTCGGCCTCGGCCTGGCCGGCTTCGGCACCATCCTCGGATCGGTCAACTTCATCACCACCATCCTGACGCTGCGGGCACCGGGCATGACGATGTTCCGGATGCCGGTGTTCACCTGGACCGTCCTGGTGACCTCGATCCTCGTCCTGCTCATCTTCCCGGTGCTGGCCGCCACCCTGCTGGCCGTCGGCGCGGACCGGCGCTTCGGCGCGCACATCTACGATCCTTCGGCCGGTGGAGTGATGCTCTACCAGCACCTCTTCTGGTTCTTCGGCCATCCAGAGGTGTACGTCATCGCCCTGCCGTTCTTCGGGATCGTCTCCGAGGTCGTCCCGGTCTTCTCCCGCAAGCCGATCTTCGGGTACAAGACGCTCGTCTACGCGACGATCGCCATCGCGGCCCTCTCGATGTCCGTGTGGGCCCACCACATGTACGTCACGGGACAGGTGCTCCTACCGTTCTTCGCGATCATGACGATGTTCATCGCGGTACCCACGGGCATCAAGTTCTTCAACTGGATCGGGACCATGTGGGGCGGGAAGATCGTCATGGCGACGCCGATGCTCTGGGTCTGCGGCTTCATCGTCACCTTCCTCTTCGGTGGCCTCACCGGCGTCATCCTGGCCATGCCGGCCCTGGACTTCCACCTCTCGGACAGCTACTTCATCGTGGCGCACTTCCACTACACCGTCTTCGGGACCGTGGTCTTCGCGATGTTCGCCGGCTACTACTTCTGGTGGCCCAAGCTGACCGGTCGGATGCTCGACGAGAAGCTCGGCAAGATCCACTTCTGGATGCTCTTCATCGGCTTCCACGGCACCTTCATGATCCAGCACGTCCTGGGCATCTGGGGCATGCCGCGGCGCTACGCCGACTACCTCGTGGAAGACGGCTTCCGCTTCTTCAACCAGATCTCGACGGTGTTCGCCTTCCTGCTGGGCATCTCGACGCTGGTGTTCCTGTGGAACGTCTGGAAGACGTGGAAGACCGCACCGCTCGTCGAGAGCAACGACCCGTGGGGCTACGGAGCCTCTTTGGAGTGGACGACCTCGTGCCCGCCGCCACGGCACAACTTCGACCAGATCGTCCGGATCCGCTCCGAGCGGCCCGCCTTCGACCTGAACCACCCCGAAGCGGCGCCGCACGACGTGCGTGCCGATCTCGCCGAGGGGCGCGAGCTCCTGGCCGCAGCACGCAAGGAGCACTGACAGATGCGCTACTCCGTCAAGCTGTTCACCTTCCTCGGTGCGTTCTTCATCCTCCTGACGACGGTCTACACCGTCTGGGGCATCAACTACCTTCCGGACCGTTTCGAGCCGGCCGGCATGGTGGCCCTGCTGCTCACGGGGTTCTTCTTCTTCTTCATCGCGTTCTACCTGCACATCACGGACCGCAGCCTCGACCCGGCCCCGGAGGATGACCCCCGCGGCAACATCGAGCAGTATCAGGGTGACTACGGCTTCTTCAGTCCGTACTCCTGGTGGCCGCTGGTGCTGGCTCTTGCCGCGGCTCTGCTCTTCCTCGGCATCGCGATGGGCTGGTGGATCTTCGCCATCGGCGCCGTCATCGGCGTGCCGGCTCTCATCGGCTGGACGTTCGAGTACTTCAAGGGTCAGCACGCCAACTGATCGCCGGTCCGGCCGGGTCCACGTAACTGGCTGATCTCGGCCGCAAGAGCGGGGCCCTCTCCTTCGTGGGAGAGGGCCCCGCTCTTCTTGTGTCTTCGCTGTCGGACCTCAGCCCCAGCCGAGCTCGTGGAGCCTGTCGTCGTCGATGCCGAAGTGGTGCGCGATCTCGTGAACCACAGTGATCGTGATCTCCTCCTCGAGCTCCTCCCGGCTCTCACAGAGCCGACTCAGGGGGCCCTTGAACAGCGTGATCCGATCGGGGAGTGTCATGGCGCCCCACCCGATGTCACGCTCGGTGAGCGGGACTCCCTCGTAGATCCCGAGCAGATCGTCCGGTTGGTCGCTCGACGGCTCCTGCTCGACGAAGAACGCGACGTTGTCGAGCATGTCCATCAGGGCCGTCGGGACCGCGTCCAGGGCAGCGCTGACGGCCTCCTCGAACTCAGCTGTGGTGATCTCGACCATCTGGCTCTCGTTTCCTTCCTCAGGCTCAGGCACCGCTTGCGTGTGATACCGCTGGCGCGTGATCTTGGCGTGAGCGACGCACTCGCGAGGTCTTCGTGCCTGGCCGGCAGCTCCTCGATCGTCAGACCGATTGTGGGTTCTCCTCGTCGGTTGTCGTCCTCCGGGATGCCGGCGGGTCACTGTGAAGACGTCTGACGCGCGCTGCGGGCCCGCTCAGGCGCTCAGCAGCTCATGGAGGCGTTGCCGCAGGCTCGGCTCGTCTCCGTCCAGCTCAAGGACCTTCGTGCGCGCTGTGCGCCCTGAGACGAGCGTGACGGCCCGGCGGGGGAGTGCGAAGGCGTCTGCGACTGCCCGCAGCACCGCATCGGTGGCTGCACCGTCCACAGCCCGGGCCGAGACGGCGACACAGAGGATCTCGTCCTCACCGTAGCGCCCACCAACGGCTGTGCGGCTGGCGCCCGGGCGAACCCGCACACTCAGCCGCACAGCTGTTCCGTCGTGGTGCCCGCTGGAAGACCTAGCGGTCCGCACCGATCTGCTCGGGGTACTCCTCCTCGGCGGCACCCTCGAGAGCCTCGTGGCCGTGGCCGTCGTGGTGCGCGGCAGCCAGCTCGGCAGGGGTGACCGGGTGAATCTGGTCGGTGAAGTAGAACCGCGACAGGGCCGCGCGAAGTCGGTCCTTCCTCGCACCCTTGCGGACGAGACCGTTCGCGTCGGTTGCCGGCTCGAGCTCGATCGGCCGGTAGGTATCGAAGGACACCAGGCGCCACCGGGTGTAGGGGTCCAGATCCTCGTGCCGCTCGAAGAAGCGACCCTCCGGGGTGCGGATGACGGTGCCCGTCTCGCGACCGTGGAGGACGAGCTCGCGGTCGTGGCGCTGCAGTCCCAGACAGATCCGCTTCGTGATCCAGAAGACCAGGATGGGCAGGAGGAAGACGGCGACTCGGAAGAACCTCGTCAGGTCGTTGATCGACATACCCAGCTTGATCGCGATGATGTCGTTGACGCAGGCCAGTGCGAGAACCGTGTAGCCGGTGATCGCAGCCATGCCGACACCAGTACGGGTCGGAGCGTTGCGCGGACGGTCGAGCAGGTGGTGCTCCCGGTCGTCACCGGTGATCCAGCGCTCCACGAACGGGTAGGCACCGAGCACCGTGTAGACCAGGGGCAGCAGGATGATCGAGCCGATGGCGATGTTCGGCGAGAAGGTGAACCCGAACACCGTGAACTCGATCCAGCCCGGCAGCAGTCGCAGCGCACCGTCGGAGAACCACATGTACCAGTCAGGCTGGGCGCCGGCGGTGACCGCCGACGGGTCGTAGGGCCCGTGCACCCAGATGGCATTGATCTGCGCGAAGGCTGCAATGAGTGCGGTCAGACCGAAGACCAGGAAGAAGAACCCGCCCGCCTTGGCTGCGTAGACCGGCATGACCCGGTAGCCGACGACATTGTCGTTGGTCTTGCCCGGACCGGGGTACTGGGTGTGCTTGTTGACCGCGACCATCGTGACGTGGACGATGAACAGCCCGACCAGGATAGCCGGAATGAGCAGCACGTGGGCTGCATACAGCCGGGGGATGATCATCTCGCCGGGGAAGTCCCCACCGAAGAGCGCGTACGCGATGTAGGAACCGATCACCGGGACAGTGAGGATGAAGCCCTGCATCGCCCGCAGACCCGTGCCGGAGAGAAGGTCGTCCGGGAGCGAGTACCCAGCGAAGCCCTCGACGATGGCGAGCAGCGCCAGGACTGTGCCGATGACCCAGTTCAGCTCACGCGGCTTGCGGAAGGCACCGGTGAAGAAG
The DNA here is from genome assembly GCA_012729695.1 of Actinomycetales bacterium. Taxonomy (GTDB): domain Bacteria; phylum Actinomycetota; class Actinomycetes; order Actinomycetales; family Dermatophilaceae; genus F2B08. The sequence continues at coordinate 6,906 of JAAYCP010000214.1, read as the reverse complement.
ACACGCATCATGTGGACCGACAGCGACACGATGAACATCAGCGCCGCCCAGTGGTGGATCTGCCGGATGAGCAGACCGCCCTTGATGTCGAAGCTGATGTCGAGCGTCGAGGCGTAGGCCTCGGACATGACGACACCCTGCAACGGGATGTACGAGCCGTCGTACACGGTCTGACCCATGCTCGGCACGAACCAGAAGGTGAGGAAGGCGCCGGTGAGCAGACAGACGATCAGCGAGTACATCGCGATCTCGCCGAGCATGAAGCTCCAGTGGTCGGGGAAGACCTTGCGGAGCAGGTAGTTGACGCCCTTCGCGGCCCGGGTGCGGTCGTCGACCCATCCGGCAACCCCTCCGAGCTTCCCGACGGCACCCTGCGGCGCGCGCTCGATGGGCTTGTCGTCCGCCCGCAGCGCGGCCGCAGGACGGCTGGCTGTGGTCTCGCTCATCGACGCTCACGCTCCCAGTAGCTCGGCCCGACGGGCTCCTCGAAAGGTTGGTCGGCGACGAGGTAGCCCTCGTCGTCCACGGTGATCTTCAGCTGCGGAAGCGGGCGCTTGGCCGGTCCGAAGATGACCTTGCAGTCGTCCGTCACGTCGAAGGTCGACTGGTGGCACGGGCAGAGCAGGTGGTGTGTGTGCTGCTCGTAGAGCCCCACGGGACACCCGACGTGCGTGCAGATCTTGGAGTAGGCCACGATGCCCTCGTAGCCCCAGTCCCGGGCCTTCTCGCTCACGAAGTCATCGGGGTGCAGCCGCATGAGCAGCACCGACGCCTTGGCCTTGGCCTCGAGCTGGTGGTGCGGGTCGAGGTCGAACAGCCCCTCGGGCTGGACGTGGTAGGCCGACCCGATGGTGACCTCCTCGGGGCGGATCGGGGTGTTCTGCGGGTCGCGCACCAGGCGCGGGCGGGTGAACTCACGCGTGCCGTCCGGACCCTCCTCGCCGTCCCAGAAGGTGTGCTCCAGGCGGCGCCACGGCCGGTCCAGCGGCCCGAGGCTGCCGACGACCTGGACGACCATCGGCAGGGCGAACAGGCCGAGCGCCCCACCCATCGCGTACTTGAGAAGCGGGCGACGGGTCAGGCCGGCGTCCTCGGCGCCACCGAGCATGATCTCGCCGAACTGGGCGCGATCGTCCTCCTCGCTGCGCATGGGGTGGCGCTCCTCGACCGCCTCCTCGTCCGGCATGAGGGTCTTGGCCCAGTGGACCGCGCCGGCGCCGATACCCAGCAGAGACAGACCCATGGTCACTCCGAGCAGGAAGTTGCTCGTGCTGACCGTTGATCCGAGGCCCGGGAAGAACATCCGGCTCTCGACGGGCACGGCGAAGTAGGCGACGAGGAAGCCCAGCGTGCCGATGATCGAGATGCCGAAGAGGGTGGCCACCTGACGCTCGGCCCGCGTGGCCGCGGCCTCGTCGAGATCGGACATCCGCGGCTGGTGCGGGGGCAGACCGGGGTCCTCGAAGCGCTCCGGCAGGCCACCGGTGCCGACGACGTCGCCGTCCAGGCTCACCGCGGTGCTGAGGTCCCTGGTGTAGTCGGCCTCGGTGTACTCGCCCGCGGAGTCCGGGCGATCCGCGTCGGGGGTGGGGTTCGTCGGGTCTGCCACGTCAGGCTCCCTTCTGTCCGAGCCACACAGCGGTACCGATCATGATGCTCAGACCGAAGACCCAGGCGAAGAGCGCCTCCGCGGCCGGACCGAAGCCACCCAGGCCCAGTCCGCCGGGGTTGCCGACGGCATGCATCTGCTTGACATAGGCGATCACGTCGCGTTTGTCCTCCGGGGTGAGGTTGGTGTCGTTGAACACCGGCATGTTCTGCGGGCCGGTGAGCATGGCCTCATAGATGTGGACCGGCTCCACTCCCTCGAGGCTCGGAGCGTACTTGCCTCGGGTCAGGGCGCCACCGGCACCGGCCGAGCTGTGGCACATGGCGCAGTTGCTGCGGTAGATCGTGCCGCCGCGACCGGCGTCGCCGGAGCCCTCCCAGTCGAGCCACTCCTCGTCAGGGCGGGCGGGACCGGGGCCGAGGGTGGCCACCCAGGCGGCGATCGAGTCGATCTCCTCCTGCTCGAACTTGATCTTGGAGACGCGCTGGGCCTGGACGCCGGGGTTGGCCAGGGGCATCCGGCCGGTCTCCATCTGGAAGTGGACCGCCGCGGCGCCGGCGCCCACGAGCGAGGGTCCGAACGATCGCAGCTCGCCGCCGACCTCGGCCTCGTTGCCCTCCCCGTTGAGGCCGTGGCAGCTGGCGCAGTTCGCCTGGAAGAGCGCCTTGCCTTGGGCCACCTGGTCCGCGGTGACGGCCGCGGCCGCCGCAGGCTTGGGGGCGAACGCGGCGTACAGGCCGCCTGTCACCACCAGGGCGAGCATCAGCAGCAGCGCGATGGCCGCTGGATGGCGGCGCCGGGCGGCTAGTGCATTCACGTCAGTTCCTTTGGGTCTACTTCGATCGGTCGGGTCACGGCTGGTGGAGCAGATAAGGAAGGAAGGGCTAACGGAGCAGGTAGATGGTGGCGAACAGGGCGATCCACACGACGTCGACGAAGTGCCAGTAGTACGACGTCACGACTGCTCCGGTGGCCTGCGCATGGGTGTAGCGGCGTGTCGTGAAGCTACGGCCGATGATCAGGAGGAAGGCGATGAGGCCACCGGTGACGTGGATGCCGTGGAAGCCGGTCGCGAGGTAGAAGATCGAGCCGTAGGAGTCGCTGGCGAGCGTCACCCCGTGGGAGACCAGCTCGGCGTACTCGAGCACCTGTCCGGAGACGAAGATCGCGCCGAAGATGTAGGTCAGCACATACCACTCACGCATGCCCCACTTCGAGAACTCGAAGAGGCCACCGGTGCGGGCGACCTGGCCGGCCTCGGCCTTCCAGACTCCGAGCTGGCACCAGACCGAGGAGATGACGAGGATCGTCGTGTTGGCCAGGGCGAACCAGAAGTTCAGCTTGGGGATGTTCGCGTCCCACTGGGCAGGCACGTTGGCGCGCAGCGTGAAGTACATCGCGAACAGACCCGCGAAGAACATGAGCTCGCTGGCCAGCCACACCATGGTGCCCACCGCCACCATATTGGGACGGGTCGCCGGTCCGTGCCCGGGGATGCTGGGAACGACACGATGACGTACGTCGTTCGAAGAGTCCTGAGGAAAGGTCGCTGCAGTCGCCACGGGGTCAATACTGCACCATCTTTCGGCCGGGCGGTGCCCGACCCCCCGACAAACCCCCGGTAGGATCCGTGCCATGAGCTCTGTGCACCCTTCGACGTCGCCGATCCCGTCGGCTGCGGACCCGTCGAGCGCCGCCTCCGGCGAGCGGCACCAGGTCACGATCCTGCTGTACAGCGACGACTTCACGACTCGTGACGCCGTGCGTGCGGCGGTCGGCCGGCGGCCGGCCCGCGACGTCGAGGTTGTCGCCTGGAAGGAGTGCGCGACACCCGAGGCGGTCGTGACCGAGGTCGAGCAGGGTGGGTTCGACCTGCTCATCCTCGACGGTGAGGCCTCTCCGATGGGGGGACTCGGGCTGACCCGCCAGCTCAAGAACGAGATCTTCGACTGCCCACCCATCCTCGTCCTCACCGGGCGCCCCCAGGACGGGTGGCTCGCAGCCTGGTCCCAGGCCGAGGCGGCGGTCCCGCACCCGATCGACCCCATCACCCTCGCCACAGCCGTCGCGGACCTCGCCCGCACGACGCGGTAGCCGGTGGACGACACCACCTCGGACCCCGAGCCCACCTGGCCGGACCTGCTGACCGCGCTGCTGGCGCGTGAGGATCTCAGCGCCAGTCAGACCCGGTGGGCCATGCGCGAGGTCATGGAGGGACAGGCCAGCGCTGTCCAGCTTGCCGGCTTCCTCGTGGCGCTCAAGGCCAAGGGCATCACGACGGAGGAGCTCACCGGGCTCGCCGACGAGATGCTGGAGCACGCCATCCGCATCGAGGTGCCCGGGAGCACCGTCGACATCGTCGGCACCGGGGGAGACCGGCACCACTCGGTCAACATCTCGACGATGGCCTCGCTGGTCGCGGCAGGGACGGGGTTGACGGTCGTCAAGCACGGGAACCGCGCGGCGTCCTCCTCCAGCGGCTCGGCCGACGTGCTCGAGGCCCTCGGAGTCGACCTGACGATCAGCCCGCAGCGGGTCGCGGCGGTGGCTCTCGAGGCCGGGATCACCTTCTGCTTCGCCCAGGCCTTCCACCCGAGCATGCGACACGCCGCGGTCGCCCGTCGTGAGCTCGGCGTCGGCACGGCCTTTAACATTCTCGGTCCGCTCACCAACCCCGCTCAGCCGAGGTATGCCGCCCTGGGCGTGGCCGACGCCTCTGCTGCTCCGCTCATCGCGGGGGTCTTCGCCCGACGCCGGCGGTCGGCGATCGTGGTGCGTGGTGACGACGGACTGGATGAGGTGACCCTCTCGACGACGTCCTCCGTCTGGCTGGTCAAGGACGGGACGGTGAGCACGCACACCCTCGACCCGGGCGACTTCGGCATCTCCCGCAGCCCGTTGGAGGCCCTTCGCGGTGGCGATGCCGAGTTCAACGCGGCGGTCGTGCGCGATGTCCTCGCGGGTGTCTCCGGCGCTCCGCGGGACGCGGTGCTGCTCAACACCGCCGTGGCCCTGGCCCTGCCTCTGCTCGAAGAGCGGGACGCGCCCGACCTGACCGAGGCGATCGCGCGAGGCCTGGAGGCGGCGCGAGCGGCGATCGACAGCGGGGCTGCCGCCGAGGTGCTGCAGCGGTGGGTCGCGGCTACTCGACGCCGAGACTGAATGCTGCGCCCAGGTCCTCCTTGGAGTAGGTCCGGAAGGCGATGTGCGTATCGGTCTCGGTCACTCCGGACACCTTGCCGATCTTGTCGGCGATGACGTCGGCGAGCTGGTCGTGCTCCCTGACCCGGACCATGGCGATGAGATCAACCGATCCGGCGACGGAGTAGACCGCCTCGACGCCGTCGATCTCGACGAGAGCGGCTGCGACCTCGGGGATCTTGTCGACGTCGGCATTGATGAGGACGATGGCGCTGATCACGCAGTCAGCCTAGTGGTCATGCCATCCGCGCTGTGAGATCGGCATAGGCGGCTCCACCGCGCACCGGCCAGCTCCACTCCCCGTCGACTTCCACCAGTCGCACGCCAGGGGACTCGAGCCAGCGCGCGATGATCTCGGTCTCCTCGATGATGGCGGCCGGAAGCAGGCCGGTGGCGGGGGCGGAGACATGCTCTGCGCTGGCTCTGAGGGCAGCCACGAAGGGCATCGGGTCGGCACCGCGGGGCGCGACGGAGGATCCGGCGAGCCGGCCGTGTCGGATGCACATCAGCTCCCAACCTCCGAGAGGATGGCGCTGAGCGGCGATGACCTCCCGCACGGCGGCGAGGGGGGCGATGCGCTGGACGCGCTGCACCCCGCTCAGGAGGGCGGCGAGACGATCCCGCACCTCACCGGCTTCCTCGAACCGCTCAGTCGTGCCCAGGTCGAGCATCCGGTCCCGGAGCTGGTCGACGACGGTCCCCGGATCACGGGTCAGGGCATGCCGGACGGCGTTGGCGACGACGGCATACTCGCTCTTGGACTGGGCGCCGATGCACGGGGCTCCGCAGGAGCCGAGCTCGACCAGCACGCAGGCGCTGGGTCTCGTGGGGTTCGCCCCGAGGGACTGGGTGCACTGGCGGAGCGGGAAGACCGAGTGCAGAGCCGTCATCGCCTGCGTGGCGCGGACCCGGCTGCGGAAGGGTCCGATGTAGTGGGCGCCGTCGTCGCGAACGGTGGAGACGATCGAGAGCCGCGGGAAGTGCTCGTTCGTGAGCTTGAGCCAGAGGTGGGTGTTCGGGCGGGTCGAGCGGCGGTTGAAGCGAGGCCGCTCCGAGGCGATGATCCGGACCTCCCGCACCCGGGCCTCCAGATCGGTCGCGCAGACAATCGGAGTCACCGAGTCGGCGAGCTTCACCATCTGGGTCATCCGCGCCCGGGTCTCCGCCCGGGTGAAGTACGCGCCTACCCGACGCCGGATGTCGTTCGAGGTCCCCACATAGAGCGCGTCCCCGGCTGCGTCCCTGAAGACATAGACCCCCGGTGCGCTCGGCAGCCCGGCCGCGAGTCGCCGCTTGGCGCGCACCTCGGTCGGGACCCGGGCGGAGAAGGAGCGCAGCTCCTCGAGAGTGACCACCCCGCGGTTGCCGACCAGCTCGATGAGGCCGTGGAGCACGTCCACCGTGGCGCGGGCATCGTGGAGTGCCCGGTGATCGGGGACGGTGCGGGCGTGGAAGTGGGTGGAGAGGGTGGAGAGCTTGTGGTTGCGGACCTCGTCCCGGTTGAGGAGCTGACGGGCCAGGTGGACGGTGTCGAGCACAGGGTGATCGGGGAAGGCCAGGTCATGGAGGCGCGCGCCGGCCTTGAGGAAGGAGATGTCGTAGGAGGCATTGTGGGCGACCCAGGCGACCGGTCTGCCCTGCGCGCGGACGAAGTCGAAGAACGCGGGGAGTGCCGCCGACAGCCGGGGTGATCGCGCGACCATCGTCGTCGTGATTCCGGTCAGCGCCGTGATGAACGCGGGGATCGGCTCTCCGGGGTTGACCAGGCTCTGGAACTCGCCGACCACCTCGCCGCCACGCACGGCGACGGCGCCGATCTCGGTGATCCCTGCCTCGGCAGGCGCGCCGCCGGTGGTCTCGAGGTCCACGACGATGAACGTGACGTCGGTCAACGGTGTCCCGAGGGGACGGTCGTCGGCCGTCTCCAGGTCCAGGACACTCTGGATCGGGGTCATCGTCATGGCGACCAAGGTAGGGAGAGCCTCCGACAGCCCTTAGGACCCCGGCCTCGCCCGGCCTGTCGCCGGCGCTCACGAGGGCGGTCGCGGTGGGGTGTGTCGCGCGCGGGGGATGTGCCGCGGGCGGCACACGGCTGG
>JAAYCP010000213.1 GCA_012729695.1 Actinomycetales bacterium | reverse complement strand
GCAGCTCTGCGAGCCGGACTCATCGACGGCGACGGCCCGGTCGTCCTCCTGCTCACCGGCCGCAACATCGCAGCCGGACTTCTCGCCGAGCTGCTCACCTGAAGCAACCCGGCGCAGCTCTGACGCTTCAGGCGCGCAACGCCTGCGCCAGCTCCCGGAAGTGCTCGACGAGCAGGTTCATGTCCTCGTCCGTGTGGGCCAGCGAGACCAGCCACTGCTCGTCCAGCCCGGGCGGGGTGAGGATGCCGCGGTTGACTCCCCAGAGCCAGGAGAGCTCGGCGACCCGGAAGTCGGTCGCCTTGTAGTCGCGGTAGTTCCGGACGGGGGTGGTGGACCAGGTGACACAGCCCTTGATGCCCAGGGACACAGTGTGCGCGGGGAGCTCGTACTCGGCGATCACCGCGTCGATGGCGTCGAGAGCGCGCACGTTGAGCGCCTCGGCCGCCTCGAGTGCCTCGGGGGTGCAGAGCTCGTCGACCGCCTTGGCAGCGGCCATGACGAGTGGGTTGCCGTTGTAGGTGCCGAAGTGCGCCATCCGGCCGTCGACGACCACCTCCATCACCTCGCGCTTGCCGCCGAAGGCCGCGAGCGGCAGGCCGCCGCCGATCGACTTGGCGAGCGTGATGAGGTCGGGCTGGACGCTCAGCCGCTGGGCAGCGCCGGAGGGGCCGGCGGTCAGACCGGTCTTGACCTCGTCGAAGATGAGGACGATGTCGAACTCGTCGCAGAGCGCGCGGACGCCGGCGAGGTAGCCCTCGTCGGGAAGGACGATGGCCAGGTTCTCGATGACCGGCTCGACGACGAAGCAGGCGATCTCGGATCCGTGCTCGGTGAACACCCGGCGCAGCTGGTCGAGGTCGTTGTAGGCGACGACGTACACGGTCCCCGCCTCGACATCGAACGGCACCTGCGGCGTCGGGTTGTCGGCCGGGCCGATCTCGGACAGGTCAGGCTTCACCGACACCTGCAGAGGGTCGTAGCCGCCGTGGTAGCCACCCTCGATCTTCACGACCGCCTTGCGGCCCGTGTACGCGCGGGCGGACCTGATCGCATACATGAGCGACTCGGTGCCCGAGTTGGTGAAGCGGAGCATGTCCAGGCCGAACCGCTCCTTGAACCGCTCACTCACCTCGGTCGCCTGCGGGGACGGCGTGACGAAGAGGGTGCCGGTGTTCTGGAGGGCGTCGGTGACGTGCTCGACGACCTTCTCGTTGAGGTGACCGACGAGCATCGCGCCGAAGCCCATCGACAGGTCGAGCAGCCGACGGCCGTCCATGTCGGTCAGCCAGGCACCGCGCGCCGACTGGATCGAGATGGGGTACGGGTCCCAGTGCTGGAAGGAGCTCGTCACCCCGAGCGGGAGGACCTCGGAGGCGCGCTTGTTGTGGACGCCTGACTCGGGAGTGTCCGCAACGAAGCGGTCCCACTCGGCCGCGAGGAGCTCCTCGACGCGCTGCGGGTCGAGGGGGCGGGAGGCGGGCGGGAACTGGCGACGGGTGTTCGGGTCGTGCGCGGGGTGGCTCATGGCGAGATTATTGCCCATATCGTTGCCGACGTGGGAAATCGCGACGGAATCAGTTGTGCCCAGTGGTCCACAGGAGCCGATCAACGGCGGATCGCGCCTTTCACAGATGTCGGACAGCCTGCGGATGCCGAGGGTTCACCCCTTTGCGAGGATATGGGGATGACCTCTCAGGCCCGCATCGAAGACCCCACCAAGGCGCGCACCCCTCGCGCGCTCGCCGACGCCTACGTCAACGAGCTGGCGGAGCTGAATCCGCTGCTCTCCACCGCACTCGGCGTGCGGCCGTACGAGGACCGGCTGCCGGACCTCTCACCGGCGGGGTACGCAGCGGAGGTCGAGCTGGCTGAGCGGACTCTGGCCGCCCTGGACGAGCTCGACAGCGAAGACCTCGACGAGCTCGAGCGCCGTTGTGCCACCTTGCTCCGCGACCGCCTCGGGGTGGTGATCGAGGGCTACGGAGCCGGCGATCAGCTGCGCGAGATCCGCAATATCTTCGGCCCGCCGCAGTCGGTCCGCGGGGTCTTCCACCTCATGCCGACCGGCACGGATGAGGACTGGGCGGCGATCGGGCGGCGGATGGCGAAGGTGCCCGACGCATACGGCTCCTGGATCAAGACGCTCGACGAGGGCCGCTCGCGGAGTCTGTATGCGGCTCCCCGCCAGGTGCGCGAGCTCGCCTCGCTCATGGGCGAGTGGGTGAGCAGCGACTGGTGGCGCGACTTCGCAAGCAATGGACCGGCGGATCAGCAGGAGTCGCTCGGCGAGGCTGCGGCCAAGGCGACGGAGGCGACCGAGGCGCTGCGCGCATACCTGCTCGACACGTATTTGCCTGAGGCAGAAGGAACTCCGGACGCAGTCGGTGCCGAGCGGTACCGCCGCTGCGCCAAGCGGATCATCGGTGCCGACATCGATCCCCAGGAGGCCTACGAGTGGGGCTGGGGGGAGTACCTCCGGATCCGCGCGGAGATGGAGGAGCTCGCCGAGCGTATCCTCCCCGGCTCCACGCCGGTCGAGGCGATGCGGCACCTCGACGAGTTCGGGCGCAAGGTCGTCGGCGTCGAGGAGGCGCGGCAGTGGCTACAGGACATGATGGACGAGGCGATCCGCGACCTCGACGGCACGCACTTCGACATCGCCGAGCCGCTGCGCAAGGTGGAGGCGATGATCGCGCCGAGCGGCTCGGCCGCCGCGCCGTACTACACCCGGCCCTCGATGGACTTCAGCCGGCCCGGCCGGACCTGGCTGCCGACGCTGGGTCGCACCGAGTTCCCCATCTACGACCTCATCTCGACCTGGTACCACGAGGGCGTTCCGGGTCACCACCTCCAGCTCGCGCAGTGGGTGTACGTCGCGCCGCAGCTGTCCCTCTTCCAGACCTCGGTCGGGTCCTCGAGTGGAGCGACCGAGGGTTGGGCGCTCTATGCCGAGCGGCTCATGGACGAGCTGGGCTACCTCGACGACGAGGCCCGCATGGGCTACCTCGACGCCCAGATGATGCGCGCCGTCCGCGTCGTCATCGACATCGGCATGCACCTCGAGCTGCCCATCCCGGCCGACTCACCGCTGGCTCCCGGACAGACCTGGACCCCAGAGCTCGGTGAGCAGTTCTTCAAGATGCACTCGGGTCGGCCCGCCGACTTCATCGAGTCCGAGGTCGTGCGCTACCTCGGCTGGCCGGGGCAGGCGATCTCCTACAAGCTCGGTGAGCGCGTCTGGCTCGAGGGTCGCGAGGCCGCTCGGCGCGCGCACGAGGAGCGGGGCGAGACCTTCGATCTCAAGGCGTGGCACATGAAGGCACTGTCCCTCGGCGCCCTCGGCCTGGACGACCTGGCGACCGAGCTGGCTCGCCTCTAGCCGACCAGTTCTCTAGCCGACCAGTTCTCTAGCCGACCTCGTCCCGGGACGCGACGAAGGCATCCACACACGTGCGGATGTCGTCGTCCGTATGCGCGGCGCTGAGCTGGACCCGGATCCTGGCCTGACCGCGGGGAACGACCGGGAAGCTGAAGGCGATGACGTAGACGCCGCGCGTGAGCATGGCGTCGGCGATCTCGGTCGCCCGACGGGCGCCGTCCTCTCCTGGGAACATGACCGGCACGATCGGGTGCGAGCCCGGCAGCAGGTCGAAGCCGGCCTCGGTCATGAGGGAGCGGAAGAGGGCAGCATTGTGCTTCAGCCGCTCGCGCTGCTCGCTCGAGTCGCGGGCGATGGCCAGCGCTGCCCGGGAGCCGGCGACGATGCTCGGTGCGACGGCGTTGGAGAACAGGTAGGGGCGCGCCCGCTGCTTGAGCAGGTCGACGATCTCCTGGTGGGCGGCGACGTAGCCGCCGCTCCCACCGCCGAGCGCCTTGCCGAGGGTGCCGGTGATGATGTCGACCCGGTTGGTCACCCCGTCGAAGACGCCGCAGTGCTCGTGCGTCCCCCGACCGTGCTCCCCGACGAAGCCCACGGCGTGGGAGTCGTCCACCATGACCATGGCGCCGAACTCCTCTGCCAGATCACAGATCTCGACGAGCGTGGCGTAGTAGCCGTCCATCGAGAAAACGCCGTCGGTGACGATGAGGATGCGTCGGGCGTCGGCGTCGCGGGCGGCCTCGAGCTGGCTGCGCAGGTCGGCCATGTCGCGGTTTGAGTAGCGGTAGCGCTGGGCCTTGGACAGCCGGACGCCATCGATGATCGAGGCGTGGTTGAGGGCGTCCGAGATGATCGCGTCCTCGGGCCCCATGAGCACCTCGAAGATGCCACCGTTGGCGTCGAAGCAGGACGGGAAGAGGATCGCGTCGTCGGTGCCGCTGAACTGCGCGATCTCGCGCTCCAGCTCGCGGTGCTGGGTCTGGGTCCCGCAGATGAAGCGCACCGAGGCCATCCCGAAGCCCCAGTCGTCCAGGGCCTTGCGGGCCGCGGCGACGACGTCGGGGTGGTCGGCCAGGCCGAGGTAGTTGTTCGCGCAGAAGTTCAGCGCCGGCCCCTGGGTCGTCCCGATGTGCGCCGACTGGGGCGTCGTGATCTGGCGCTCGCGCTTGAAGAGCCCTGCCTCCTCGATGGCTGTCAGCTCACCGGCCAGCTGCTCGCGAATAGCCCCGTATGTCATGCTCGCTCGCTCCTTCAGCTCCAGTCCATGATGACCTTGCCGCCCTCGGCCGACCGGGCCGCGGCGAAGGCGTCGGCCCACTGCTCGGCCGGGAAGCGGTCGGTGATGACCGACCTGATGGCGTCGCGCAGCCGCTCGGAGTTCTGCAGCATGAACGTCATCTTGTACCAGGTGTCGAACATCTCCCGGCCGTAGATGCCCTTGAGCGTGAGCATGTGCGTGATGACCTTCGCCGCGTCGATCGTGAATGGATCGGAGGGCAGGCCGAGCAGAGCGACCTTGGCCCCGTGGTTGCAGTTCTCGATGAGCTCGGCGATGGCGTTCGGGCTGCCCGACATCTCGAGGGCGACGTCGAAGCCCTCCGTCATGCCGAGATCGCGCTGGGCCTCGGCGATGCGCTCGCGGGAGACGTTGACGACGCGGTCCGCGCCCACCGCCCGCGCCAGCTCGAGGCGGCCGTCCGAGACATCGGTGACCACCACATACCTGGCCCCGACGTGGCGCGCGATCGCGGTCGCCATCACCCCGATCGGCCCGGCGCCGGTGATGAGGACGTCCTCGCCGCTCATCGGGAAGGAGAGCGCGGTGTGCACGGCGTTGCCGAGCGGGTCGAAGATCGCGCCGAGATCGGGGTCGATGAGGTCGGGCTGGACCCAGACGTTGGTGTGCGGGACGACGACGTAGTCGGCGAAGGCGCCGTCGCGGTTCACGCCGAGGTTCGAGGTGTGCACGCACATGTGGCGGCGCCCGGCGCGGCAGTTGCGGCAGGCGCCGCAGACGACGTGTCCCTCGACCGAGCAGCGCTGCCCGACGCGCAGGCCGTACCGCTCGTCGGTCGGGACACCGGACCCGACCTCGACGATCTCGCCGTAGAACTCGTGCCCGACGATGAGCGGCGGGTCGACCATGTGGGCGGCCGTGTCGTCCCAGGACTCGATGTGCAGATCGGTGCCACACAGGCCTGCCCGGAGCACCCGGATCTTCACCTCGCCCGCACCGCACTGCGGCTCAGGGACGTCGATGAGCTCCAGGCCCGGACCGGCGCTGGTCTTGACGAGGGCGCGCATGGGGCAAGCCTGCCATGCCGGTGCCTCCCTCGCGCAGCGCTACATTCAGAAGATGCCTGATGCGCGCGCCGATGCGATCGTCCTCTTCGGAGCGACCGGGGACCTGGCCCGGAAGAAGCTCTATCCCGCGCTGTGCGACGTGTGCCAGCGGGACGGGCTGGAGATGCCGGTCATCGGAGTGGCCCGCTCGGAGTGGGACGACGCCGAGCTCCAGGAGTATGCGGGACGCGCCGTCGCGGACGCCGAACCTTCCATGTCGGACGAGGATCTCGACGCCTTCACGGGGCGGTTGCAGTACCTGCAGGGCGACTACGGCGACGAGGAGACCTACACGCGGCTTGCCGACCTGCTGAAGAATGCCGAGCTCCCGGTCATCACGTCCAGGTGACCTTCGCCGAGGGCTTCGGCACCGAGGGGCGGGCGGGGTTCTTCGACGACGTCGGGACAGTGCGCGACGTCCTGCAAAACCACCTGCTCCAGACTGTGGCGCTCCTCGCGATGGAGCCGCCGATCTCGGACTCGGCCGACGCATACCGGGACGAGGAGGTGAAGGTGCTGCGCCAGGCCAAGGCGCTCGACCCGGCCGACACCGTCCTGGGTCAGTACGTCGGGTATCTCGACGAGCCGGGAGTCGCGCCGGAGTCCAGGACCGAGACGTTCGTGGCAACGACGCTCTACATCGACTCGTGGCGGTGGGCCGGTGTGCCCTTCCACCTGCGGGCCGGCAAGCATCTGCCGGGGAACGCGACCGAGGCGGTCGTCGAGCTGGTCCGACCTCCGCGACTCCTCTTCGCCGGCTCACAGGCCGGGGTGCCCGAGGCGAACCGGTTGCACTTCCGGCTCGGCCACAGCGACGGAGTGACGATGAAGATGCAGGCCAAGGTCCCCGGCCAGGAGATGCGCACCCAGGAGATCGCGCTCGACGTCGACTTCGACGTCGCCCTCGGGCACCGGCGGGCGGCCTACGAGCGACTGCTCTCCGACGCGATGCTCGGCCGGCGCCACCGCTTCGCGCGCGAGGACACGATCGACGAGGAGTGGCGGATCGTCGACCCGCTGCTGCGCCGGGACTCGCGGCCGCGGCCGTACTACCAGGGGACCTGGGGGCCCGACGGGGCCGACGACGTCGCGGGCGGGCACTGGCACACGGTGACGCTCAAGTAGCTGACGCTCAGGTAGGTGACGCTCAAGGAGTGAGGCGCCCGTCTCAGGCCCTGACATTATCTTGACTCAATCAAGTTAATGGGGAAGAGTGCAGGGCGTATGACAACCCCTGCCGAGGACCAGCTCCGGGCCGTGGGACTTCGGGTGACGAAGCCCAGGCTCGCGGTGCTTCGTGTGCTCGAGGACCACCCCCACTCCGACACCGCGACGATCATCGACGCGGTCCGCAGTCAGCTCGACTCGGTGTCGCACCAGGCGGTCTACGACTGCCTCGGCGCCCTCACCGATGCCGGGATCGT
>JAAYCP010000212.1 GCA_012729695.1 Actinomycetales bacterium | reverse complement strand
GTCCTGCTGATCCGTGCCGACCTGGTCGGCCGTCGATCAGGTCAACAACGTCACGGCGATGCCCAGAGCGTCCAGCTCCTCCGGCGTCTGCGTCGTGATGAGCCAGTCCCGGTACCGGTCCTCACCGCGGGGCCGCACGGACTCGCGGATCCGGTCCTCCATGATCAGGTAGAAGCGGTACCCCTGCCCGGCGAACGTCTCCACCAAGGGGGTGACATCCGCGTCGGGCAGGACCTCCATGAGGAAGGTCGGCCGGATCTCGCGGATCGAGGCCCGACCCGCCGTGACGAGGGCGGCCTCGTGGCCCTCCACATCGACCTTGATGAGGACCTCCGGTCGATAGGTCGGCCAGGTGACTTCCGAGTGGGGTGCACGTCGATCCCCTTCGGACCCCTCGGGCTGTTGGGTCGGCGCGTGGGCCTCAGCGTCGGTGCTTCGATCAGTGGCGGACTGGTCGGACCGGTCCGCCTCGAGCTCGATCCCGAGCTCAGTGCCCAGCACGTGGTCGAGGGTGTGCACGGGCACCGACACCCCCTCCTCGGATCCCTCGCTGTCGTCGAGCGACCAGAAGTCCGGCAGGGCCGAGCCGTGGGTGACCGCCGGCATCCGGATCGCGCCCTCCTCACCCACACCGTGCAGGTGGACCTCGACCCGCCCGATGAGGTCGTTGGCGATGATGTTGCTCCACGCCGCGAGGACATTGCTCGGCACGATGTCGAAGGCGTGCACGCTCACGGCCCGGTTCGCCTTGGCAGCGACGACCGAGAAGACTCCTGTGTAGCTCCCGACGTCGAGCACGATGTCCGCGCTCGTCGCGAGCAGGGCGAAGACCTCGAGGGCGTACTGGTCCTGCGGGCGTGGACGCCGACCGCCACCCCAGTACAGCTCCTTGGCGATGATGCACCGCGCGGGATCGTTCATCGTGAAGGTCAGGCCCTGGACCCTCCCCTCGACCTGCTTCACGTTCAGCGGTGCGGGCAGCCGGGCAGCGGTCTCCACTCCTCGACGCCGAGCGACGACGGCATGGGCGGCCTGGTTGACTCCGGGCAGCGAGACGACACGCTTCACCGGCCGCTTCAGGCCGTACCACGCCTGCCGGCGCCGACTCCGCCGCGCCGGCTCGTGCTCCTTCGCCCCTGCCATCCGATCAGCCTATGCCGGTGCACGGCCCCGCTCCTGCTATGCCGGTGCACGGCCCCGCTCCTGGCGTGCGAGCCGTCGCGCGGGTAGGCCAACGACCCCCCGGACGTGCGTACCAGAACGTGACAATAGGAACGTTCTGGTACGCCGCGGCACCACCCGCCGCCGGACAACTCACCGAGTTGGGCCGTACCAGAACGTGACAATAGGAACGTTCCGGTACGCCGCGGCACCGCCCGCCGCCGGACAACTCACCGAGAGGGCCGTACCAGAACGTGACAATAGGAACGTTCTGGTACGCCGCGGCGGGGACGTTGGTACGCCCGCGGCGGGGACGTTCGGCGGCGAGGGCGTTGGTACGCCGCGATGCCGCCGCCCTCAGGCGTCCCGGAGGCGGATCCGCAGGCGCTGCGGGGCCATCCCGTTCTCGACTCCCCAGAGCACGGCCTGGCTGCGGGTGGTGACGCCCATCGTGCGGTAGGCGGAGCGGATGTGGGTCTTGACCGAGTTGATGGAGACGTAGATCCGCTGGGCGATCTCGTCGTTCGACAGCCCCTGCATGATGAGTCCGATGACCTCGGCCTCACGGGCGCTGAGCCCCTTGGACTTGCCGGGCCAGTCGGCTGAGGTCACCCACTCGTCGATGGGCTTGTCGGCCCCGGCACTCACGACGAACTCACCGGCGTGGGCCCGGTGGAGCAGGTCCGTCAGCTCCACGCCTCTGGTACTCCGGTCGATGACGCCCGCCATGCCCGCGGCTCGGGCGTCCTCGATGAGCGGGGTCGCGTTCTGCCACGTGTACAGGACCACTGCGCCGACGTCTCCGGTGTGCAGCATCTCCTTCAGCTCCGCGCTGGTGAGTCCATGCATGCCGAAGGCGTCGTACAGCACGACGTCGACAGGCTGCGAGGGCGGTTCTCCGCTGAGCAGCTCGACGACCTCGAGACTCTCCACATCGGCGAGCATGGCGGCGACACCACGCACGACGACCTCGTAGTCGTTGACGACGGCGATCCGCAATGGCCGCGCCGCCGTGCGATCCCCTTGATCGACCATGGCTGCAGGGTACGGCGACTCGGTCCGATGGTGGACCTCTCCCTTCGGTGAATTGGGTCGCTCTCCTCTCGACCAGGCAGGTGAGGTTGTCGCTCTGCGATCGTGGAGAGATGACTCGTGCAAAGCTCACCCGCATCCAGGGCCAGACTCAGGAACACCCCGGCACCATCGCCGACCTGCAACCGGCGCCCGACCACGGCGAGACCTCCTGGGTCGGCCGGGACCGACTGCCGGGCAGGCGTGTCCTCATCACCGGCGGCGACTCGGGGATCGGCCGGGCCACCGCGATCGCCATGGCGAGGGAGGGCGCATCGGTGGCCATCGCATACCTCCCTGAGGAGCAGACGGACGCCGAGGACACCAAGGCGGTCATCGAGGCGGAGGACGGCACCTGCCACCTCCTCCCCGCTGACCTCACCTCCCTCGAGGAGAACCAGGAGGTCGCCCGCCGCGCCCTCGAGGTGCTCGGGGGCCTCGATGTGCTCATCCCCAACGCCGCCTTCCAGATGACCTACCCGTCACTGGAGGACTTCCCACTGGAGCAGATCGAGCACTCGTATGCGGTCAACGTCTTCTCTCCCTTCTGGCTCATCCACACGCTGGCCGGGGATCTCGAGGACGGTGGCTGCATCATCGTCACCACGTCGATCCAGGCCTATGACCCCTCCCAGGACCTGCTCGACTACGCATCGACCAAGGCCGCCCTCAACAACCTCGTCGTCAACCTCGCTCAGGAGCTGGGGCCGCGAGGCATTCGCGTCAATGCCGTTGCGCCTGGGCCGATCTGGACTCCCTTGATCCCCTCGACGATGCCGGAGGAGCGGGTCACCGGGTTCGGCGCGGACACGCCGCTCGGGCGGGCGGGCCATCCGATCGAGGTGGCTGCCGCATACGTGTTCCTCGCCTCGGAGGAGGCGTCCTACGTCTCCGGCACCGTCCTCGGGGTCACCGGTGGTCGCCCGGTCTTCTAGGCGACTCACCCACGGCGCCAGGGTGGCAATCGGTCGATCTGCAGTCCGAGACCGACTGTCTCCCAACCCCGAGGGGGTGACGCCGTCGAGACGCAGTCGCCGCGCCCGGCCTAGGCTTGACTGGCATGGACACCGAGTATGCGGATGGTCGCCTCTCCGTGACCGAGGCGATGCGCCGCGCGCCGCGTGAGCACTATCTGCCCGAGCGGGTGCGCAGGTTCGCCCACGAGGACCGGCCGCTGGACATCGGCGACGGAGTGACGAACTCCCAGCCGTCCACCGTGCGAATCATGCTGGAGCTGCTCGATGTCCGTCCGGGTCAACGGGTCCTCGACGTGGGCAGCGGATCCGGTTGGACGACAGCGATTCTCGCCGGGCTCGTCGGTCCTGAGGGCGAGGTGATCGGCGTCGAGCTCATCGAGCGCCTCGTGCGGGAGAGCCGCGCCGCGCTGGAGTCCGCCGGTCTGCGACAGGCCTCGGTCCGGCTGGCCCAGCCCAGGGTCCTCGGTGCGCCGGACGCGGCCCCGTTCGACCGCATACTCGTCTCGGCCGAAGCCTCCGAGCTGGCCCGTGAGCTCGTGGACCAGCTCATCGACGGTGGCCTCCTCGTCGTCCCCGTCCGCGATCGGATGGTCGTGGCGACCCGGCGAGGTGACGACGTCGACGTCACGTACGGTCCGGGGCGCTACCGGTTCGTGCCGCTCCTCTGACCGCGCACTCACCCGGGCGACTCGGACTCGCACCCGGTATGCGCGGGCCGGCACTGAGCTCCGGGTTCCGGCCCGCGTGGCCGGGTTCCGGCCTGCGTGACCCGGTTGCGCCCGACTGACCGGCCTACGCTCGGCTGCCCGCGAAATTTCGCGGTCACAGCTTGGCAACCCGGTCAGTGAGTCCTCACCGGGTCAAGAAGTCGTAGCCCGGTCATTGCCCCGACGCGGCCACGACTCCCGCGACCGCACGAGGCCGCCTACCTAGATGCCCTTGAGCGTCACCCGGATCTCGGGCGTCTCGGGCGGTCCGCCGGCCTGCTTCCAGGCGCGCTCGAGCGCGGGACTGATGAGCATCCGGGCCAGCTGGGCGACCACGGTCTGCACGGCCTGCACGTGGGCGGGCACGTCGGTCGGCAGGATGCCGGCTTCCCGCAGTCGGGCGGTCTGCTCGATGGTCAGGTCGACGAGAGCGCTGCCGAGGTAGTCGTCCCCTGGTGAGGGGCTGAGCAGCTCGCGGCGGACGAAGTCGGTGACGTCGGGGCGCTCGGCCAGCATCCCCTCCAGACTCGCGGTCCGGGCCGCGGCGACGGCACGTGCCGAGCCCTTCGCGGGCACCGCCTCGAGCGCTTGCCGGAACAGCTCGACGACGTGCTCCTGGACCGCGCGGTAGAGCCCCGCCCGCGACCCGAAGTGGTGGGTCACCAGGCCCGGGGTCGCGCCCGCGTCGCGCGCCACGGCCCGCAGACTGACCGCCTCGGCCCCGTACGCGGCGTAGAGTCGCAGCGCCGACTCACGGATGCGCGCCCGGCCGGTGAGGTCAGAGGGGACTGGCGAGGTCATACGGCGAGATTACCTGGGAATGGTGCGCGATCGTCGGACCGCAACTAAACACCCATACAGTCCGCTGATCATCCGTATAGTGCGGCCATGAACATGCTCCTGCCGAGTCCCTATGTCTCACCGTGGCTCTCCGATGACGTCGCGGACCTCGCCGGTGTGGCGCGGAACTTCTTCAAGACCGAGGTCGTCCCGCACCTCGAGCGCTTCGACGAGCAGCGCCAGGTGGACGCCGAAACCTGGCTCGCCGCCGGTCGCGCAGGACTGCTCTGCGCCGCGGGGTCACCCGAGTTCGGCGGCGGTGGCGGAACCTTCGCGCACGAGGCCGCGGTGATGTGGGAGCAGGCCAAGTCCGGGGACGACTCCCTCGGGTATGCGGTGCACTCCGGGATCGTCGCGCCCTACCTCGAGGCCTTCGGCACCACGGAGCAGAAGGCACGCTGGCTGCCGGGGATGGCCACCGGGGAGACCGTCGGAGCCATCGCGATGACCGAGCCGGGAGCCGGATCCGACCTGCAGAACATCCGCACCACCGCACGGCTGGAGGGCGACGACTACGTCATCAGCGGGTCCAAGACGTTCATCAGCAACGCTTCTCACGCCGGCATCGTCATCGTCGTCTGCCGCACCGGCGGCGAAGGGGCACAAGGGATCTCGCTCATCGTCGTCGAGACCAAGGATCCCGCGACCGGTGAGCCGACGCCGGGCTTCGAGCGCGGTCGGGTCCTCGACAAGATCGGGCTGCACGGTCAGGACACCCGCGAGCTGCACTTCTCGGACGTCCGGGTGCCGGCGGCCAACCTGCTCGGCGGGGAGCCGGGCCAGGGCTTCTACCAGCTGATGAACCAGCTCCCCCAGGAGCGCCTGGCCATCGCGGTCGGCGCCGTCGCAGCGGCGGAGTACGCCGTCGAGCTGGCCACCGCATACGTCAAGGAGCGGGAGGCGTTCGGGCGGCGGGTCGCCGACTTCCAGAACACCCGCTTCACGCTGGCGGAGGTCTCCACCGAGGTGCTGGCGGCCCGCACCTTCCTGGACCACTGCATACAGCTGCACCTGGAGGGCCGGCTCGACCCGGTCACCGCCAGCCGGGTGAAGTACTGGACGACCGATCTGCAGTGCTCGGTCGTCGACCGGTGCCTGCAGCTGTTCGGCGGCTACGGGTACATGCGCGAGTACCCCATCGCGCGGCTCTACGCCGCCGCCCGCGTGCAGAAGATCTACGGCGGGACGAACGAGATCATGAAGGACCTCATCGGCCGCTTCCTGTAGCGGCCCCCGCCCGTGTTTGGTTCGTTCCTACCTGCCCCGGAGCGCTGTAGCGCTACGGATTGGTAGGAACGAACCACACACGCGGGCAGGTTGTCAGGCGCTCAGTCGGTGAGCGAACCGACGGCGGCGCGCTGGCGCAGCCACTCGGTCGGCCGGAAGCGCTCGCCGTAGGTGTCGGCCAGCTCGTCCGCCCGGGCCACGAAGCCGGCAAGACCGCCCTCGTAGTTCGTCATGAAGGTGGCCGGCCCGCCGGTGTGCGGCGGGAAGCCGATACCGAAGATGCCGCCGATGTTGGCCGACTCGGTGTCGCGCAGGACGCCCTCCTCGAAGCAGCGCGCCGTGTCGAGCGCCATCGCGAAGAGGTAGCGGTCCTGCATGTCCTTCAGCGGCACCTGGGTTCCACGAGCGAAGTGCTCACGCAGCCCCGGCCAGAGGACCTTCGGACCGTCGGCCGGGTAGTCGTAGAACCCGGCTCCGGCTGCGCGACCCTTGCGGCCGAACTCCGCGACCATCCGGTCGATGAGGAGCTCGCCGGACTGGACCTCGCGGGTCTTGCCCTCAGCGGCGGCGGCCTTCTCGGCCTCGGCGCGGATGTGCTGCGTGAGGGTGAGCGACACCTCGTCGGTCATCGCCAGCGGCGGGGCCGGGAAGCCCGCCTGGGTCGCGGCCCGCTCGATGGTCTGCGGGTCGACGCCCTCGGCGAGCAGGTTGACACCCTCGGAGATGAGCTGACCGAAGACCCGGCTGGTGAAGAAGCCCCGGCCATCGCCGACGACGATCGGGATCTTGCGGATCTGCTGGACGATGTCGACCGCGCGAGCGGTGGTCTCGTCCGAGGTCTCCTCGCCGCGGATGATCTCGACGAGCTGCATCTTGTCGACGGGGCTGAAGAAGTGCAGCCCGATGAAGTCGGCCGGGCGGGTGATGAACTTCGCCAGGCTGGTGATCGGCAGGGTCGAGGTGTTCGAGCACAGCAGGGTGTCGGGGCGGACGACCGCCTCGATCTCCTCGAACACCTTGCGCTTGAGCTCGTAGTCCTCGAAGACGGCCTCGATGACGACGTCGACGTCGGCGAGGTCGTTCATGTCGGCGGTCGGGGTGATCCGGGCGAGGACCGCGTCGGCCTTGGCCTGGTCCATCCGCCCGCGCTCGACGGCCTTCGTGAGGAGCTTCTCGCTATAGGACTTGCCCTTCTCGGCGCCCTCGATCGAGACATCCTTGAGGACGACCTCGAGGCCGGACATCGCGCAGGAATATGCGATACCCGCGCCCATCATCCCGGCGCCGACCATCCCGACCTTGGCGACGGGACGCTTCGGGTAGTCCTCGCCCTCACGCTTCGGACGCAGTCGGCCGGAGTTGATGGCCTGCAGGTCGAAGAAGAAGGCCTGGATCATCGCCTTGCTCACCGGACGCGTGACGAGCTGGGTGAGGTAGCGGCTCTCGATGCGACTCGCGGTGTCGAAGTCGACCTGGGCGCCCTCGACGGCCGCGGACATGATGGCCCGGGGCGCCGGCATCGGCGAGCCCTTGAGCTGCTTGCGCAGGTTGGCGGGGAACGCCGGCAGGTTCGCGGCGAACGACGGGTTGCTCGGGGTCCCACCGGGGATCCGGTAGCCCTTGACGTCCCACGGCTTGGCTGCCGCCACGAGGGCCTCGTCGCGGTTCTCCCCACTGGCCTGCTCGAGGATCCAGGCCCGGGCCGCAGGGACGAGGTCGTCGGCGGAGTCGACGAGCTCGTCGATGACACCCTTCGCCTGGGCCTCGGCCGGACGACGCTGCTGGCCCTGGAGGAGCCAGTCCATCAGCGCGCTCTGGATTCCGAGCATACGGACGAGGCGGGTGACCCCACCGCCGCCCGGAAGCAGGCCCAGGGTGACCTCGGGGAGGCCGATCTTGATCTTCGGGTCGTTCACGGCGATCCGGTGGTGGCAGGCGAGCGCGAGCTCGAGGCCACCGCCGAGCGCGGCGCCGTTGATGCACGCCACGACGGGGCGGCCGAGCCGCTCCAGGGTGCGCATGTCGGCCTTCAGGTCCTCGATCCCGGCGAAGAACTCCTCCGCACGGTCGGGCGTGATGCTCTGCAGGTCGGAGAGGTTGCCGCCGGCGAAGAAGGTCTTCTTCGCGGAGGTCAGGATGACGCCGGTGATGTCGTCGCGCTCGGCCACGAGGCGCTGGACGGTCTCCTTGAAGGAGCGCCCGAACAGCTCGTTCATCGTGTTGGCGCCGGCCGTCGGGTCGTCCATCGTCAGGGTGACGATCCCGTCAGCGTCCTTCGCGTAGCGAATCATGTTGTCAGTCAATGCTTTGTCCTTATCCCGTGTGATCCGCTGATCAGCCGATACGTTCCACGATGGTGGCGATGCCCATGCCGCCACCGATGCAGAGGGTCGCGATGCCCGTGGTGAGGTCCCGGCGCTCGAGCTCGTCGACGAGCGTGCCGAGGATCATGGCGCCGGTCGCACCGAGCGGGTGGCCCATGGCGATCGCGCCGCCGTTGACGTTGGTCTGCTCCTCGTTCCAGCCCATGTCGCGCATGAGCTTGAGGGCCACCGCGGCGAACGCCTCGTTGATCTCCACGAGGTCGATGTCGGAGGGCGACATGCCGGCGACGTCGAGCGCCTTGCGGCACGCCGGCGCGGGGCCGGTGAGCATGATGGTCGGCTCGGAGCCGATGACCGCTGCGGAGACGATCCGGGCGCGCGGGCGCAGACCCATCTGCGCACCCACGGACTCGTTGCCGATGAGCAGGAGGCCGGCGCCGTCGACGATGCCGGACGAGTTGCCGGCGTGGTGCACGTGGTTGATCTCGTCGACGTAGTGGTACTTCTCGAGAGCGACGTGGTCGAAGCCACCCAGCTCGCCGATGCCGGCGAAGGAGGGCTTGAGCGCACCGAGCGACTCCAGGCTCGCGTCCCCACGGACCGTCTCGTCGTGGTCGAGGACGGTGATGCCGTTCTGGTCCTTCACCGGGATGACGGAGCGGGAGAAGTACCCGGCCGCCCACGCAGCCGCGGCGCGCTGCTGGCTCTGCACCGCATACCGGTCGACGTCCTCACGGGAGTAGCCCTCGATCGTGGCGATGAGGTCGGCGCTGATGCCCTGCGGGACGAAGTCCGTCGCGAGCGCGGTGGCCGGGTCCATCGCCCAGGCGCCGCCGTCGCTGGCCATCGGCACGCGCGACATCGACTCGACGCCGCCGGCGATGATGAGGTCCTCCCAGCCGGAGCGCACGCGCGCCGCGGCCTGGTTGACCGACTCCAGACCGGAGGCGCAGAACCGGTTGAGCTGCACGCCCGCGACCGGCTCGGGGAGGCCGGCCTTGAGCGCCGCGATCCGCGGGAGAACGGCGCCCTGGTCACCGACCGGGGAGACGATGCCCATGACGAGGTCGTCCACCTGGGACGCGTCCAGGCCTGGGTTCCGCTCGAGCAGCGCGTGGAGCAGCCCGACCGTCAGATCGATCGGCTTGATCTCGTGCAGCGACCCGGTCGCCTTGCCGCGACCACGGGGGGTGCGCACGGCGTCATAGATGATGGCCTGTTCGGTCATCGACTCACTCCTGGTTGTGTAGGGCACCCAGACGAACGGAGGCCCGCGCGGGCGAAAGCGTGCCGAGAGGCACGGTGCGCACGCGCGGAGGCGTACCAGAACGTTCCTATTGGCACGTTTCGGTACGCCTGGTCTGGGGGCTGTCCGGTTCCGGATTCCTCCGTATGCTGAACATATGTATAGCAGCCGGGTGGATCGCCCGATCCAGAGTGTGACGCACGCCGTAGTCAACCAGGCACCGCTGCGCGCGGGCATCGACGAGTACGGCACGAACACCACCCTTACGGAGGCCGTGGCGGCCTTCGGCGGCGACTGGGCGACCGCCGAGCTTCATCAGACGGGAGCACTCGTCGGCAGCGAGGACTTCCAGGATGACGCCAGGCTCGCGAACACCATCACGCCCCGGCTGCACACCCACGACCGGTGGGGGCACCGGATCGACGACATCGAGTTCCACCCCGCCTATCACCGCATCATCGGCGCGTCGATCGCCGCCGGCTCGCACACGAGCGCGTGGGCGGACCCGCGGCCCGGGGCCAACGTGGCCCGCGTCGCGCAGTTCCACCTCTTCGGGCAGATCGAGCCCGGTCACGCCTGCCCGGTCTCGATGACGCACGCGGTCGTCCCGTCGCTCCAGACGACCCCGGAGCTCGCGCAGGAGTGGCTCCCCCGGGTCTACTCCCGCGACTACGACCCGGACCTGCGTGACCCCGCGACCAAGACCAGCGCGATCTTCGGCATGGCGATGACGGAGAAGCAGGGTGGCTCGGACGTGCGCGCGAACACCACCCGCGCGGTCCCGCAGAGCGACGGCACGTATGCGCTGACCGGCCACAAGTGGTTCTGCTCGGCTCCGCAGTCGGACGCCTTCCTCGTCCTGGCGCAGACCGAGACCGGCCGCGGCGAGCAGGGGCTCAGCTGCTTCCTCGTCCCGCGCATCCTGCCGGGCGGCGAACGCAACCCGTTCTTCATCCAGCGGCTCAAGGACAAGCTCGGCAACAAGTCGAACGCCTCGAGCGAGATCGAGCTCAACGGGACGGTCGGCTGGCTGGTCGGCGAGCTCGGTCGCGGCGTGCGCACGATCGTCGAGATGGTCAACCGCACCCGACTCGACTGCATCATCGGGACGACGGCCGGTATGCGGCAGTCGGTCGCCGAGGCCGCCTGGCACACGCGTCATCGCTCCGCCTTCGGCGCCCTCCTCATCGACCAGCCCGCGATGTCGGCTGTCATCGCCGACCTCCAGCTCGAGACCGAGGCCGCGACGTGGACGATGATGCGCCTGGCCGCAGCCGCGGACGGCTCCCAGGCCGGTGACGGCGAGGCGATCGCGTTCGCCCGCCTCGCCCAGCCCGTCGCGAAGTACTGGATCTGCAAGCGCGGCCCGGAGCACGCCTACGAGGCTCTCGAGTGCCTCGGCGGCAACGGCTACACCGAGGACTTCCCGCTCTCGCGCCGCTACCGGGAGCAGCCGGTGCTCGCCGTCTGGGAGGGCTCCGGCAACGTCATCGCCCTCGATGTGCTCCGCGCGATGGCGACCACCCCTGAGTCCATCGACGCCTTCGTCGGCGAGGTCGAGAAGGCACGCGGCGCATACCCGGTCCTCGATCGCCACCTCGACAAGACGACCGCCCTCATGCGCGTGGCCGAGCCGCGCACGGCCCGTCGGGTCGTCGAGGCGATGGCGCTGGCCCTCCAGGCGAGCGTGCTGGTGCGGTATGCGCCGGCCGCCGTCGCGGACGGGTTCGTCTCCGCGCGCCTCGGGGAGGACGCGAGCCTGATCTACGGCTCGCTACCGACCGGGGTCGATGTGGAGACCATCGCGGCCCGCGCCTGAGCAGCGGCCGCCCGACCAGGCGAGCGGACGACCTGATCAGAGGACGATTCGTGACGCTGCCGGCCGGATCTGCCGCCCGGTGAAGGGATCTGCCGGCGGCGGCTCGGGCTCGGGCAGGTGCGCGACGATGAGGAAGCGTCGCTCGGTGAACTCCAGGGGCTCCACCCGCTCGTCGAGCGCGATGAGCTCCTGGGCATAGGCCTCCACGGAGAAGTCCTTGGGCAGGTGCCACGGCATGTACCGCAGGTAGGACACGAGGGTGTCGACGCTGTCGAACCGGATGGGGCCGCTCCACTCCTCGGCCTGCTCGACGATCAGCCCGGCGCGCTCCACCTCGGCGCGGAACCACTCCAGGGTGACATCGGGATAGCGGGGCTCGGCTCCGAAGTGTGCGCTGAGGTCAGCGAGGTTGCGACCGTCGACCTGCTGGGTGATGAACCAGCCACCGTCCCGCAGCACCCGGACGACCTCCTTCGCACAGCAGGCCTCGTGCCGGGCGAGGACGACGTCGAGGGAGCGGTCCGGATAGGGAAGGCGGTCATGCTCCTCGGCGTCGTACTCGCGCACCTCGATCCCGAGCGGCTCGAGGGCCCGCCGGGCGACGTCGAGGTTCCGCTCCCACCCCTCCGTGGCATGGACCTCGATGGGCAGCTGGTCCTGGAGCCGGAGCAGGAACTCGCCCCCTCCGGTGCCGATGTCGAGCGCGGAGCCGGCCCGCTCGAAAGCGTGCCGGACGATCTCCTCATACGACCAGGGCGGCTCGGACTCCTCCACCCGCCCCTCGAACTCACTGAAGTCCCAGCCGCGCACCGGCTCGTTCCAGAGGGAGCACCACGTGTCGAGTCGAGCGCTCCCCCACTGATCTGCATCGATCATGGCTCCTCCTCTCCTCCCATCACACCCCCGCGCCAAGGTGGTCGTCCAGTCCAGACAGCCGTACGTTTGGAGGTATGCCCGGCGAACCGGCGGCCACCCCCCGCACCGACGTCATCGCGGCAGTCCGCGCGGCCCTCCTGCAGCACGTGGATCCGGAGCGCGCGGTCGGCCAGCAGCGCTACATGAAGTCGGAGATGCCCTACCTCGGCCTCACGAGCCCGGTGCTGCGCCAGGCGCTGCGACCGGTCCTGGCGGACCCCGCATACCGGATCGCGGAGCGGGAGCAGTGGGAGGCGACCGTCCGCGCGCTCTGGAGCGAGGCCACTCACCGCGAGCACTGGTATGCGGCCATCGCCCTCCTCGGGCACCGCACCTATCGCCCGTGGCGGGACCCGGCGACCCTTGCCCTGCTGAGTGACCTCATCCGCGACGGAGCGTGGTGGGACGTCGTCGACACCCTGGCGACGCACAACGTCAGGGAGATCCTGCTCGGCCGGCCCGACGAGGTCGCCCCCGTTCTGCGAGCCTGGGCCCACGACGAGAACCTGTGGATCCGGCGCGCTGCGATGCTCGCGCAGGTGGGTGCCAAGGACCGCACCGACGTCGACTTGCTCGTCGACGTGATCGAGCCGAACATCGAGCACCCGGACTTCTTCTCGCGCAAGGCGATCGGCTGGGCGCTACGTGACTACGCGCGGACCGATCCTGAGTGGGTGCGGCGGTTCGTCGCTGCGCACCCGGAGCTGTCCGGGCTCTCCCGACGGGAGGCACTCAAGCACTTGTAGCGGAGGGGCTGACCACCGGGGTGCGCTGGCCCTGTTCTGGCTGCCGGCCCTTCGTGACGTGAGCGCCGGAAGGTGCCTGGGTGGGTGGCGTCGTGCTGCTGCTGTCGTCGATTCGGCTCTACCTCGCACACCGGAG
>JAAYCP010000211.1 GCA_012729695.1 Actinomycetales bacterium | reverse complement strand
GGCCTAGGCACTCACCTCGGTGCGGTCCGTGGACCAGTTCGTGTGGAACGAGCCCTCGTCGTCGATGCGGCGGTAGGTGTGTGCGCCGAAGAAGTCGCGCAGCCCCTGGGTGAGAGCGGCGTTGGTGCGCGGGGCGCGGACGAGGTCGTAGTACCCCAGCGCCCCGGCGAACCCGGGAACCGGCACCCCACCGGTGACAGCAGCCGCGATGACCCGACGCCAGGAGCCCTGAGCCTGCGCCAGTCCGTCCCGCACCGAGGGGGCCTCGAGGAGCGTCACGAGACTCTGCGCCGCATACTCACTGCGGATCCG
Source organism: Actinomycetales bacterium (assembly GCA_012729695.1). Classification (GTDB taxonomy): domain Bacteria; phylum Actinomycetota; class Actinomycetes; order Actinomycetales; family Dermatophilaceae; genus F2B08. Next base: position 2,495 of record JAAYCP010000211.1, on the reverse strand, counting down.
CTCGAGGAGCTTGGCGCGGATGATGCAGCCGGCCCGCCAGATCCGCGCGACGGCGGCGATGTCGACGTCCCAGCCGTACTCCTTGCCGGCCTGGCGGATGAGGTCGAGGCCCTGCGCGTACGCGACGACCTTGGCCGACCACAGCGCCTGGCGCACGTCCTCGACGAACGCGTCGCGATCGGCCACCTCGAGGCTCGACGAGGGTCCGGCGAGCGCCGCCTGGGCGGCAGCGCGCAGCTCGGGTGAGGAGGAGGCGGCCCGGGCGAAGACCGCCTCGGCGATCGTGTGGGCCGGCACGCCGAGGTCGAGGGCGGACTGCACGGTCCACGTGCCGGTCCCCTTCATGCCCGCCGCGTCGTGGATGACGTCGACGAGCGGCTTACCGGTCCGCGCGTCGACCTGGCGCAGCACCTCCGAGGTGATCTCGATGAGGTAGGAGTCCAGGTCGCCGGTGTTCCACCCGGCGAAGACGTCCGCGGCCTCGGTCGCCGACAGTCCGACGGCCTTGAGCAGCTCGTAGGCCTCACCGATGAACTGCATGTCGGCGTACTCGATGCCGTTGTGCACCATCTTGACGAAGTGGCCGGCGCCGTCGGGTCCGATGTAGGCGCAGCACGGCTCACCGTCGACGGTCGCCGAGATGCGCTCGAGGATCGGACCGAGCGCCGCATACGACTCGGGGGAGCCGCCGGGCATGATCGAGGGCCCCTCGAGAGCGCCGACCTCGCCACCGGAGATCCCGGCTCCGACGAAGTGCAGGCCCTCCGCGCGCAGCCGCTGCTCCCGGCGACGGGTGTCCTCGAAGTGCGAGTTGCCGCCGTCGACGATGATGTCGCCCTCCTCGAGGAGGGGGCGCAGGCTGTCGATGGTGTGGTCGGTGGCCGGCCCGGCCTGGACCATGAGGATGATCCGGCGCGGCCGCTCGAGCGAGGCGACGAAGGACGCGACGTCCTCCGCGGGCACGAAGTCGCCCTCCTCGCCGTAGAGCCGCAGGACGGCCTCGGTCCTCGCCGGCGTCCGGTTGTAGATGGCGACCCGGTACCCGTTGCGGGCGATGTTGCGGGCCAGGTTGCTGCCCATCACGGCCATCCCGACGACTCCGACGTCGGCGAGTCGATTCTCCATCGTGCTTCTCTCTTCCTTCGGTTGCAAGCCGTGCGGCTCGGCTGATGATCCGCTCGTATGCGGTGGCTTGGTGGGCTACGACTCCTGCGCCTTGCGGAGGCGGTAGAGGATCTCGCCGGCGTTCGGGATGACGACGGTGCCGGGCTCGGCGGCGAGCGCCTCGAGGTCGACCGTCGCGGGGTCGAGGTAGCCGAGATTGATGGACTCGCACACCTCTTGCGGGATCTGGGTGGCGAGGGTGACGCGCACCCGGAGCCGCTCCTCGCCGGTCCCGGCGTCGTACGTCCCCTGGCCGCGCAGGTGCGTCGAGTGGGCGAGGACGCCCCAGTGGATGTCCCTGAACTTGTCCCACTGGGCGACGAAGTAGTCGCGGCAGTGGTAGCCGATCTCGTAGATCTCGGGGTGGGTCTCGCTCACCTCGGTGACGTGCGGCGCGTAGATGACGACCTCGCCCCCGTCGGCCACCGCAGGCTCGAGCTTGTAGAAGCCCTTGGCCGCGGTCCAGATGTCCTCGTAGCGCTCGGGCATGACGGAGATGACGCGGGTGAACGGCTTCTCGACGTAGCGCACGTGCGTCTCTGCGGCGATGGCCGCGGTCGCCGCCCAGGCGTCCTCCGTCGTGCCGAAGGCCGCGGCCTCGAGCTCGCCGGTCCCGGACTCGACGACGAGGCAGAGGGCCAGGCGCTGGGTGGGGATGAGGGAGGCGCCCTCGTTGATCATCGCGCGCACCGGCGTGATGCCGGTCGTGCCGATGATCTCGTAGCTCGTGATGAGGGCGCCGACCCAGTGGGTCATGTCGATGAACTCCTGGGAGGCGACGCCCGGGATGAAGTACTTGTTGCCGCCGGAGATACCGACGACCTCGTGGGGGAAGACCGGCCCGACGACGATGGCGATGTCGGATTCGACGACATGGCGGTTGATGACGATCGGAGCGTCCTCGGACAGCAGGCCGTCGGAGAGCTCGGCGATCCGGGCGGCGGGGATGGTGCCGACGTGGACGAGCTTGGAGGGATCGGCCCACTCGTGGTTGACGATCGTCATGCCCGGGTAGGCGTCCTCGAGGGTGGCCGGCTGACCGGGTCCACCGACGCCGAACCAGCGGTCGATCTCGTCGGGCTCCATGTAGCTGTGCGTGCCGAGAGCGATGACCGCGGTGAGCTCTGCCACGCGTCCGACGAGGTGCCGGTGCATCGTCGCCATGAGCATCGGGAGGGGGCAGGACCGCGTCCCGTCGGGGACGACGAGGGTCACGGTCCTGCCGTCGAGGTCGAGCTCGGCGCACGAGGCGGCGACCAGCTCGTCGAGCTCCTCCGCCGAGACGTGGGTGTCGGCGCCTCCGATGACCCGGCACGTGACCGGCGCACCGG
>JAAYCP010000210.1 GCA_012729695.1 Actinomycetales bacterium | reverse complement strand
GTCCGGGGCGTGGAGCCGGTCAGGACCAGCGCGGGCGTGATGCGAGACTAGGGCGCATGGCGCGACGCACCAAGAATCCCAAGGCGACGATCATCTCGATGGCCAACCAGAAGGGGGGAGTCGCCAAGACGACCTCCGTGGCCTCCCTCGGTGCCGCCTTCGCAGAGGCGGGCAAGCGTGTGCTGCTCGTGGACCTCGACCCGCAGGCGTGCCTCACCTTCAGCCTCGGCATCGACCCCGACGCCGTCGAGGTCTCGATCAATGAGGTCGTCCTCGGGCGGGCCGAGATGTCGGAGGCCGTCATCGCGACCCAGGACGGCGTCGATCTCGTCCCGAGCACGATCGATCTCGCCGGGGCGGAGGCCCAGCTCCTGCCCCGCCCGGGCCGAGAGTATGTGCTGGCCGGCGCCCTCGACGACGTCGCCAAGGACTACGACATCATCCTGCTCGACTGCTCGCCCACGCTGGGGGTGCTCACCCTCAATGCACTCACCGCGAGCGCGGGACTGATCATCCCCATGCCGGCGGAGATGCTCAGCCACCGTGGCGTCGGTCAGCTCCTCGACACGGTCAAGGACGTCCGCAGGATCCTCAACAAGAAGCTCAAGATCATCGGGATCCTCGCGACGATGTACGACGGACGCTCCAACCACTCGCGCGAGGTGCTCGCCGACGTGGGCCAGCGCTACTCCCTCGATGTCATCGAGCCGCCGATCCCGCGGACCGTCAGGTTCGCCGAGGCCCCCGCCGTGGGCCGCTCGATCCTCAGCTCGAGCCGCACGTCGAAGGGCGCCCAGGCCTACCGCGACGCAGCCGCGGACATCCTGACGCGGATCTGACCCGCACCGACCATCGGGTTCCCGCGCCCTGCGTTCGTACCCGACCCCGCCCATACGCAACCCATCGGAGAACGACATGACGACTGTGACCCGCGCGCTGGCCGTGCCCTCGGCCTCGGCTCACTTCGAGCCTGTGACAATCGAGCGTCGTGCCCTGCGCGACCACGACATCCGCATCGACATCGCCTACGCCGGCATCTGCCACAGCGACATCCACCAGGTGCGCGAGGAATGGGGCCCGGCAGTCTTTCCGATGGTCCCCGGTCACGAGATCGCAGGCGTGGTCAGCGAGGTCGGGAGCGCCGTCACCCGCCACAAGGTCGGCGACCGGGTGGGGGTCGGCTGCATGGTCGACTCCTGCGGCCAGTGTGAGCAGTGCCTGGCCGGCCATGAGAACTTCTGCCAGGTCAAGACGGTGTGGACCTACAACGACACCTACCCCGACGGCGAGATCACTCAGGGCGGCTACAGCCAGCAGATCGTCGTCGCGGAGGACTTCGCGGTGAAGATCCCCGACTCGATGGAACTGGACGTCGCCGCACCGCTGCTGTGCGCCGGCGTCACCGTGTACAACCCACTGAAGCGGTGGGGCGCCGGCCCGGGTAAGAAGGTCGCCGTCGTGGGGATGGGCGGACTCGGTCACATGGCCGTCAAGATCGCGGCCGCGATGGGTTCGGAGGTGACTGTCCTCTCCCAGACGACATCCAAGGAGGCCGATGGCCGGGCCTTCGGCGCGGTCGACTACCGGGCGACGGCGGACGGCTCGGTGTACTCGGAGCTGCGCGGGACCTTCGACCTCGTCATCAACACGGTGAGCGCGGACGTGCCCCTGGACCGCTTCCTGCGGATGCTGCGTCCGTTCGGCGCCGTCGTCAACGTCGGGCTGCCGACCAACCCGCAGCAGGTCCGGATCGGTTCGCTCACCAGCGGCGACAAGGTGCTCACCGGCTCGAACATCGGCGGCATCCCGATCACCCAGGAGATGCTCGACTTCTGCGGTGAGCACGGCATCGCCGCAACCGTCGAGACCATCTCGGCGGACGAGGTCGACAAGGCCTACGACCGGGTCGTCAACTCCGATGTGCGGTACCGCTTCGTCATCGACGTGAGCACCATCCCGGCGACCTAGGCGACGCAGTGACCCTCGCGCGAAACCGGGCTGGCCGGGTGAGCCCGGTCGGCTCAGCCGTC
>JAAYCP010000209.1 GCA_012729695.1 Actinomycetales bacterium | reverse complement strand
GCCCGGCTGGGAACGCGTGGCCCGGCCGTGCGAGGCTGGAGCCCGCGCGACGTCCCGACCGGACGGACTGACGACGACAGGAACAGGAGACGCCACACGTGAGCACTCCAGGGGGCTGGACGACCCCAGGACAGGATCCGTCCGAGGCGACTCCGGGCGCACCGGCCGGTCCACCACCCGCGCCGCCCTACGCCGCGCCGGGACAGTCCGCGGCTCCCTCTGGGGCACCCGGTCAGGGCGGACCGGGCGGCTGGCCACCGCATACCCAGCCGCCGCATACGCAGCCGATGCCGACTCCGCCACCGCAGGGCCCGTACCCGGGCTACCCGGGAGGGCCGCAGTGGCAGATGCCGCGCGCCGCGACCTACCAGCCGGGCGTCATCCCGTTCCGGCCGCTCGGGCTCGGCGACATCTACGGCGCGGCCCTGAAGATCATCAAGGGCAACCCCGCCTCGACGGTCGGGGTGGGCCTGCTCGTGGCCCTCGTGGCGCTCATCCCGTCGACGCCGATCGGAGTGCTCGTCGCGCAGCAGGGGTCGGGAACGTTCATGGATCCCGAACCGGTCCCCGACGGGGACTTCGGCACGGACTTCATCCTCGTCTCCCTCGGCCAGTACATCCCGGCGATCGCCGGGAGCCTCGCGACGATCGCCCTCGCCGGCTTCATCGCGTATGTGACGGGCCAGGCGGTCATGGGCCGCAAGGTCAAGCTGCCGGAGACGTGGCGAGGGACGAAGGGCCGCCTCCTCCCCGTCATCGGGGTCTCGCTCCTGATCTCCCTCATCGTCGGGCTCGTCGTGGCCGCCTTCGTCGCTCCGGGGCTGGTCATCTTGGTCATGGGCGGGATGCAGGGTGATGACCAGCTGCTCGTCGTCGGCGTCGTCGTCCTGTTGGTCCTGCTGCTCCTCATGATCCCGGCGATGCTCTTCCTCTGGACCCGCTTCGCCTTCGCCGCGCCGGCGGTCGTCCTGGAGGGCGTGGGGGTGTTCGCCTCGCTGCGCAGGTCGTGGCAGCTCACCCGGTTCCGTGGCTTCTGGCGGATCCTCGGGATCCGGATCCTCACCGCCCTGCTGGCCTCGATCATCGCCCAGGTCCTCGTCATCCCGGTGACGATGATCCTCGTCGGGATCATGTTCGCGGCCGTCAGCGCCAGTGTGCTGGTCACCGTGCAGGTCCTCGTGGGCGCGGCCACCACGCTCATCACGGCCGCGGCCGCAACCCCGATCACCGCGACCGTGGACACCCTGCTCTATGTCGACCAGCGGATGCGGGACGAGGCGCTCGACGTCCGGCTCATCCAGGCGGTCGAGGGTCAGGCGCCACTGCCCTGGCTTCCTGCGACGGACCCCCTCCAGCGCACCTCAGCCTGACGTGGCCGGCCTGCTCTCCCTCGACTCACCTCCGCTGGACCCCTCGTCCAGCGAGGGGCGCAGGCTGCTGGCGGATGAGCTGGCCAAGAGTGAGTACGGCACCGAGGAGAGCCTCCTCCGACGCGCCGTCAGGGCCTTCGTGGAGTGGTTCACCGGTCTCTTCGATGGAGCCGCGGGCGACACGATGTCGAGGTGGTGGGTGCTCGCCGTCCTCGGCGGGGTGCTCCTCGTGCTCTGCCTCGCCGTCTGGTCGGCCTTCCGGCTCCAGTCCGGTCGTCGCGCCCGACAGGCGGCACAGGGTGCGGTCTTCGACGAGGTCGGGGTCTCCGCAGCGGAGTACCGCCGTCGGGCGCAGGCCGCGAGGGCCCGAGGTGACCTGGGCGCGGCGGTGCTCGACGCATACCGGGCCATGGCAGCCGGTGCCGTCGATCGGTTCATTCTCGAGGACCTCCCGGGCGCGACCGCCCGTGAGATCGCCCAGACGCTCAGTCGGGCCTTCCCGGCCGAGGCCGAGCATCTGGGTCGGGCTGCCGCGGCATTCGATGCCGTGCGCTACGGCGGGCTGGCTGCCTCAGCCGAAG
>JAAYCP010000208.1 GCA_012729695.1 Actinomycetales bacterium | reverse complement strand
TGGTACGGCCTGCGACTCCCCGCACCCGTGAGGCATGCGGGCAACCCCACCTTCGCGTCGGGCGTGAGGCGCGTCCCGGCCACGATGCGCAGATGCGCGGGGCGACCGAGGTTGTCTGGCACCCTCGTCCCATGACCACGAGCGTCCCGGCACCGCCGCCACAGACCCCGACCACCGCATACGAAGAGACCCGCAGTCTCGGCCTGGAGCGGACCGGGATCGAGATCATCGCCGAGTCGGAGCGGACGGCGGTCCCGCGGGACCTGTTCTGGCCATGGTTCGCCGCGAACATCTCCGTCTTCGGCATCTCCTACGCGGCGTTCGTGCTCGGCTTCGGCATCTCGTTCTGGCAGGCCGTCGTCGTGACGGTCATCGGCGTCATCGTCTCGTTCCTGCTCGTCGGGATCATCGCGATCGCCGGCAAACGCGGCTCGGCGCCGACGATGATCCTGTCCCGCGCCGCGTTCGGCGTGAAGGGCCAGAAGGTGCCAGGAGTGGTCAGCTGGCTCGTGTCGATCGGGTGGGAGACCTTCCTCGCGATCCTTGCCGTCCTCGCGACCGCGACGATCTTCACCCAGCTCGGCTGGGGCGGAGGCACGACGACGAAGGTCATCGCCGCTGGCGTGGTCGCGACCCTCATCGTCGTCGCGTCGGTCCTCGGCTACCACGTCATCATGCGGATGCAGTCGATCCTGACGTGGATCACCGCTGCGATCACGATCCTCTACGTCGCGCTCACGGTGCAGCACATCGACTGGTCGGCGATCAGCGCGCTGCCGGCCGGCTCGATGGGCGCGGTCATCGGCGCGCTCGTCATGGTCATGACCGGCTTCGGTCTCGGCTGGATCAACATCGCCGCCGACTGGTCCCGCTACCAGAGCCGGCACGCCTCCGGTGGCGCGATCGTCGGGTGGAACACCCTCGGCGGCGCCCTCGGCCCGACCCTGCTCGTGCTCTACGGCCTGACGATCGCCGGGTCCGACGCCGAGGTCCTGGCCCGCATCGGTGACGACCCGATCGGCACCCTCGCCACGCTCCTGCCGACATGGGTCCTCGTGCCCTTCCTCATCGCTGCGATCCTCGCGCTCGTGAGCGGGGCGGTCCTCGGTATCTACTCCTCCGGGCTCACGCTGCTCTCCCTCGGGGTGCGCATCCCGCGGCCGTCCGCGGCGCTCATCGACGGGCTCATCCTCACGGCCGGCACGGTGTGGGTCGTGTTCTTCGCCGAGAGCTTCATCGGGCCGTTCCAGTCCTTCCTCATCACCCTCGGCGTGCCGCTCGCGTCGTGGGCGGGCATCATGATCGCCGACATCGCTCTGCGGAAGCGGGACTACGACGACGCGGCGCTCTTCGACAGCACCGGCCGGTACGGGGCCTGGGACTGGACGTCCATCGCGACGATGGTCGTGACGACGGTTCTCGGCTGGGGCCTGGTCATCAACCTCTTCGCCGAGGACGCGGCGTGGAACAACTGGCAGGGCTACCTGCTCGAGCCCCTCGGCCTGGCCACCTGGGTGTCCGCTGAGGAGGGCGGGCCCTACTGGGACGGCAACTGGGCCTACGCCAACATCGGCGTGCTCGTCGCCCTCGTCCTCTCGTTCCTCGGAACCTATGTCGCCCGCCGCGGCACGGTCGCCCGTCAGGAGGGGCGCGGGTGAGCGACTCATCCTCGTCGGTCGTCCCCGCGTCCGACGAGGACTGGCTCGTCATCATCGACCCGCAGGCCATCTTCGCCGACCCGGCGACCTCGCCCTGGGGCTCACCCCTGTGGAGCGCGACGGTGCCGCGGATCGTCGACCTGGCCCACGCATACGGTCGGGAGCGGACGGTGATCACCCGCTTCGTCGCCATGCCGGAACTGGGTGGGGCCTGGGCGTCGTACTACGAGGAGTGGCCGTTCGCTCTCGTCCCGGGCGACGACCCCGTGTATGCGGTGGTCCCCGAGGTCGCCGGCCTCGCCGACCACGTGGTGACGGCCGGGACCTTCGGGAAGTGGAACGCCGACCTGCGCGCGATCGTCGGGGAGCAGCCCCACCTCACGCTGGCCGGTGTGTCGACGGACTGCTGTGTCATCGCCACCGCGCTGCCGGCTGCGGACGCGGGCGCCACGATCCGGGTCGTCGCCGACGCGTGTGCCGGGTCGACCCCGGAGAACCACGACACCGCCATCGCGGCGATGTCGCTGTTCGCCCCGCAGATCACCATCGTCTGAGGCTCGGCGGGCCGAGACGGCCTACGGGTGCTGGCCGACGAGCTGGACCGAGCCGCCGTCGACGCCCTTGGCGCCGTGGACGACCTCGACGCCGTCCTCGACGGGCGCTCCATCAGCGGCGAAGATCTCGCCGAGGACCCACGTCTCGATGCCCTTGCCCTGAAGGTGGGCGATGGCGGCATCGACAGCCTCAGGGGCGACGACGGCAGCGAAGCCGACACCGAGGTTGAGAGTGCGCTCGAGGTCGGACTGGGGGACCCGGCCGAGCTCTGCGACGAGGTCGAAGACCGCAGGCCGGACCCAGGTCGAGCGGTCGAGGCGGGCGTGCACCCCCTGGGGCAGGACGCGCGCGATGTTCGCCGCGAGGCCGCCGCCGGTCACGTGGGACAGCGCGTGGACACCCCCGCGCGCAGACTGGAGGAGGGACAGCAGGTCGGCGGCATACACGCGCGTCGGGATGAGCAGCTCCTCGCCGAGGGTCCGACCCAGCTCGGGGACGTCGCGGTCGAGGGACCAGCCCGCAGCCGCGATGACGCGGCGGACGAGGGAGTAGCCGTTCGCGTGCAGCCCGGAGGAAGCCAGACCGAGGACGACATCCCCCGGACGGACCAGGTCGGGCGTGAGGATGTCGGCGTGCTCGACCACACCCGTGGCCGCCCCGGCGACGTCGTACTCGTCCCGAGCGAGCAGACCCGGGTGCTCAGCGGTCTCGCCGCCGACGAGGGCGACGCCCGCGCTGTGGCAGGCATCGGCGATCCCGCCCACGATGGCAGCGATGCGCTCGGGCACCACGGACCCACAGGCGATGTAGTCGGTCATGAAGAGCGGCTCGGCGCCGCAGACGACGATGTCGTCGACGACCATGCCGACGAGGTCGAACCCGATGGTGTCGTGCCGGTCCATCGCCTGGGCGATCGCGACCTTGGTGCCGACACCATCGGTGGAGGTGGCGAGGACGGGCCTGGTCATGCCGGTGAGCCGGCTCGCGTCGAACATCCCGGCGAAGCCGCCGAGACCTCCGAGCACCTCCGGACGCGTGGCGCGCCGGACGGAGGCCTTCATCAGCTCGACCGCGCGGTCGCCGGCCTCGATGTCGACGCCGGCCGACGCATACGTGATCGGTGTCTGCTCGACCTGTGGCGGCTCGGAGGAGGGAGTGCGAGGCTCGGTCACGACGACCACCCTACGGTGCCGGGTGCAGGACCCTGGCGCAGGACCAGCGTTCGAGTATCAGGGCAGCCTTGACTGTGCGGGTGGCGACACCCGCACAGTCAAGGGAGCCAGACGGTCAGGTCAGCTCAGCGCTGACCGGCGACCCACTGCTCGTAGTCGTCGTCCTCATCGTCTACGCCGTGGTCCGTGGACCACTCGCTGCGCGAGTTGGCGTTTCCGTGTAGTTCTCGCTCAAGCGCCCTCAGGTCGGTCTCCGGGCTGTAGTACTTCAGCTCGCGAGCGACCTTGGTCTGCTTTGCCTTGGCTCGGCCGCGCCCCATGGCGTGACCCCCTTGTGTGCGTCGTCCAGGAGGCATCGTAAGAGCCGAAGTCGTGCCGCGCACTTCTTCGACTCCCTCGTAGCTTCCTAGGAATGTGTATGTGTCGTGAGTACAACGCTACATCAGTCCGAAGGATTCCGCTGCCCCCTGGACGGGATGACTAAGGGGTGGACACCGGGCAGGGTCGGGGAGGCCGTCCGACCTGCGACGACCGCCGTGACGAAGTCCGTCTCACCGGTCGTCGGACGACCCGGGGACGGCGACCCACGGGCGCTGGGCGCCGGCTGCCATCCGCTCCTCCGCGATGTGGTCGGCAGCCTCTGCGGGGGTGATCCCGCGCGCCTCGGCGGAGCGGAGCACCTCCGCGGTGTGGTCGAAGATCTGCGCGGCCTTGCTCTTGGCCCGGTCGAAGTCGAACCCGAGCAGCTCGTCGGCGACCTGGATGACGCCGCCGGCATTGACGAGGAAGTCCGGGCAGTAGGTGATGCCGCGCTCGGCGAGCCGATCGGCCGTCCCTCCGGGCCCGGTCGTGACGAGCTGGTTGTTCGCCGCGCCGCACACGATGCGCGCCTGGAGCGCCTCGACGGTATGCGGGTCGAGCGCGCCCCCGAGAGCGCACGGGGCGTAGACGTCCAGGTCGAGGGAGACGAGCTCCTCCGTCGTCGCGACCGACTCGACCTGCGGGTGCTCCTGCCGCAGGGCGGCGACCGCCGCCGGGTTCACGTCGGAGACGACGACGGCGCCGCCGGCCGAGAGGACGTGGGCGGCGAGCAGCCGACCCACCTTGCCGACTCCGGAGATACCGACCCGGCGGCCGGCCAGCGAGGGGGTGCCGTAGACGAGCTCGGCGGCCGCGCGCATACCTTGGAAGACGCCGAAGGAGGTCAGCACGCTGGAGTCGCCGCAGCCGCCGCGCTTGAGCGAGCGTCCGGCAGCGTATGCGGTGGTCTCGCCGACGAGATCGAGGTCCTCGACGCGGGTGCCCACGTCGCAGGCGGTGACATAGCGACCGCCGAGGGTCTGGACGAACCGGCCGTAGGCCCGCAGCAGCTCGGGGGTCTTGTCCGTTGCCGGGTCGCCGATGATGACGGCCTTGCCGCCGCCGTGGCTCAGGCCCGAGATCGCGTTCTTGTACGACATGCCCCGGGACAGCTTGAGGACGTCGTCGAGGGCCTCGCCGAAGGAGGCGTAGGGGAAGAAGCGGGTGCCGCCGAGAGCACTGCCGAGGGCGGTGTCGTGGATCGCGATGATGGCCCGCAGGCCGGTCGCGTCGTCGTGGCAGGTGACCACCTGCTCGTGCTCGGCCCGGGCGAGCAGCTCGCCTGCGTCAGGTTGCGTCGCGGAGGTCAGGTCCACGGGGGCATGGGCGATGGTCACGGCTAGGCTCCTTTGCCTGGACTGACGGCTGCGCGGGTGGGCGGCCGCCTGAGGATCTGGCGCCGCGGGGATGGTGCGACGCCCGCACCAGTGTGCCGTCTGGGACACCCCCCGCTCAACGCGAAGCCCAAGTAGACTGTCGCGAGAACACGCCCGGACCGCCTCGAAGCGCTTGCCAGAGCGGCATCGTCCGGCGCACGGATCGATGGACCGACCGAGCCAAGGAGCGCCATGGCCACCAAGAACACCGTCCGCCACCAGGGCGAGCAGCTGTCCGCCGACGAGGACTACGTCGCCGACCACCACGGGCAGAGCGTGGCCTCGTGGACGGCCGTGGGCATCCTGCTCGTCGCGAGCGCGCTCATCAGCCTCTCGTTCCCGTTGAGCTCCCGACCGCTGCTCATCATCGGGCTCGTGCTCATCGTCGTCGGCCTCGTCGCCGGCAAGGTGCTCGCGGCGAACGGCTACGGCATCCAGCGCGGCGAGGTGACCGACTTTGCCGACGCGCCGGAGGTCTCGAACCGCGACGAGGTCGGCATCAGCTAAGACCCGCCACCTGTCGCTTCCCCTCGGAGTCGAGACTCAACGCATGCCCCACGTCGCCACCCCTGTGCTGGCCATCCTGCCCGGTGGCGCCACGGCCACCGAGCGCAAGCTCATCGAGGACTGGATCGCCAGGAGCGACGAGGGCCGGGGCGTCACGAAGGTCGTCGAGGCCGAGAACGGCCTGGCCGAGGAGCTCGCGCGGTACGACGAGGCGATGATCCTGCCGGTCCGGGTGGCCTGGCTCCCCGTCGTCCAGCGTGGCGAGTCGACGCCCCGATGGGCCGAGCTCGCGCTCATGGCCACCCCGACCCGACCCGCCGCGTGGATCCAGCGGCGGCTCGCGGCGAAGAACCCGGAGCGTCAGCGGGTGCTCACCGGTGACCCGGCTCTGCTCAGCGAGCTGCGCGAGCGACACCGCCGCACGTCCGGCTCCCGGGCCGCGGACCCGGAGGACTTCGCGCGCTTCGTGCGCCGGGCGGCCATCGTCACCCTCGAGCGTGCCGAGCGCCGGTTCATCGGGGACCGCTACAAGGTGCCCCGCCACGTCGCCGAGGAGATCCTGGCGCGGGCCGAGTTCCGCGCCAAGCTCTACAGCCTTGCGGCCGAGCTTGAGATCTCGGAACGGGAGGCCATCCAGCGGGCCTCCGACGCCCTCGACGAGCTCGTGGCCGTCCAGAGCCGCGCGGCCATGGACACCTTCCAGGCCCTCATGGAGCCGCTGCACTCGCGGACCTGGAACGTCGTCTCCGAGGACGCCGGTCTCGAGCGGCTGCGCGCCCTCAACAAGAAGCACGCGCTGGTCTTCCTGCCCTCGCACCGCTCCTATGTCGACAGCCTGGTCCTCGGGGACGTCCTCGCCCGTAACGACTTCCCGCGCAACCACATCATGGGCGGGGCCAACCTGCGGATCTGGCCGCTGGCCGACCTGGCCCGCCGCGCCGGACTCGTCTTCATCCGCCGCTCCTTCGGTGACGACAAGATCTACAAGGCCGTCGTCGAGGAGTACTTCGGCTACCTGCTCTCCAAGCGGTTCAACCTCGAGTGGTACTTCGAGGGCGGGCGCTCCCGCACGGGCAAGCTGCGGGCGCCGCGACTGGGGCTGCTGGCGTACGTCGCCCAGGCGGTGACCTCGGGACGGGTGGAGGACGTCTACCTCGTCCCCGCGTCGATCACCTACGACCGGCTCTACGAGGTCGCGGCGATGGCAGCCGAGCAGGCAGGGGCCAAGAAGCAGCAGGAGGGCCTCACGTGGCTCGCCAAGTACGCCCGCTCCCAGCGCTCGACGACCGGCGGCAACGCGATCGTCCGCTTCGGTGAGCCGATCAGCCTGGCCTCGCGACTCGCGCCTGCGGACGCTCCCGAGTCGGAGCAGCGCCTCGCCCTCCAGAAGGTCGCCTTCGAGGTCGCGGTCGGCATCAACGCCTCGACCCCGATCACTGCGAACGCCCTGCTCACCCTCACCCTCCTCGGCGTCCGCGACCAGGCCCAGACCGTCGGCCAGGTCGCCCAGGTCATCGCCCCGATCCTCGACTACATCGAGGCGCGCGGCCTGCCCGTGACGGGGGTCGAGCGGCTGCGTGACACCGCCGGCCTGGAGACCGTGCTCGCCCGGCTCACCCGGGCCAAGGTGGTCACCACCTACGACGACGGCGAGGAGCCGGTGTATGCGATCGAGCGCGGGCAGCACCTGGTCGCCGCCTTCTACCGCAACAACGCGATCCACTGGTTCGTCAACCGCGCCATCCTCGAGCTGGCCATCCTCCACCTGGCCGAGCACATGTCGGACGCGGAGGACCTCTCGGCGCGCGAGCTCATCGAGGCCGTGTGGGTGGAGGCCAACCGGATCCGCGACCAGCTGAAGTTCGAGTTCTTCTTCCCCGCCCGGCGGGTCTTCGTCGAGGAGCTCCGCGACGAGATGGACCTGCTCGACCCCGGCTGGGAGGACCGCACACCCGACCTGGAGAACGTCACGAGCGTCCTCACCGGGTCGCGGGTGCTCATGGCCCACCGGGTGCTGAGGTCCTTCCTCGACGCCCAGCTCGTCGTCGCCGAGCGGCTCGCGCTGCGTGGCGACGAGCCGCTGGACCGCAAGGACAAGGATGCGGTGGACACCTTCATCGCCGAGTGCGGGAAGGTGGGCCGGCAGATGCTGCTCCAGGGTCGCCTGCACGGTCCGGAGAGCCTGTCCCGCGAGCTCTTCGTGTCGGCTCTCGACCTGATGTCGAACCTCGGTCTGCTCGTGGAGCCGCGCCCGGAGGACGCCGCGGCTGCGGCCGGACAGGGCGAGGGAGCGGACGGCGAGCCAGAGGGCACCCTGGCCGAGCGGCGGGAGGCGAGCGCCGCATACGCTCGGGACCTTGTGCGCCGCGTGCGTACGATCGAGTTCATGGACGCATCCATCAGAGCGGAGGTCACCGGTGTCACAAGTTGACCACGCGCTGCAGCAGCGCCTTGACGAGGTGTACGAGGGGCCGGAGGGCCCGCACATCGGCGCCTTCTTCGACTTCGACGGCACGATCATCCACGGCTTCTCCGTCATCGACTTCTACCTCGACCGGATCAAGCGGGGGAAGATCGGCCCCCTCGAGGGCCTGCAGACGATCGCGCTCGCGCTTCGGGGGATCACGACCGAGGAGGACTTCGAGCGCCTCGTCGGGGTGGGGCTGGCGAACTTCAAGGGCCGACCGGAGGAGGAGATCCTCCAGGACGGTGACCGGGTCTTCCGTGGATCGGTCGCGGCGCGGGTCTTCCCCGAGGCGTGGCAGCTCGTCGAGGCGCACCAGCGCAAGGGGCACACGGTCGTGCTCGCGTCGTCCGCGACGCGCTACCAGATCCAGCCCGCGGCGGACGTCCTCGGCATCCGCCACGTCCTGTACACGCCACTGCAGGTCGACGAGGGCGGCAACCTGACCGGGATGACCGACGGCAAGACCCTCTGGCGCTCGGGCAAGGCGCGAGCCGTGAAGGAGTTCGCCGAGGAGCACGGCATCGACCTCGCCGCCTCCTACGGGTACTCGAACGGGGACGAGGACGTCCCGTTCCTCGAGCTCGTGGGCCACCCTGCGGCCACGACATCGGAGCCGAAGCTGCGAGCCCACGCGATCGAGAACGGCTGGCCCGTCCTCGACTTCAAGCCACGGGGCCTGCCCGGTCTGAGCAGCATCATCCGGAGCACGGCCGCCTTCGGTGGGTTGACGACCGGCATCGTGGCCGGCGCCGCTTTCGGGCTCTTCAATCGCTCCCGCCGCCGGGCGATCGACTCGATGGCATCCCTGTCGTCGGAGATCTCCCTCGCCCTGGCGGGCATCCAGGTCGAGGTGCAGGGCGAGGAGTACCTCTGGTCGCACCGTCCGGCCGTGTTCATCTTCAACCACCAGAGCCAGCTCGACCTCGCCATCATGGCCTACCTCCTCCGGCACGGCTTCACCGGCGTGGCGAAGCAGGAGCTCAAGAACGACCCCATTGTCGGACTGCCGTTCCGCTTCGCCGGGGTGGCCTTTGTCGACCGCAAGGGTGGCAAGGACCCGCGCAAGGCGCTGGCGCCCGCGGTGGAGAAGCTGCGTGAGGGTGTCTCGATCGCTCTCGCGCCCGAGGGGACCCGATCGCTCACGCCGACCCTCGGTCCGTTCAAGACCGGTGCGTTCCACCTCGCCCGGGAGGCCGGAGTCCCGGTCGTCCCGATCGTCATCCGCAACGCCGGCGAGCTCATGTGGCGCGACTCCTACACCCTCAAGCCGGGGGTCGTCCAGGTCGCCGTCCTCCCTCCGATCGATGTCTCGGAGTGGCAGGACTCCGAGATCCGCGAGCGGGTCGCACAGGTCCGTCAGATGTTCGCCGACACCCTCGCCCGCTGGCCGCAGGGCCCGGCGGTGATCGACGGCAACGCCACCCAGGCGCTGAGCCCCGCTGAGGTGGATGCCGCGAACCTGGCGAACGAGGAGATCGAGCCCCGACGGCCTGAGGCGAGTGCCTCGAAGAAGGCCGAGACGACGAAGGCCGCGCCGAAGCGGTCGCTTCCCCGCACGCCCGCCGGGGGGACCGCGAAGAAGAGCGCGGCGAAGAAGAGCACTGCGACGAAGGCTGCCGCCAAGTCGACAGCGAAGAAGCCTGCGGCCGAACGCAGTTCGACACGGGCGACGGCGACCCCGGCAAAGGCGGCAGCGACGAAGTCGACGGCGAAGACGTCGGCAGCCAGGAAGAGCACTGCCGCCAAGAGCACGGCCAAGAAGACCGCGGCCAGGAAGACCGCGGCCAAGCCTGCGGCGAAGACGACGACCAAGAAGGCAGCCGCGAAGAAGGCGGCGACGAAGAAGGCCACGACGCGGAAGAGCGCGTCGAAGTCGTCGTCCGGACTCGCCATCGCCCCGCGGAACGCCCCGTCAGGGACCCGCCGGAGCCGGGAGCGGCACTCGATCGTGGAGATGGTCAGCCCGACCCAGCCACAGGACTGATCCTCGTCGGGAGGGCGGGACAGCCGTTAGCGTCGGCTGTGTTCGGAGCCATCAACACGGCACCCACCCACCCTAGGAGGACCCATGTCCCGCGACGCGATCGTCATGCTCAAGGAAGACCACAAGGAGGTCAAGGCGCTCTTCCGCGAGTTCCGGAAGTCCTCGACCACCCCGGCCCGCAAGGGCAAGATCATGGAGAAGGTCATCGAGCTTCTCACCGTCCACACCTACATCGAGAACGAGGTCATGTACCCTCGGGTGCGGGCTCTGCTTCCCGAGCTCGAGGACGACGTGCTCGAGTCCTATGAGGAGCACCACGTCGCAGACCTGCTCGTCATGGAGCTCATGGGGATGACCTACAAGGACGAGCGCTTCGAGGCCAAGTCCACCGTCCTTATCGAGAACGTCGAGCACCACATCGACGAGGAGGAGGACGAGTGGTTCCCCAAGGTGCGGGAGGGCCTGAGCCGCACCCAGCTGCGTGAGATCGGGGACGAGCTCGCCGCCGCCAAGGAGACCGCCCCTCGTCGCCCCGAGCAGCCGAGCGCGCTGAAGAAGACGATCGACGCCGTCATCGCCTAGCCTCTCCGGACCGAGTCAGCGGTTGGCCGCCAGGTCGACCGGACTCGCCTCCCCGTGCCCGCCCCGGCCCGCGTATGCGCTGGCCGGGGCGACGCATACCTCCCGCCGGAGGCTGGGTGAGCTCTGCGCCGGAGGCTAGAACGACCCTGAGGCGAATCCCGTTCAGAACTGGATGATCTGACGCAGTGCCCGGCCTGATGAGAGCTCGTCCATCGCGAGATTGATGTCGTCGAGCGCGATCCGGGACGAGACGAGGGACTCGACGGGCAGTCGTCCCTCGCGCCACCACTGTGCGAAGACAGGGATGTCGCGGGTCGGCACCGCGGAGCCGAGATAGCTGCCGATGACGGTCCGCGCCTCGGCGACGAGCTGAAGTGGCGAGATGCTGGCCCGCGCATCCGGGTGGGGGAGCCCGACGGTGACGGTCCGGCCGCCGGGCGCGGTCGCCGCCAGTGCGGCCTCGAAGGCGCGCACGTTCCCCGCGGCCTCCACGACGACGTCACAGCGCACTCCGCTCGATGCCAGCTCGACCGGGTCGATGGCCCGGGTGGCTCCGAGCCCGAGAGCACGTTCCCGCTTGGCCGCGACCCCGTCCACAGCGACGATCTCACCCTTCCCGAGGGCGACAGCGGCCAGGAGCGCGGCCATGCCGACGCCACCGAGACCCACGATCATGACGCTCTGTCCGTCCTCGGGTGGGGTGGCGTTGAGGAGCGCGCCACCACCCGTGAGCACAGCGCACCCGAGGACCGCCGCCACCTCCGGCGGCACGTCGTCCTCGACCGCGACGACGGACCGGGCGTCCACGACCGCGTGGGTCGCGAAGGCGGAGACCCCGAGGTGGTGATGAACGGGCTGGCCGTCCCGGTGCAGCCTGCGACCACCACCCAGGAGCTCACCGGCGCCGTTGCTCGCCGAGCCGGGAACGCACGGCATCCGTCCGTTCGTCGCGCACCCTGAACACTCCCCGCACCGGGGGAGGAAGGTCATCACGACCCGCTGACCCGCAACGAGGGCGGAGGCCTCGGGGCCTACTTCGATCACTCGACCGCTCGCCTCGTGGCCGAGCAGCATCGGGACGGGGCGGGGCCGGTCACCGTTGACGACGGAGAGGTCGGAGTGGCAGACACCGGCCGCCTCGATCTGCACGAGGACCTCGCCCGGTCCGGGCGGGTCGAGCTCGAGGTCGCTCACCGTGAGCGGCCGGGTCTGCGCCCAGGGGCCGGGCCGGCCGATCTCCTCGAGGACAGCGCCGGTGATCCTCACGACGCCGCCCCGACGCGCGCCCGACGAGCAGACCCATCCGGGCGCTGGTGTGGCCCGCCGAGGACCTGGTAGAGGGCGTCGCGGATGGAACGCTCACGTTCGTCGTCCCAGAGGCGGAAGCCGGAGCGGTTCATCGCGTAGCAGAAGCCGACCCGGTACTCCGGGTCGGCGAAGCCGAACGACCCGCCCGCGCCCGGTGTGCCGAACGCCCGCCACTGGCCCCCTCCGAACCGGAGACTCGGGAAGGGCTTGATGTAGCCGAGCGAGAAGGAGGTGTCGACGTGCAGGATCTCGTCGCGCAACCCGTGCGTCGGTGGGGTGGCCGCATCCTCGAGCTGCGAGAGGGTCTCGGGGCCGATGCCGAGGTCCTGACCTCCACACGACAGGGCGGAGTAGACGCGGGCGACGCCGCGGGCCTCGCCGGTGCCGTTGGACGCCGGCGACTCCACGGCGAGCACCTCGCGCCGGTTGTAGTTGTCCAGGACGCCAAGCACGCGGGGGTTGCCGAACGCCTTGGCCGTGGCACTGCGAGGGTTCATGAACGCGGCCACGAAGCGCGGCGGCAGCTCGCGCAGGTGCAGCACCATCTCGATCGGCTTGTAGCCGTGGATCGTCGCGATCCGCTCGGCCGGCACCTCGGCCGGCACCCCGATGTGGAACACCGCGTCCAGTGGCGCGGCAACCTCCTGGGCGAAGTAGCGACCGATGGTGCGGTGCTGCGGGTCGACGCGCCGCAGCAGCTCGCCCTCGTACCACCCCAGCGAGATCCCGTGGTAGCCGTGCCGGGTGCCGGCCGGCCAGGCGGGGACCTGGCCCTCGATGGCCGCTGCCACCTTGTCAGGGTCGGCGAGCACCTCGAGGTCCATTGGGACATCGACGACCGCCAACCCGGCCTGGTGGCTGAGGAGCTGGCGGACGGTGATCTCGCTCTTGCCGCCGGCTGCGAACTCGGGCCAGTACGACGCCACCGTGGCGTCGTAGTCGAGGAGCCCACGGGCATGCGCATGGGCCAGCGCCACCGAGCTGACGCCCTTGGTGGTGGAGAACATCGGCACCAGCGTGTCGCGCTCCCACGGCAGACGCTTCACCCCGTCGCGGTATCCGCCCCACAGGTCGACCACGGGCTTGCCGTCGACGTACACCGCACAGGCGGCACCGATCTCGCCGCGCTCTACGAAGTTCGCCCGGAAGGCGTCCGCGACCGGCCCGAACCCCTCGGCTACGTCACCGCCGATCAGGCTCGCGGGGACATCCACCTTCAACACCAACGTGGCCTCCTTGCCCAGATGTGGACCGAAATCTACACGGACCAGACCGTGGAGAACGCTCCCGCGATCGACCGGGCGAAAGCGGCGCAGAGGGCAGCCGCTTCTCATCGGCCGACCGCGATCCCCG
>JAAYCP010000207.1 GCA_012729695.1 Actinomycetales bacterium | reverse complement strand
CCGCGGAACTCACGGGTGCGCTCGATCGCGACGACGTCCTTGGGCTCCTCCACCACACAGATCGCGTGCTGGTCGCGTCGCGGGTCGAGGCAGACCTTGCACCGCTCGCCCTCGGCGACGTTGCCGCATACCTCACAGAACCGAACGCGCTCCTTGACAGCCTGGATCGCCTGGACGAGGCGGGTCACGTCGGTGGGGTCGGCGGCCAGGAGGTGGAAGGCCATCCGTTGGGCGCTCTTGGGGCCGATCCCGGGCAGCCGCCCGAGCTCGTCGATCAGGTCCTGGACGGCGCCGTCATACACGGCAGCAGCCTAGGGGTCGACGCTGACAGTGCCACTGCGGCCGCCGGGTGTGCGACCGGTGGGTGCGTCCACGACGGCGGTCCCGGCACCGGGGCACGTACCCGGCCACGCGTCAGCCGTTCCCGTCGACGAGGACGTAGCCTCCGGCCTCGTCCAGGGCGTGCGCGACCTCGCCGTCACTCACCTCGCGGTCGGCCGTCACCACGATGCTGGAGACGCCGTCCCGCACCGGAGTGACATCGGCACCCTCGACACCCGCGAGGGCGCTCAGCTCCTCGGTGACAGCGGCTGCGCAGTGTCCACAGGTGAGGCCGGTGGCGTAGAAGGTCTGGGTCGACATGCCACCACTGTATGCGGCTCGCAGGGCTCCCCCAACCTGGCCCGCTAGCGCGACGACACCTCGTTGTAGACCCCTGCGGGCTCCTGTCCGGTGAGGGCCTGGATCGCTGCCATGACGTCGTCGGTGAGCTGACGCCGGGCCTTCCCGGCCGGCAGGTGCCGGTAGGCCTCGGGATGGATCGGTCGACCGAACTTCACCGTGACCTCGGCGATCCGTGGCATGGATGCACCCACGGGCTGGATGTTCTCCGTCCCGATGAGACCGACGGGGACGACGGGGACGTCTGCCTCGAGGGCCAACCACGCGACCCCGGTCCTGCCCCGGTACAACCGCCCGTCCCGGGACCGAGTGCCCTCGGGGTAGATGCCGAACGCACCGCCCGCCTTGATGACCTCGAGGGCCGCATCGAGCGACTCCTGCGCAGCACTGGCCGAGTTGCGGTCGACCGGTATCGCACCCATTGCGGTGAACAGCGACCGACGGAACGCACCACCTAGACCCGAGCCGGTGAAGTAGTCGGACTTGGCGAGGAAGTTCACCGGCCGAGGTGTCGCCAGGGGGATCGCGAAAGAGTCGATGAACGAGCGGTGGTTGCTCGCCAGGAGGACCCCGCCAGTGCGTGGCACGTTCTCGCGGCCCTCGATCGTGGGTCGGTACACCGCATGGCTCAAGGGGATGAGCACCTGCCGGACCGCACGGAAGACCACGATGAGCCAACTTAGTCGCTCCCGTCGCACTGGGCGACCCGGCACAGCGCAGCGGCCGCGCGCTCCAGCACCCACCGACACGGGCCCCGACCTGTGGGAGAGCTACCGCGCAGTGCAGCGCGCGCCTCAGCACCCACCGACGGCGAGGACGGCGCATGGGAGTGCGAACGTGCGACGGAACGCGCTCCCTGACACCCACTCACGAGGACGCTGAGGATTGGG
>JAAYCP010000206.1 GCA_012729695.1 Actinomycetales bacterium | reverse complement strand
TGGGGACGTAGCGGATATCGGGGATGAGGACCCGCTCGGCCTGGGACACGTAGTGCACGGCGTAGGGGTCGAAGAGCCGCTCGAAGTCCGAGGTGGCGAGCCAGCGTCCGAAGGCGTCGTCGAGGTGGCGGATGCGCCACTGTCCGTCCACCTGCCGCAGCACGACGTCGGTCGAGCGGGAGACCTCTGCTGGGAGCTCCCGGAAGTGCCCCTCCCGGTCCACCTCGGCCCAGGACGAGGCGGTGATCCGCAGCAGGAGCTCGTTCTCCCGGAGTGTGGGCGTCCCGGAAGGGCTGGGTGAGGCCGTCGGCTCAGCCGTCGGCGAAGCCGCCTCCGGGTCGGCAGCCTCAGCGCTCTCAGTCGCCTCGGGAGCATCGGGCACCGGGTCCACAGGCGCGACCTGGACCGACCCGCGGAAGACCACGGTGCCGACCTCCGGGGACCAGTCGGCGCGGGCAGCCCCGGTGAGGAACTCGCGCGCCGTGACGAAGTCGCCCCCCGTGGCGGTGAGGGCCTGGATGAACCCGCGGACGATGTCCTCGGGCTTGGCGTCCTGGACCGGTCCGGGCGGAGCGACCTGAAGCGCCGGCTCGGGGGCATACCGATCGACCTCGAGGCCAGGGCGGATCGTCGGGTCCGCGGCGAGCACCGTGCACCCGGTGAGCAGGAGACAGCCGAGCGTCGCCACGAGCGTCGCGAACCGCTGCTGACCCGCGGGCGCGTTGGCTGACGACCGGAGCCTCATTCGGACTCTTCCTCCTCCGGCGGTCGGAGAGGAAGCGGGGCCGTCTTGATGGGCGCGTCGAGCCGACGGGGCAGGGTGAGCCGGAAGCGGCAGCCCTCCCCCGGCGCGCCCCACGCCTGGAGCCAGCCCTGGTGGAGTCGGGCGTCCTCGAGGGAGATCGCAAGTCCGAGGCCCGTGCCGCCGGTCTGTCGTGCTCTTGCCGGGTCAGCTCGCCAGAAGCGGTTGAAGACAAGCGCAGACTCCCCAGGCCGCAGGCCCACGCCCTGGTCCGACACCAGGACGCTGACCGCGCTCTCGTTGCCGGCGATGTCGACCGTCACCGGCCGGCCCTCACCATGCTCGATGGCGTTGACGACGAGGTTGCGGATGATCCGCTCGATCCGTCGTGGGTCCGCCTCCACCTCGAGGTCGTCACCGCTGCTGTGGACCGCCAGCTCACTGCCCCGGCGATCCGCCAGCGGCCGCGCCCCGGCAGCGACCCGCTCGACCAGGTCCTGAAGGTTCACCGGCTCGGTGTCCAGAGCGGCGGCGCCTGCATCGAAGCGGCTGATCTCGAGCAGGTCGGCGAGGAGGGCCTCGAACCGGTCCAGCTCGCCGTGCAGCAGCTCCGCCGAGCGGCTCAGCGGGGCGCTGTACTCCTCCCGGGAGTCATAGATGAGGTCCGCGGCCATGCGGACGGTCGTGAGCGGTGTGCGCAGCTCGTGAGAGACATCGGAGACGAAGCGCTGCTGCACCCGGGAGAGCGCCTCGAGCTGGTGGATCTGCTTCTGGAGGCTGTCCGCCATCGAGTTGAAGGACGTGGCCAACCGCGCGAGGTCGTCCTCCCCCTTGACCGGCATGCGCTCGTCGAGGTCACCGGCCTCGAGCCGCTGTGCGACCGAGGCAGCCCGGCGGACCGGGTTCACCGTCTGCCGGGCGACGAGCCAGGCGATGGCTCCGATGAGGAACGGGAGGGCGATCCCCGCGACGAGGAGCGAGTTCGCGATGAGGCGCAGGGTCGCCTGCTCCTGATACATCGGGGTGACGAAGTACAGGTCGTAGGGGCCGGCCGCCGGCACCTCGATCTGAGAGCCCACCACGACGGCAGGCACCCCGGCGCCGTCGAGGAGGACCTGCGTGAGCTGGGTCTGCTGACGAGTGGGGTCGGCGGAGACCGATTGGCGGAGGGCATCGCTCACCGCACCCAGCCCGGTGTTGCCGACCGAGACCGTGGGCAGGGTGGAGGTGGCCGAGTTGGCGAGCGCCCGGGTGAAGACGACCGAGAACGACTGGTCGCTGCCCGCGAGCGAGTT
>JAAYCP010000205.1 GCA_012729695.1 Actinomycetales bacterium | reverse complement strand
GGCCCGGCGAGTGCGCCGCCGCCGGTGGCGAGGAGGACGCCCGCGAGAGCCGGTGGCCCGAGGAGCTGCCCGACTCCGGAGCCCTGGACGAGGGCCCCGGTCGCGGTCGGCACGAGCCGAGGGTCGCCGACCCGGTTGAGCTCGCCGAAGAGGCTCGCGGGGATGAAGCCGGAGGTGAAGGAGAAGATGACGGCCGCGACCACGACGAGCGCCGTCCAGCCGTGGTCGGTGTAGATCGCCCAGCTGGAGAGCGCGATCCCGATCGCTCCGATCATCACCGAGCGCCGGGTGGGCATGCCCCGGCGGGCGAGCTGCGCCGCGATGAAGTTGCCGGGTGCGTTGACCACGACCGCGATGCCGGTCATCGCGCTGGCGAAGCCGATGGTGGCGCCGGACTCGTAGAGCGCGGTCGGGAGCAGCCCGAGCACCGCGAGCCACGTGGCGGCGTAGAGGCCGAAGATCGCTGCCAGCCGGATGAGATCGCCCCGGTGGCGCGAGAGGTCCACGGCCTCTGCTGACGCTGAGACCGGTGTGGTGGTGAGCGCTGGACTGAGTGCCTGGACCGCGGCGGCAATGGCGATGCATGCGAGCCCGGAGGCGACCCACAGTCCCTGCCACCCCCACGTGGACAGCAGCGCCGGCGCGGCGAGGAGAGCGATCCCGGCACCGATGGGCATGAAGGTGCCCCACAGCGCCATGACGTAGCGCCGGTCCGGCACAGCGGCCGTCGCCCGGAGCAGGGCCGGGACGACGAGCACGACGACGAGGTAGCCGGCGCTCTCCGCCGCTCGGGTGAGGAGGATCGGCAGCGCCGTGGTGAACGATGCTCCCACCAGCGACAGCAGAGCGAGCCACAGGAGCGCGAGGACGAGGACCCGGACCGGCTCGAAGCGACGCAGGTACCGACCCAGGGGGAAAGCGAAGAGGGCGGCCGCCACGCTGATGCTGGCCAGCATGACGGCGGCCCCGAGGTCACCGATGCCCAGCTCGTCCCGCAGCGTGGGGATAGCGGGAGAGACCTTCCCGATGTGTGCGGCGGCGACGACGCCGCACCCGATGAGGACGAGGACGACCACCCATCGGGTGCGGCGTTGCGCCTCGGTCTGGGCCTCCGTCACGAGGCGTGGCCGGAGCGGCGCCAGCTCCCTTCGTAGGACTCGCGGACGACGGTCGAGTAGGGGACGGGGGAGACGACAGCGCGGGCGGCGAACTGGGCGTGCGGCTCGACGCTGGCCTTGCTCGTGTTCGGGTCCTCACCCCACAGGACCCGCACCTCGGCGCCGTCCGGGACGTCCGGGTCGACGGTGGCGAGCGAGAGGCCGCGCCGCTCGTTCGCGCTGTAGCCGGTGAACATCGAGAACCCGACGACGTTGTCGTCCGCGTCGAGGACGGTGTCGTAGTTGGCCGAACCGTAGTTGGCCAGCGGCAGGTCGAAGAACTTGTAGCTCGGGCCCTCGAGGTCGAACAGGGAGGCGAAGATCTTGGTCAGGTCCTCGGGGTCCCAGGCCAGCGTGACCTTCCGGCGCTGGGTCGCCGGGTCGACGGCCTCGAGCGCCTCGCGACCGATGAAGTCGTGGTCGAACTTCACCAGGTGGCCGTAGCCGAGCTCCCACGGCGTGAGGTAGTAGTCCTCGATGTTGTCGGAGACGAACGAGCCGGCCAGCGTTCCGGTCGCCTCGTAGCTGTCGGTGCCCAGCCACTCGCGGTAGCCGCGCTCGGCCTCACCGGTGTAGATCGCCGGTAGAGGCGACGGGATCCAGCCTGACTCAAGGGTGTTCGACGGGTAGGCGCGCGAGCCCACCGGCACCAGACCGAACTCGGCGCCGACCTCGAGGATGTAGGCGCGGACCCGCTCGTAGTCCTCGTAGGGACCCCAGATCTCCAGACCGGGTGCACCGGCCATGCCGTGCCGGAGGGTCCGGGCCGGAGTGCCGTCGATCTCGATGGTCGACATGTGGAAGAACCGGACCGGCTCCAGCGGGCCGCCGTTGAGCTTTTCGATGACGGGCCAGGCGTTGGGTCCCTGGATCTGGAAGCGGTAGTACTGCCGGGAGACGGCGTGGCCGTAGGGCCGCGAGGGGGAGCGACGGTCGACGGAGACGTCCAGGTTCGAGTAGCCGCCGGTCTCACCGTGGTAAAGCAGCCAGTTCGCCGCAGGGGCGCGGCCCACGTAGACGTACTCGTCCTCCTCCTGGCGGAAGAGGATGCCGTCCCCGATCACGTGGCCGGAGCTCGTGACCGGGACGTACTGCTTGGCCCGGTTCACCTCGAAGTTCGCGACCGTGTTGACTGCGGTGTGCGTGATGAGCTTGATCGCGTCGGACCCACGCAGGAACACGTTGTCCATGTGGTGCGACTGGTCGTAGAGGACGGCGGTGTCCCGCCAGGCCTTCTGTTCCTTGATCCAGTTCTGGAAGTCGGCCGGGACGACGGGGTAGATGTACGAGCCGATCTGGGAGTTGCGGAGCAGCTCGACGGCGCTCGTCTCGTTCAGGAGCTCTTGCAGATTGCTGGCCATGCTTCGAACCTCTCCTCGTACCTGGGTGTTCAGTGATGTGGGGGGTGGGCTGGTGTCAGGTGTTCGCGGCCGCGTCGAGCGAGTCTCCGGAGGCCTCGGTGAAGTGGTGGATCCACTCGGCCGTCGCGACGAGACCACCGAAGGTGTAGAAGTGCAGCCCGACCCGGGGATCCTTCAGCTGCTGGTCGAGCGCGTGGGCGAGGTCCCTGATGAACCGGTCGGGTCCGGCCTTGCCCATGAGGCTGGTCAGCGAGAAGCCGTACTTGCGCACGATGAGCGCGTTGGCGCCGATGCCGAAGCGTCGCGCGAATCCGAGGAGACGTTTGACGCCGGCCGGTCCAGGGACCCCGATCCGGATGGGCACGGTGATCCCACGCTCGCGCACTGCCACGACCCACCGCGCGACGGCATCGGCGTCGAAGCTGAACTGCGTCGTGATGACGGCGTCCATCCCCTGCTCCCGGAGAGCGGACAGCTTGAGGTCGAGGTGCTCCCACAGGGTGGCCTCGGGGATGTCGGGGTGACCTTCGGGGTAGCCGGCTATCGCGACCTCCCGCACCCCGTGTCGTGCCAGAGCACCCGAGCGGATCACGCTGAGGGCCGAGTCGAACGGACCCTCCGGAGTGCTCGGGTCGCCGCCGATGAGGCAGAGGTGCCCGACGGCGTGGGCGGCACTGAGTCCACGCAGGTATGCGTCGAGCGCGTCCGCGGAGGGGAGGCGGCGGGCGGCGATGTGGGGGACCGGGACCAGGCCCAGCTCGCGGACCGCCGCGGCGGCATCGACCCGCATCGCCGGCTCCTCGGTGCCGAGGAAGGTGATGTTGACCCGCGTGCCCTGGGGAATGAGCGGAGCCGCGTCCCGGATGCCCTCGACGTCCTTGGCCGTCATCTCCAGGGAGAAGCCCTGGAGCAGCTCTCGGGCTGCGCGCCCCTCGTCGGGCATCGGTCGGTCCACACCAAGCTCCTTGCCGCCGGGCCCGTTTTCGCTGGTGCGTGGCCGCCGGGCCCTCATTGGCTCGAGTCGTCAGGTCGACCCTCAGACTACCTATCCATATAGGTAAACCTCAATGGGTTGCGCGGCCCTTCATGGTCACGGGTCGGTCGGCCCTCCCGAGCGCCTGCTCCCGAGCTCGATCGAGATCCCCCGAGCGGCGTGGAGGAGCGGGTCACGCAACCTGCGCACGACGTCCCGGCGGCTCACGGCGAGCACGATCCCCAGGACGGCGTGCACCGGACCCGACGCGCCGATGCGCACAGGAGCGGCGATCGCCACCGTCTCCTCGCTCAGCTGGCGATCGCTGACGAAGTAGTGCTCGTGCCTGATCGTGGCCAGCTCCCGGCGCAGCTCGTCGGGATCGGTGACCGTGTAGCGCGTCGACGGGTGCAAGGGCTGGGCGAGCACCGCCTCCTGGATCTCCGGGGGCGAGAAGGCGAGCAGCACCCTACCCATCCCCGTGGAGGCGAGCGGGAAGCGGGCGGCCACGCGGGTCAGCAGCTCGACCGAGTGGTGCCCGGCGATGCGCTCGACGAAGACGAGCTCGGTGCCCTCGCGGACCGCGAGCTGGACGTTCTCATGTGTCCGCTCGTAGAGGTCCTGCATGTAAGGAAGGGCCACCTCGCGCAGGAGCTGACCGCGTGGGCTGCTCGTGCCGAGCTCCCACAGTCGGAGGCCGATGTGCCAGTTGCCGTCGGACGTCCGCTCCAGTGCTCCCCACGCAGCCAGCTCCGAGACGATGCGGTGCGTCGTGCTCAGCGGAAGACCCGTGCGCCGCGAGATCTGGGTCAGCGACTGACCGGGTCGCTCGCGGCCGAACGTCCCGAGGACGGCGAGGACCTTGCCGGCAGCAGTGAGCTGCTCGGTCTGCTCCTTCGCCTCGGTGCTCACGTCCTCAGTCTCGCAGGGTCTCCGCGGCTCGGGGTCCGTGCGACCGTTGCGATGTCCGAGGCGCCGTCTTGGAATACGACGGATATCCCCCGCCTCCCGCCGGGCTGCGGAAGAATCGCGCCATGAGACGTGTCGCCATCGCCGCCACCGGCCCGGTCGCGGTCGACGCAGCCCTGGGTGCGGTCCGTGCGGGCGGGAACGCGGTTGATGCCGCCCTCGCCGCGATCATGGTCGCGATGACGACCGAGCCGGGCATCGTCTCGCCGATGGGCGGCGCCTTCATCTCGATCTGGCCGGTCGACGGTGAGCCGGAGGTCATCGACGGCAACGTCGAGATGCCTGGTCGCGGTCTTCCCGAGGACACGTTCGGTGGCGGGCTCCTCGAGTTCTCCATCACCTACGGCGGGGGCATCACCGTGTATGCGGGGCCCGGGTCGGTCGCGATCCCCGGCGCCTTCGCCGCGATGGGTCTGGCGCACGAGCGGCACGGTGCCGGTGAGTGGTCCCGCGTGCTGCACGACGCGATCAAGGCCGCACGCACCGGCTTCCACGTCGGTGCCGCCGCGGCGAGCTACCTCGCGCTGGCGGGCGACACCATCTTCGGCTGGGACGACGAGACGCGGACGGCGCTGACGACCCGGCACGGTGGGCCGCTCGCGGCAGGCGACCGCCTCGTCTCTCCCGACCTGGCCGACAGCCTCACTGTCCTTGCCGAGAAGGGGTGGCGCGACGCATACACGGGCGAGATCGGTCGTGCGCTCGCAGCGGACTCACGCGCGCGCGGGGGCCTCATCACGGAGGAGGACCTCGCGGCGTACGAGGCCGTCGTGCGCAAGCCGCTGCGGATGAGCGTCGGCGACTGGGACCTGGCGACGAACCCGCCGCCCAGCGTCGGCGGTCCGATGCTGGCGGTGATGCTCGGGGAGCTCGTCGCCCGCGGCGGGACGGACTGGCGCGATGTCATCGAGGTGCAGAAGCACGTGCTGACCTACCGCAGCGACGTGCACGACTTCTCCCAGAACCTCGAGGAGGACGGCTACCGGCTGCTCGAGGACGTCAGGGCCAAGGGCATCGCGGGGCTGACGACTTCCTCGTCGACCGCGCATGTCTCCGCTGTCGACTCGGACGGACTGGCCTGCGCGATCACGGCTTCGTCCGGCTACGGCGCCGGGGCGACGATCCCGGGCACCGGCCTGATGCTCAACAACTGCCTCGGGGAGCCGGAGCTCAACCGGCTCGGCCTGCATGCGCTGGCGCCCGGGACCCGGCTGGCGTCGAACATGGCGCCGTCGGTGGCCCGCGCTCCGGACGGGCGGGTCATGGCGATCGGCACCCCGGGGGCGGACCGCATCACGACGGCACTGATGCAGGTGCTCGCTCGGCACTGCCTGCTCGACGTCGACATGGGTGAGGCGATCAGCCGCCCCCGGGCGCACGTGCGGGTGGTCCGCGGCGAGCCGACCCGCGTCGACTACGAGCGGGACGCGGAGATCGCTGCTGTGGTCACCGCTCTGGGGATGCCCGGCCTGGAGCACGAGCCGCACTCGATGTACTTCGGTGGCGTCGGTGCCGCATCCCGCTCCGCGAGCGGCGTGCTCTCCGCCGCCGGTGACCCGCGTCGGGAGGCGGCGACGGGGGTGGCCTGATCGCTCGTGCGTCGCTGGGTCGCGTCAGCGCCGTGGCGCTCCGGTGACCATCCAGCGGTCGGTCTGCACGCGCATACCGAGGATGACCCCGCGGATCGCCATGAACCCGGTGAAGGCGACCCACAGCCAGAAGACCGCGTGCTGCATCCCGCGCACCGGCGGCTCCGAGCTGAGCAGCCACGGTCCGAGGGCATAGACCCCGAGGACGAGCGGGAGGTACAGCATGAGGTTGATGACCATCGCCTTGGCGAGCCAGAGGGTGTCACCGGCCCCGATGAGCACCCCGTCGATGACGAAGACGTATCCGGAGAGCGGCTGGCCGAGGGCGACGACGAGCAGCGCCCCGGCGAGGACCCGCTGCACGTCGGGGTCGGTGGTGAAGAGCAGTGGCAGCCAGCGCATGACGAGGAGCAGCGCGAGGCCGGCGATGATCCCGCTGACGATGCCCCACCGGATCATCAGGCTGGTCGCGCGCCGGGTGCCGTGGACGTCACCGGCGCCGAGGGTCTTGCCGGTCAGCGCCTGCGCGGCGATGGCGATCGCGTCGAGGGCGAAGACGAGGAAGCTCCAGATCGTCGCCGCGATCTGGTGGGCAGCGAGCGGCACGTCCCCGAGGCTGGCCGCGGTCCACATCGTCACGACGAGGATGGCCCGCAGGGCGAGCGTGCGCACGAGCAGCGGCACCCCGTTGCGGGCAGCGGTCAGGACCCGGCCGGGGTGCGCCCGCAGCGGTGCGTGCAGCTTCCGGGCCTCCTTGAGCAGCATCGCCACGAGGCCTGCGGCCATGAGGAACTGGGAGATGACCGTCCCCCACGCAGCTCCGGCGATGCCCCAGCCGAGGCCGTAGACGAAGGTGACGTTGAGGACGATGTTGAGCCCGAACCCGAGAACGCTCGCGATGAGGGGAGTGCGGGTGTCCTGCAGGCCGCGCAGGACACCGGTGACCGCGAGGACGACGAGCATGAACGGTATGCCGATGGCCGAGACCCGCAGGTAGGTCACCGCGTGCCCGATGGCCTCGGGAGAGGCGCCGAACGCGGCGCACATCGGTTCGGCGAAGAGCGCAACGGCCACGCCGGTGACGGCGCCGAGGATGATGGCCAACCAGGCACCGTCGATGCCCGCAGCGACCGCCTGGGTCCGGGACCCGGCGCCGAGGTAGCGGGCGACGGTCGCTGTCGTCCCGTAGGCGAGGAAGACGAACACGTTGACAGCGGTGAGGAGGATGGCGCTGGCGACGCCGAGCCCGGCGAGCTGGGGCGTGCCGAGGTGGCCGATGATGGCCGAGTCGGCGAGGAGGAAGAGCGGCTCGGCGACGAGGGCGAGGAAGGCCGGCACCGCCAGACGCAGCACCTCACGGCTCTCGGCGCGACTCCGGGCGCGCTCGTCGGGGTCCTCCGTGCGACGCCAGGGTGCGCGACGCATACCCTCTCTCACCCGGCCAACCCTAGACGGCGCCGCAGGTGGTCGCCGGGGCTGTTCACGGGCCTGCCTCGGAACGTTGCGCATGTGTCACGGTGAAGAGCATGGCGTTCGGACTGGTGATGATCGAAGGAGCCGGGCTCGCTGATCTCGCGCGGGTCGGCCTCCATGACGCGGGGACGACAGCACCGGGTCACGAGGTGCTCGCGAGCGACGATCCCGGCGCGCTGGAGGTGGCCGGCGGGCTCCTCATCGCGCAGGGTCGCACGGATGTCTCGCAGGAGAACCACGGCGTCGCCCTCGCGCTCGGCAGCCGGGTGGTTGCCGCTGCGGTGGACCCGCGGGACAACACGTACCTGCTGTCGGTCTATGACGACACGGGGGTGCGTCGCCACCAGGTCGACACGCTCGGAGAGCGGGGAGTGGGGGCGGGAGACCCGCTGCCGGAGGAGGAGGGCGTCGAGCGTCTCGATGCCGAGTCGACGGTGCGGATCTTCGAGCGGCTCACCGGGGTCAGTGTCGCTGACCTGCAGGACGCGCAGTTCACGATGCTTCGACCCAGGCAGGAGCACGACGAGGTGAGCGGGCGGCCGTGGATCAAGCGACTCCTCGGTCTGCACTCGGACCGGCAGGGACTCGCTGACAACGACGGTCCGCCGCCGCAACCACCGCACCTGCACGCCTGACATCGCACGCTCCCACGCCCGCTGCGGTGCTCCGGCGACAAGGGGTGCTCGTGCGCGCACTGGATCGC